>CAIVRI010000090.1 GCA_903908265.1 uncultured Pseudomonadota bacterium
GGTCATGCCGGGTGACAACATCAAGATGACGGTTGAGTTGATCAGCCCGATCGCGATGGAAGACGGCCTTCGTTTCGCTATCCGTGAAGGCGGTCGTACCGTCGGCGCCGGTGTCGTTTCGAAGATTCTTCTCTAAGACGATATTTGTGTATAATCGCCGGCTCGGTCGCCCTAGGGGGTGGCCGAGCCGGTTTTTTTTCAGGCAGATTCTTAACGCTTCTGCCGCTATTTGACGCAAGGACGAAGGCCATGGCCAACCAAAATATTCGTATCCGTCTGAAAGCATTCGATCACCGCCTTATTGACAATTCGGCACGCGAGATCGTAGAGACGGCCAAGCGCACGGGCGCGACGGTTCGTGGACCGATCCCCCTGCCAACCAAAATGGAGCGTTTCACCGTTCTTACGGCGCCGCACGGCGACAAGGATGCGCGAGACCAGTACGAGATTCGCACGCACAAGCGCCTCATGGACATCCTGAACCCGACCGACAAAACGGTCGATGCGCTCATGAAGTTAGAGTTGCCAGCGGGCGTGGACGTCCAGATCAAATTGAACTGAGTTTTCAGTCGCGATACGGTGACTTTCCGTGTCGCGGCTGTTGCATTGTTAGACAAGTCCGCCTATTATCGGCGGCTCGCTGTGGCCCGCCTTATCCAGGTGTGCTCTCCGAAGGTCAGTCCAGACAGCTAAACCGGCTTACACCGGTTCGGGCGCGGGGCTGAAACCACGGTAGAGTTGTTGGAACGGGTTCAAAATCAGTGACTTAGGGCGCCGATGAAGTCTAGGCTTCAGCGGCGATAGTTGAAACGCCACCTGCCAATTGCAGTGGGTGGACGTAAAGAGGTGTAGACCCAATGAGCCTGAAGCATGGCTTGGGGCTGGTCGGTCGCAAACGCGGCATGACCCGCGTGTTTACGGATGCCGGCGAGACTGTGCCGGTCACCGTGATCGAGGCGCTGCCCAATCGCGTCACGCAGATTAAGACGCTTGAAAGCGACGGTTACCGTTCGGTGCAAATCACCTTCGGTACGCGCCGTCCTTCCCGTGTCACTAAGGCCGCCGCCGGTCACTTCGCTAAGGCGAATGTGGCACCAGGTGAGGCTCTCCACGAATTCCGTATTCACGACGGCAACGGCGACGACCTCGCGGCCGGCGCTGAACTGTCGGTCGGTATGTTTGCGGCCGGTCAGGTCGTTGATGTGACCGGTACTACAATGGGCAAGGGATTTGCTGGCGTCATGAAGCGCCACAACTTCGCCGGCGGCGGCGGATCCCACGGCCACTCGGTCACGCACCGTGCCCCCGGTTCCATCGGCCAGCGTCAAACGCCGGGCCGTGTGTTCCAGGGTAAGCGGATGTCGGGCCACATGGGCGTTGATCGGGTGACCACGGAAAACCTCCGCGTCGTCGCGATCGATGCTGAGCGCAACCTGATCCTCATCCGCGGCGCTGTCCCGGGTACCAAAGGCGGTACCGTGGTCGTTCGCCCGTCGGTTAAGGTCAAGGGCCAGGCTCGACGCGTACGCGTCGCCCCGGCTAAGAAGTAAGGCGAGGCAACTCCATGAAGCTCAAGGTAGTGAATGCCGGGGCCGGCGCCGCTGAGATCGAAGTGGCAGATGCCGCTTTCGCTCGCGATTTCAATGAGACCCTAGTGCACCAGGTGATCGTCGCCTACATGGCGGCTGGTCGCGCGGGCACAAAGGCTCAGAAGACCCGTGCCGAAGTCCGTGGTGGCGGCCGCAAGCCGCACAGTCAGAAGGGTACGGGCAGTGCTCGTGCCGGTTCCATTCGTAGCCCGATCTGGGTGGGTGGCGGTCGTGCCTTTGCGGCGCGTCCTCGCGACTACTCGCAGAAGGTCAACCGGAAGATGTACCGCGGCGCGATCCGCGCGATGTTCTCCGAGCTTGCGCGTAGCGAAGCATTGGTCGTTGTCTCGTCCTTCACGCTCGAAGCGCCAAAGACGAAGCTGCTGGCTGCTCAGTTGAAGAGCCTTGGCGCTGAAAAAGCGCTGATTATTGTTGAGGCTTTCGATGAGAACCTGTTTCTAGCAGCGCGCAATCTGCCGATCGTTGAGATTCTCACGGTTGCGCAGATCGATCCGGTCAGCCTCGCGCGCCATGACAAGGTGCTCGTGACGGTCGGCGCACTGAAGATGATCGAGGAGCGCTTGGTATGAGCACCGCTACCAACACAGTATCGGTTGCGATGACCGAGCGATTGATCAGCATTCTGATCGTCCCGCACGTGTCCGAGAAATCGGCGCGCGTCAGCGAAAAGAACGGGCAATACGTGTTTCGCGTCCGGCGCGATGCGTCGAAGCCAGAGATCCGTGCTGCCGTACAGCTGATGTTTTCCGTCGAAGTTGAGGCCGTTCAGGTTGTCAACGTCGCGGGTAAGGAGAAGCGTTTCGGCGCGATGGTGGGTCGTCGTTCGGATTGGAAGAAGGCGTATGTCAGCCTCAAATCCGGTCAGACGATTGATCTCTCAGGCGCGGTGAAGGCCTAAGGGCCTCGGGACTAAAGGGCAATAGCCATGGCAATGATCAAACTGAGGCCGACGTCACCGGGTACGCGATTCGTCGTGAAGCCGGACCGCTCGCACCTGCACAAGGGCAAGGGCTACGCGCCGTTGCTCGTCGCTCAGAACTCGACGGGCGCTCGCAACAGTTCGGGCCGCATTACGACGCGCCACAAGGGCGGCGGTCACAAGCACAAGTATCGCTTGGTCGACTTCCGTCGCGACAAGGACGGCGTTCCTGCCGCAGTCGAGCGGGTTGAGTACGACCCGAATCGCTCGGCGCACATCGCACTTGTCCTTTATAAGGATGGTGAGCGTCGCTACATCCTCGCCCCGAAGGGTTTGAAGGTTGGTGACGAAGTGCAGTCGGGTCAGGAGTCGCCGATCAAGCCGGGCAATGCGATGCAGTTGCGTCACATTCCGGTCGGCACCTCGATCCATAACATCGAGTTGAAGCCAGGTAAGGGCGGGCAAATGGCTCGTTCGGCCGGCGCTTCGGCTCAGTTCACGGCGCGTGAAGGCTTGCATGCCCTCATTCGCCTCCGCTCTGGCGAAATGCGTAAAGTGCATATCGATTGCCGTGCCACCATTGGTGAAGTGGGCAACGATGAGCACAACCTGCGCCAGTACGGCAAAGCCGGTGCTAAGCGCTGGCGCGGTATCCGTCCGACTGTTCGTGGCGTCGTGATGAACCCTGTCGATCACCCGCACGGTGGTGGTGAGGGTAAGTCCGGCCAAGGTAACCCGCACCCGGTATCCCCGTGGGGCTGGCAGACAAAGGGTAAGAAGACCCGTCACAACAAGCGCACGAATCTGTTCATCGTGCAGCGCCGCAAGTAATTCGAGGGTCCTAACGTGCCACGTTCACTTAAGAAAGGTCCGTTCGTCGATCTGCCCCTCGCTAAGAAGGTGCAGGTTGCCGCTGCGAAGAACGACCGCCGCCCGATCAAGACCTGGTCGCGCCGCTCGATGGTCATCCCAGAGATGGTCGGTCTTACGATCGCCGTCCACAACGGCCGCAATCATGTCCCGGTCCTCATGACCGAAAACATGGTCGGTCACAAGCTCGGCGAGTTTGCCCCGACGCGCACCTTCAAGGCGCACGGCGGCGACCGTAAGGCGGGCTGATCTATGCAAACTTTCGCTAAGTTGCGCAACGCGCGCATCTCACCGCAGAAGTGTCGCCTGGTAGCGGACGTTGTCCGTGGCAAGCCAGTTGGCCAGGCACTTTCGACGCTGAAGTTCATGCCCAAAAAGGGTGCTGAGCTCGTGTTGAAAGTGCTGGAGTCGGCGATTGCAAATGCCGAGCACAATTTCAATGCTGATATCGATGAGCTGAAGGTCTGGCGAATTGAGGTAGATACGGCTGCAACGCTAAAGCGCTTTGGCGCTCGTGCGAAGGGTCGTGGTACTCAGATCGTCAAACGTAACAGTCACATCACGATCTACGTCGCGGATGCGGCCAAGTAAGGCCGAGGACTAGAGAAACATGGGCCAAAAAGTACATCCGACAGGCATCCGTCTCGGTATCACCCGTGACTGGACTTCGAAGTGGTATGCCCACTCGAAGAACTTCCCGATTCTCATTCGTAACGATCATACGGTACGTGAGTTTCTGAAGAAGCGTCTTGCCGACGCGTCGGTTAGTCAGATCCACATCGAGCGTGCCGCTCGACGTGTCAACATCACGATTCACACGGCCCGCCCGGGCATTGTGATCGGCAAGAAGGGCGAGGACATTGAAAAGGTCCGCGCTGAAGTTGCTCGTCGTCTGCGTCTACCGGTGCAGGACGTTCGCATTAATATTGCGGAGATCCGCAAGCCAGAAGCCGACGCCCAGCTCGTCGCCGAAGGCATTGCGCAGCAGATCGAGAAACGAGTCATGTTCCGCCGCGCTATGAAGCGCTCGGTGATGAACACGATGCGCAGTGGCGCGCTCGGCATCAAGGTCCGCGCGTCGGGTCGTCTGAATGGCGCTGAAATCGCCCGTACTGAGTGGAGCCGCGAGGGCCGAATCCCGCTGCACACGTTCCGTGCGGACATTGATTACGGCTTTGCTGAAGCACACACCACCTACGGCCTCATCGGCGTCAAAGTTTGGATCTTCAAGGGCGAAGTATTCGACCGCTCCGCGCTTGATCGCGCGGAAGCTGCGGCGGATGCGGCTCTAGCCGATTCGGCTCAGACGGCTTAAGGCGCGCGAAGGGAAACCACGACCATGATGCAGCCAAAGCGCACCAAGTTCCGAAAGCAGTTTAAGGGCACGAATACCGGTTCGGCTCACCGTGGCAGCACGGTGGCGTTCGGGACATTCGGGCTCAAGGCCACAGGCCGCGGCCGCATGACCTCGAGAGAGATCGAAGCGGCTCGTCGAGCGATGACCCGTTACGTTAAGCGTGGCGGTCAGATTTGGATTCGCGTGTTCCCGGATATTCCGGTCACCGCGAAGCCACTCGAAGTTCGAATGGGTAGTGGTAAGGGTAACGTCGAGTACTGGGTGGCCCGCGTTCTGCCCGGGAAGGTGTTGTTCGAGATGGAAGGCATTACTGAGGAGGTCGCCCGTGAGGCGTTCCGACTCGCTTCTGCCAAGCTCTCGATCGCGACCACGTTCGTGAAGCGCCAGGTGCGCTAAGCGCACGCACTGAGGAATGTCATGAGCTTCAAAGATCTCAACACCAAGACCCCGGCGGAACTACAGGAAGAACTCCTGAAGCTTCGTCGTGAGCAGTTCAATCTGCGCATGGCGGCTGCTGCTGGCCAGCCTGCCAAGCCCGATCAGCACGGCAAGGTGCGCAAGAGCATTGCGCGCATTAAGACGGCGCTTAATCAGAAGCACGCCGGAGGTAAGGCCTGATGTCCGCTGAAATTACAAACGAGACGGTTGCCGCGGAGCGTTCGCTCACCGGCCGTGTCGTTAGCACCAAAATGGATAAGACCATCGCGGTAGCAGTCGAGCGTTTGGTGAAGCACCCGCAGTATGGCAAGTACATTCGCCGTACCACGAAGTTGCTCGCCCATGACGAAAACAACGAGTGCAAGGCGGGCGACACTGTGTCGATCGTGCCCTGTCGCCCGCTCTCGCGCCGCAAGAGCTACACGCTCGCGCGTGTCGTAACACGCGCGCGCTGAAGCCAACGGGAGTACGTAAATGATTCAAACACGGACCCTGCTTTCTGCGGCTGACAACAGCGGCGCTCGCAGTCTGATGTGCATCAAGGTGCTTGGCGGCTCGAAGCGTCGCTATGCCAGCGTTGGTGATGTGATTAAGGTGAGCGTCAAAGACGCGATCCCTCGCGGTAAGGTTAAGAAGGGTGAGGTGTACGACGCCGTTGTCGTGCGTACTCGTCACGGCGTGCGTCGTGCGGACGGATCTCTGATCCGCTTCGACGGCAATGCCGCGGTCCTACTGACCACCAAATTGGAGCCGATCGGAACCCGTATTTTCGGGCCCGTGACGCGCGAACTGCGTAACTCGCAGTTCATGAAGATCATCTCTCTGGCACCAGAGGTCCTGTAAGGGACTCGACACGGAGACGGGGAAACGACATGAATCGCATTCGCAAGGGTGACCGCGTCATAGTGACGACAGGTCGTGACAAGGGCCGAACTGGCACAGTCATTCGCGTTCTTGATAACGACACCGTTGTCATTGAGAACGTGAACATGGTTAAGAAGCACCAGAAGCCGAACCCGCAGGCGGGCGTCGCTGGCGGGATCGTGCAGAAGGAAGCGGCTATACACGCTTCCAACGTTTTGCTGCTGAATCCGGCGACCAGCAAGGGCGACCGCGTAGGCTACAAAACGCTGGACGACGGTCGCAAGGTGCGCGTCTTCAAGTCGAACGGCGAGGTCATCGACGCCTGAGGCGTCGAGACCCAACCACCAGGACAGGCATCATGACCAGGCTCCATAAGAAATTTCAGGAAGCGATCGTGCCGCAGCTCATGACTGAGCTCGGCTTTACCAATCCCATGCAAGTGCCGCGGATCGAAAAGATCACGGTCAACATGGGCGTGGGCGAGGCGGTTTCCGACAAGAAGCTCATCGACAACGCGGTGGCCGACCTGCAGAAGCTCACCGGCCAAAAGCCGTTGATCTGCAAGTCGCGCAAGTCCATCGCGTCGTTCAAGCTCCGCGAGGGTTTGGCCATTGGCGCCAAAGTCACACTGCGCGGCGCTCGTATGTACGAATTCCTCGATCGTCTGATCAGCATCGCTCTGCCACGAGTCCGCGACTTCCGCGGCGTGTCAGCGCGTTCGTTTGACGGTCGCGGCAATTATAACTTCGGCGTCAAAGAACAGATTATCTTCCCTGAGATCCAGTACGACCAAGTCGACAAGATCCGCGGTATGGATATTACGATCACGACGACCGCGGTCGACGACAAGGCGGGGAAAGCGCTGCTAACAGCGTTTAATTTCCCCTTCCGTAAGTAGTCTCTGAAAGGTAACGGCAATGGCCAAGACCAATATGCTGGAACGCGAAAAGCGTCGCCAGGCCCTCGCGAAGAAGTACGCTGTAAAGCGGGCTACCCTGCGCGAGCTCATCCGGGACCCGAAGACCGCCCACGAGGACCGCGTCGCTGCGCAGGAATCCCTGCAGAAGCTGCCGCGTGACTCCAATCCGAACCGCCAGCGCAACCGCTGTGCGATCACGGGTCGGCCGCGTGGTGTTTACCGCAAATTCGGCCTCGCGCGCACCAAGCTGCGTGAGACCGCAAACCGGGGCGAAATCCCTGGTTTGAGCAAGGCGAGCTGGTGAGGATTCGCCCATGAGCATGACTGACCCTATTGCCGACCTGTTCACCCGCATCCGTAACGGCCAAGCGGCTCGTAAGCCCGAGGTTTCGTGCGCTGCATCGAAGCTCAAGCTTTCGATCGCCACGTTGTTGCGTGACGAGGGCTACATCGCTGGTTTCACTACGGAAACGAATGGCGCAAAGGCCACTCTGACTGTCCAACTCAAGTACCACGAGGGCCGGCCGGTCATCGAGCGGCTTGAGCGGGTGAGTCGCCCTGGCCTGCGGTCGTACCGCGGCAAGAGCGAGATCCCCAAGGTGCTCGGTGGTCTTGGTATTGCCATCGTGTCGACCTCGCGAGGTGTCATGACCGACCGACAGGCCCGTGCGGTCGGTCAGGGCGGCGAGATCCTCGGCGTGGTTTCGTAAAGGAACGATCATGTCCAGAGTAGCTAAAAAGCCGGTTCCGCTGCCGCAAGGCGTGACCGCAAAGATTGCAGCGGATAGCGTGACGTTGACGGGGGCCAAGGGCTCTTTGTCCTTCAAGCTGACCGCGAACGTTTCGGTCGCCCAGGAAGACCAAAATCTGTGCGTCAAAGTAGCCGCGAACGACACGGCTACCTGGGCGCTTGCCGGCTCGACGCGCGCGCATCTCGCCAATATGGCGCAGGGCGTGAGCAAGGGATTCGAGCAGAAGCTCGAACTCGTCGGCGTCGGCTACCGTGCTGCTGTTCAGGGCAAGTCCCTGAACCTTACGCTCGGCTTCTCGCACCCGGTCGTCTATCCAATCCCCGAAGGGATCACGATTGAGACCCCGAGCCAGACCGAGATCATGATCAAGGGTTCAGATCGCCAGAGAATCGGCCAAGTGGCGGCCGACATCCGACGTTTCCGTTCGCCAGAGCCCTACAAGGGCAAGGGTGTGCGTTACTCGGGTGAGAAGATCGAACTCAAGGAAGCCAAGAAGAAGTAAGGCGCATGCATAAGATCATAGACAAAAAGGGCACACGGCTGCGCCGTGCAGCCAAGACGCGCGCGAGAATTCGCGTGCTTCGTACCGTGCGGTTGGCCATTTACCGGTCGACGCAGCATATCTACGCGCAGATTATCGACGCGTCGGGCGGGAAAGTTCTCGCCAGTGCGTCGACTGTTCAGGAGGCCGTTCGCGGTGACCTGAAGGCGACCGGCAACGTTGAGGCCGCTGCGGCGGTTGGCAAGGCAATTGCTGAACGTGCGTTGGCCGTAGGTATCACGACAGTGGCGTTTGATCGCGCTGGTTTTCGTTATCACGGCCGCGTTAAGGCGCTGGCCGACGCAGCCCGCGAAGCCGGGCTGGTTTTCTAAAGTATTTCAGGTAGGGATCCAACCATGGCGAGACCCGACAAGGCACCCAGCGACGACATGATCGAAAAGCTCGTGGCGGTTAACCGCACAGCTAAGGTCGTCAAGGGTGGCAAGCAGTTCGGCTTCACGGCGCTGACGGTGGTCGGCGACGGTGCTGGCCGCGTCGGCTTCGGCTACGGCAAGGCGCGCGAAGTGCCTACTGCCATCGCCAAGGCCATGCAGCAGGCGCGAAAGAACATCATGCACGTGCCGCTCCGCGGCGACTCTATTCACTACGCAGTGAAGGGTCGTCATGGTACGACGCGTGTGTACATGCAGCCTGCCTCAGGCGGTACCGGCGTGATCGCCGGTGGCGGCATGCGCGCGGTGTTTGAGTGCGCCGGTGTCCGTAACGTTCTAGCGAAGAGTTACGGCTCGCGTAATCCGATTAACGTAGTGCGAGCGACTATCAATGCGTTTACGCAGATGTCCTCGCCGCATGCGATCGCTGCCAAGCGCGGCAAGACGGTCGAGGAGATCCTGGCTTAAGGCCGGGTCTGGAGAGACGACATGAGCGGCAAGATCAAGGTAACTCAGAAGAAGAGCACTGCAGGGCAGCTGAAGAACATTCAGCAGTCCGTGCGTGGGCTCGGTCTTCGTCGGATCGGCCATACGGTGGAAGTGCTGGATACAGCGCCGAACCGCGGCATGATTCATACAGCGACGCACCTCCTGGCCGTCGAAAAGGCCTAAGGAAAGAGCTATGAAACTCAATGAAATGAGCCCTGCCGAAGGCAGCAAAAAGACGCGCTTACGCGTCGGCCGCGGCGCGTCCGCCGGTCAAGGCAAGACTTGCGGTCGTGGCGTCAAGGGACAGCGCGCCCGTAAGGGTGGCTATCACAAGGTCGGCTTTGAAGGCGGCCAGATGCCATTGCAGCGTCGTTTGCCCAAGATGGGCTTTAATTCACACGTCAAGCCGACCCGCGGCGAGATCACTCTCGACACGCTGGCAAGGATTGCCGCGAAGAACGAGGGCGCCGTCAGTATCGACGCGCTCAAGGCGGCCAGTGCGATCCCTGCCGGGATTGAGAAGGTCAAGATTATCCTGTCGGGCTCGATCAGCTCTGCGGTTATCGTTCGTGGCCTTGCGGCCACGAAGGGTGCGCGCGCGGCGATCGAGGCAGCCGGCGGTAAGTTCGAGTAACGCGCCGTGTCTTCCCGGGGACCTAACGCGATGGCTGGATTCGGTGCCGCAACACGGCTCGCCGAGATTCGCTCGCGCATTTTTTTCCTGCTGGGCGGGCTGATCGTTTATCGCATTGGCACGTTTATTCCGGTGCCCGGCATCGACCCGATTGCGCTCTCCCGGTTTTTCCAGGAGCAGGAAGGCACGATCCTCGGGCTGTTCAACATGTTCTCCGGTGGCGCGCTGTCGCGTCTGTCGATCTTCGCGCTTGGCGTCATGCCGTACATCTCCGCGTCGATCATCATCCAGATGCTCGCGGTGGTATATCCGCCTTGGGCGGAGTGGAAGAAAGAGGGCGAGGCTGGTCGCCGGCGGATCACGCAGCTCACGCGCTACGCGTCCGTGGGCCTTGCGGTGTTCCAAGGTGCTGGCGCTGCGTACGCGTTCCAGAACCAAGGCGTGGTGCTCGCGCCCGGTTGGTATTTTGTTGTCGTCGCAACGGTGACGCTGACCACCGGGACAATGTTCCTGATGTGGCTTGGTGAGCAGATCACTGAGCGCGGTATCGGCAACGGTATTTCGATGATCATTTTGTCAGGCATCGTGGCCGGGTTGCCGGCAGCGATTGGCAATACGTTCAATCAGATGTCGACGGGTGAGATGAATCCCGCGTTTGCGATTATTTTGGCGTTGATGGTCGTGGGTGTCACGTTCTTCGTGGCCTGGGTCGAAGGCGGCCAGCGTCGCATTGCGGTGAACTACGCCAAACGGATGGTGGGTCGGCAGATGGTCGGTGGTCAGTCCAGCCACTTGCCGTTCAAGCTCAACATGTCTGGTGTTATTCCGCCAATTTTTGCCTCATCGCTACTGCTGTTCCCGGCTACACTCGCGAGCTTCGCGGGTACGGGCGTCGGTCAGAGCGGTGTGGTCGGTGGGTTTAAGGCGTTTATGCAGGGATTGTCGGCGTCGCTGAGCTACGGCCAGCCGCTGCACATGTTCCTCTATGCACTACTTATCGTATTTTTCTGCTTTTTCTACACAGGCCTGACGTTTAGCTCACGCGAGACGGCGGATAACCTGAAGAAGGCCGGCGCGTTTATTCCGGGCATCCGTCCGGGGCAGCACACCGGCGAATACATCGAAAAGGTGCTCACCCGGCTGACTCTGTGGGGCGCGATCTACGTGACCGCGGTCTGCTTGCTGCCCGAGCTCCTCATTTCCTGGGGCAACGTTCCGTTCTATTTTGGCGGTACGTCGCTCCTGATCATTGTGGTGGTCGTCATGGATTTTATTGCGCAGTTGCAGGCGCACATGATGTCGCATCAATATGAAGGTTTAATCAAGAAGTCAAACTCGCGCGGCTCCGGCCGTTCGGGCTCGGCGCCGTAAGGCGATCGAGCGGCGTCCCCCTGAGGTCCAGTCATGAAAGTTCGTCCGTCCGTTAAGAAGATCTGCAAGAACTGCAAGGTGGTTCGTCGCCGCGGGATCGTCTACATCATTTGCTCTGACGCTCGCCACAAGCAGCGGCAGGGGTGACGTAACCGAAACCTCTGGAGACGGATACCGATTGTTGGTGACCGAATTCAGACCGCCTCTAGGGTTGAAATGGTTGTAAAAAACCGGTTTTCAGGCTAGACTTACAAACTTTTCCCCACGAATTCTTTAGGGCTGCACATGGCACGTATTGCCGGCATTAACATCCCGATGAACAAGCATATTGTTATCGGGTTGACCCACATCTACGGTATCGGTCGTACGACGGCTAGGAACGCCTGCGAGGTGACTGGCGTCGCACCGACCACCAAGACCAAGGACCTCACTGAGGCCGAGGTTGCGGCACTCCGTGGATTCGTTGCGCGAGTGACCGTCGAGGGCGATCTTCGCCGCGAAACGGCCATGAACATCAAGCGCCTCATGGATATGGGCTCCTACCGTGGCATGCGCCATCGTAAGGGTCTGCCGATGCGTGGCCAGCGAACCCGCACGAATGCCCGCACCCGTAAGGGCCCGCGCAAGCAGGCGGTCAAGCTCAATGCGCCTCCGGGCAAGGCCTAAGGCCTAAATTTTTTAGGAATGACCAGCAATGGCTGAACAGAATCAAGGTGACAAAAAGACTCCGCGTGCCAAGAAGGCGCGGCGTCAGGTCAGCGAAGGCATCGCACACGTGCATGCCTCGTTTAACAACACGATCATTACGATCACCGACCGAGCCGGTGGCGTCCTGTCGTGGGCAACTTCTGGCGGCTGCGGTTTCCGCGGCTCCCGTAAGAGCACCCCATTCGCCGCGCAGGTTGCTGCGGAGAAAGCGGGCGTTGCTGCGCAAGAATATGGTCTGCGCACCGTGGAAGTTCGCGTCAAGGGCCCAGGCCCAGGTCGCGAGTCTGCCGTGCGTGCGTTGAACGGTTGCGGGCTCAAAATCACGAGCATCGCAGACGTTACGCCGATCCCCCACAACGGTTGCCGCCCGTCTAAGAAGCGGCGCGTCTGACGGTTGCTTTTAAGCGACCCATTCGAGGAACGCAATGGCCAGGTATTTAGGTCCCAAGTGCAAGCTCTCGCGTCGCGAGGGCACTGATCTCTTCTTGAAGAGCGGCGTCAAGTCGCTTGAATCGAAGTGCAAACTCGAGGTGCCACCGGGTGGCATTAAGGGTGAGCGCAAGCAGCGCCTGTCCGACTACGGCGTGCAGCTGCGAGAGAAGCAGAAGCTGCGGCGCATGTACGGTGTGTTGGAGCGCCAGTTCCGCAACTATTACCACGCGGCAGCGGGCCGCCCGGGCGCGACAGGTGAAAACCTGCTCAAGTCGCTCGAGCGTCGCTTGGACAACGTGGTCTACCGTATGGGCTTCGCGTCGACGCGTTCAGAGGCGCGCCAGTTGGTGTCTCACAAGAGCATCACCGTGAACGGCAAGGTCGTGAACGTTGCTTCTTACCAGTGTGCTGCCGGCGACTTCATTGAAGTCCGCGAGCATGCCAAGAAGCAGGGTCGTATCGCGACCGCGCTCGGTTTGGCGGCGCAGTCTGGCTTTCCGGACTGGGTTGTTGTCGACGAGAAGAAGATGTCAGGGACGCTTCGATCGATCCCGGATCGTGACGAAATTCTCCCGGATATCAACGAGAACCTCGTCGTCGAGTTGTACTCCAAGTAATTTGTCTCACGGTCCGCGGGAATCACTCGCGGGCCTCTGTTTGGCTAAGGTGCTCCTATGCAGGGATCTGTCGCTGATTTTCTGAAGCCGCGCATGGTGAAGGTCACCGATCAAGGGCCGCGCCACGCAAAGATCGTGATTGAGCCGTTCGAGCGGGGCTTCGGCCATACGCTCGGCAACGCGCTCCGCCGCGTGCTGCTCTCGTCATTGCCGGGTGCTGCGATCACCGAAGTCGAAATCGAAGGTGTACTGCACGAGTACACCTCGATTGAAGGCGTCCAAGAGGATGTCGTCGAGGTGTTGCTCAACCTCAAGCAGGTTGCGGTGCGAATGCACTCCCGTGAGGAGTCGGAGTTGCGGCTTGTCAAGAAGGGCCCAGGCCCTGTTCTGGCGGGTGACATCCAGGGTGACCATGATGTCGAAATCCTGAACCCGGAATTAGTGATCGCCAACCTCACCAAGGCCGGCGGTTTGAATATGACTCTGAAGGTCGAACGTGGTCGCGGCTACCGTCCGGCAATCGCGCGCGGCTTCGAAGAGCAGACGCGTCCGATTGGTCGGTTGCAGTTGGATGCCTCGTTCTCGCCAGTTCGTAAGGTGACCTACAACGTTGAAGCGGCGCGTGTCGAACAGCGCACCGACCTCGACAAGTTGATTCTCGACATCGAGACCAACGGCACCATCGATCCGGAAGAAGCCATCCGCCGCGCAGGCTCGATCCTCAAGGATCAGCTGTCCGTCTTTGTTGACCTGCAAGGTCAGGAAGATGGCGGTTCGAAGTCCGTTGAAGCGCAGTTCGATGCGATTCTCCTTCGCCCCGTTGATGAGCTCGAGCTCACCGTTCGTAGTGCGAACTGCCTCAAGGCGGAGAACATTCATTACATCGGTGATCTGGTGCAACGCACCGAAGTTGAGTTGCTTCGTACGCCGAACCTCGGCAAGAAGTCGCTCACCGAGATCAAGGAAGTCCTCGAGAGCCATGGTCTGTCCCTCGGCATGCGCCTTGACGGCTGGCCGCCGGTGACCCTGCGTCGCGAAGACGAGTACAAGACGGCCTGACGGTAACGTCAGACCCATAAGAAGCTAAGAGAGAGACATGCGTCACCACAGAACCGGTCGCCAGCTGTCGCGTAACAGCTCGCATCGCGCCGCGCTGATGCGCAACCTCACAGCCGCATTGCTGCGCTATGAGACCATTCGCACCACCGTTCCTAAGGCGAAGGAACTTCGCCGTTTCGTCGAGCCGATCATTACGATGGCGAAGACGGATAACTTGGCGGCTCGCCGTCGCGCTTTCGCGAAACTTCGCGATGACGTGCTGGTCGAGAAGTTGTTCACGGATCTCGGCCCCCGCTTTGCGGCTCGTGCTGGCGGCTATACGCGCATTCTGAAAATGGAATCGCGTCCGGGTGATTCGGCGCCTATGGCGCTGATGCAGCTCGTTGACAAGGCGGCGCCGGTGCCCGCCCCGGACACTGACAAGGCCGAGTGATCTGCCCGGCTGATTCGGCACGCATAACGCGAGCCAATGCCTGGCAACGGTTAGTCCGACGAATTCTGTCGCTCCGCGAGGAGCGTCGGGTCGTCATAGTAGTCGGCCGGGGTACCCCCCCGGCCTTTTTTTGTACGCTACGCATTGACCGCAGCGTCGCGCGTTCCCATGATGTTCAGCGTCCTGGTCCTAAGGGGTTGGCGCGAAGTGAACACTTGTCCTGATTACGTTCTGCTGCTGTCGTGCCCGGATGCACGGGGCATTGCACACGCCGTGACGGGCTTTGTCCTATCGCTGGACGGAACAGTAGTCGACTCCATGCAGTACACCGACTCGTCGACCGGCGTGTTTTGTATGCGGGTGCATTTCCAACTCGCCAGCGCCGCGCAGATCGGTACGGTGCAGGAGGCCTTCCGGTCGGTCGCTGAGCGCTTTGCAATGAATTGGCGTTTAGTCGATCGTGAGGGTCGGCGACGGGTGCTGGTCATGGTGTCGGCACATGATCATTGTTTGCACGATCTGCTTTATCGCCAGCAGAAGGGTTCTCTGCCCATCGACATCGTTGGCGTGGTCTCGAACCACCGAGTCGCCAAGAAGTTAGTCGACGACCACAACATATCGTTCGACTACTTGCCGATTACCGCCGAGAACAAGACTGCTCAGGAAAAAACCCTGATGCGAATCCTCGAGCGCAAGCGCGTCGATCTGGTGGTGTTAGCGCGTTATATGCAAGTGTTGTCGGACGAGGTCTGTGCTGCCTATTCCGGCCGGATGATCAATATCCACCAAAGTTTCTTGCCAGGATTTAAAGGCGCCAAGCCTTATCAGCAAGCGTATGACCGTGGCGTGAAACTGATCGGTGCTACGGCCCATTACGTGACCCCGGACCTCGATGAGGGCCCGATCATCGAACAGGACGTTGCGCGGGTCAGTCATGGTTTGACGGTCCCGCAGGTAGCTGAAGTGGGTCGGGAGATTGAAACCCGAGTGTTGGCGCGCGCACTGCAGTACGAACTCGAACACCGGGTCCTGTTGCTAGGTAACAGGACCGTCGTGTTCTCGCGCTACTGATCCGCGGGTTTTTAAGCGTCAAACTCCGCAAACGCGTCGCGCGTCAGGTTCTCCGGCGCGCCAGTCGTGGCGACTACGTCGTCCTCTACGCGGACTCCGCCATAAGGTCGCAATTGGTCTACAACGTCCCAGGCGATGTCCTTGCCGCGACCATCCTTCTTGGCCTGTCTCAAGAGCAGGTCTATAAAATAAATGCCTGGTTCGATCGTAACGACCGTACCGGCATCGAGCGTACGGGTTAGGCGCAAGTAGCGATTCGCGGTCGGTGGCGGGTTGCTGCCGCCGCTCGCACTCGCTTGATGCCCGCCGATATCGTGCACCTGCAAGCCGAGCAGGTGGCCGATGCCGTGTGGAAAGAATACGGCAGTCAGTCCCGACTCTACCGCGACCTCGGCACTGCAGGTCACGATCTCTTCGTGCACCAGAATCTCGGCCACGAGGTGGTGGGCGGCAGTGTGAATTTCAGGATAGTGGGTGCCCGCTCGGACCATGCCGCACAGTTTTAATTCCGCTGCATCTAGCGCGCCGAGCAACGCACCAAATCGGCCACCCGGCGTCGCCGCGTGGGTGCGGGTGATATCGCAAGCGTAGCCTCGAAATTGCGCGCCAGCGTCGATCAGCAGCGAGCGGCGCTGTGCCGGAGCGTGCGACTGGAGTTCCGTGTAATGCAGGATCGACCCACCCTCATTTAA
>CAIVRI010000091.1 GCA_903908265.1 uncultured Pseudomonadota bacterium
ACTCGGCGTCCTAACCAATCGGCTGGCTCGAATCGTCGACCGAGCCCGCCCCTTGGAGGAGCGCTTACAGCATGCAGACACCGCCACAGCGACCCAACTGCACAGTCAGCTGCGCACTTTCGCCCGGCGTGCGCGCCTGATGAACGCATCAATCACGTTAGGCGTCATTTCAGCACTCCTGATCGCCTCCGTAGTGGCGCTGCTGTTCTCCAGCGCTTTCGTGCACTTCAATCTTGCAGCCGCCGTCTCGGGACTGTTCATCGCCGCTATGTTCAGTCTTGTGCTCGCGCTCGGGTCTTTTCTAGCAGAAATTCGCATCGCGACCGCCACGCTGCGCATCGGCCATAGCCACCACTGAGCGAAAAAAAGGGCCACCCTTATGGGGTGGCCCGAGTAGACGTCGGTTTCGGACTTGAGTCCTTAAGCCGCCGTCAACGGGACATCAGGCGGCCTTCAGCCACACTTTGAATCGCCACAGTTCAGACACGTCATACAGCCATCCATCATGATGACGGCTGGTGTGCTGCACTTACCGCACAGCTGAGCACCTTCCGGGTAATGGCCCTTCGATAACATATCCGCCTGCTTGTTGCGGGCGATGAACTCTTCTTTCTTCTGCTCAATCAGCTTCTTCAAGTGCTCATCCATCTCCGGACGCGCCAGCACACCAATGGTCTGCAGATGCTTCTCGATGACGTAACCCAACTCGGCAATGATTGACGGCATAAACTTCCCGCCAGGCTGCCAGTAGCCACCCCGGGGATCAAATACCGCCTTCAATTCCTCGACCATAAAGGAGATGTCGCCGCCTTTGCGGAAGACGGCCGAGATGATCCGTGTCAGTGCCACGATCCACTGGTAGTGATCCAGATTCTTTGAGTTGATGAAGACCTCGAACGGACGACGGCGTTCATTCTCGGTCCCTTCATTCAAGACGATGTCATTGATGGTCACATACATCGCGTGATCAGACACCGGCGTCTTAATCTTGTAGGTGGAACCGATCAGAACATCAGGCCGCTGCAGTTTTTCTGTCAGTTCGATGACATTGCTGCCAATCTTGTTGCGCAGCGGCGTGACTTCCGCCTTCTTTTCTTCAGCCGCTTTCGCAGCCTCCACATCAATAGGCTTTTCAACGCGGTACTTGGTGATCTTCTTTTCTATTTTGAGCATCTCAGAACTTCCCGTAATAGCCTTCTTTGAGCGCATCAAAGAGGTTGGACGCGGTATGCGTCTCGCCGTCATATTCGATGGACTCATCACCACGGACGGATAATTCAGAACCGTCCTCCAAGGTGAATACGTACGTCGTGTTCTTGAGGTCTTCCTCCTTGACGAGGACGCCCGTAAACGCTTCTGGGTTGAAGCGGAACGTGGTGCATCCCTTCAGACCCTGCTCGTAGGCGTACAAATAGATATTCTTAAAATCCTCGTATTTGAAGTCAGTTGGCACGTTGGCTGTCTTCGAAATACTGGAATCTACCCACTTTTGTGCCGCGGCCTGCACGTCAACATGTTGCTCCGGCGTGATCGTGTCGGAAGTGACGAAGTAGTCGGGCAGGCGCTCCTCTGCTGTAGTGCCGCCTGGCATGGCCTTGGAATTCACTAAGACGCGATAGGCCAAGAGCTCATAGGAATAAACGTCGACGCGCTCCTTGCTCTTTTTGCCTTCGCGGATCACGTTGCGGAAATAATGATGCGCGAATGAGGGTTCAATGCCATTGGACGCGTTATTCGCCAACGACAGCGAGATCGTGCCCGTTGGCGCTATCGAGCTGTGGTGCGTAAATCGCGCACCCGAAGTCGCCAACTGTTCCACGAGCGCTGGCGCTACCGCCGCGATACGCTGCATGTAGCGGCTGTAGCGCGCATGCAGGATACGGCCCGGCACTTTCTGTCCGATTTTCCAACCGTCTTTAGCCATTTCCGGACGCAGGCGCAGCATCTGTGCCGTGACCGTAAACTCTTCGTTCATGATCGGCGCTGGGCCTTTCTCACGCGTAAGGTCGAGCGCTGCTTCCCAGCCTGCTATCGCCATTTCACGCGACACGGCGTCGGTAAATTGAATCGATTCGCCCGAGCCATACTTCATACCGAGCATCGTCATCGCCGAGCCGAGTCCGAGGAAACCCATCCCGTGACGGCGCTTGCGCAGGATTTCATCGCGTTGACCGACCAACGGCAAGCCATTGATTTCGACAACGTTATCCAACATGCGAGTGAAAATCTTGACCACTTCGCGGTACTCGTCCCAGTCGAATACGGCTTCCGCCGTGAACGGGTCTCGCACGAAGCGCGTCAGGTTGATCGAACCAAGCAGACAGGAGCCGTACGGTGGCAGCGGCTGCTCGCCACACGGATTGGTGGCGCGGATATTTTCGCACCACCAGTTGTTATTCATTTCGTTGACCCGGTCGATCAAAACGAAGCCAGGCTCCGCAAAATCGTAGGTCGAGGCCATAATGAAGTCCCAGACGCGCCGCGCCGGGAGTGACTTGTAGATCTTGCAGCAGACCAGGCCATCGTCACGCGTGACATACCCCTCCGGAGTCGGCCACTCGCGCCACAGGAACTTTGTAGCATCACCGAGATCAGGCTGGTCGGCGTCGTATTCTTTCTGGCGCAATGGGAACGCGAGATCCCAGCTGGCATTTGCCTTGACCGACTCGATGAACTCGTCGGTAATCAACAAAGACAAGTTGAATTGCCGCAAGCGGCCGTTCTCCCGCTTTGCCTTAATGAATTCCATGACATCCGGATGGCCCACATCGAAGGTGCCCATCTGAGCGCCGCGACGACCTCCGGCGGAGGAAACGGTAAAACACATCTTGTCGTAGATATCCATAAACGACAGGGGGCCCGAGGTGTGGGCCCCCGCACCGGACACATACGCGCCACGCGGCCGCAGGGTCGAGAACTCGTAGCCGATGCCGCAACCGGCCTTCAGCGTGAGGCCGGCCTCATGCACCTTATTCAGGATGTCGTCCATCGAGTCGGTTATCGTGCCCGACACGGTGCAGTTGATCGTCGAGGTCGCTGGTTTGTGCTCCAACGCGCCGGCGTTCGACGTGATCCGCCCTGCCGGGATAGCGCCTTTGCGCAGCGCCCAGAAGAAACGCTCAAGCCAATGAGCCCGCGCCTCAGGCGCCTCCACATCAGCGAGCGCCACAGCCACTCGGCGATAGGTGTCGTCCATCGACTGGTCAACCGCAGTGCCATCTTTCGCGGTCAGCCGGTACTTCTTATCCCAAATATCGAGCGAGGCTGCCTGAAAAGGAACCGCCGCTTCCTGTCGTTCCACGTGGTGGGCCTTAATCATCTGGATTCGTTGCTCCGTTGAGCGAAATATTGTTGTAGTAATGCCCTTAGCGCCCGCGACGAAAAGCCCCTCCCGGCAACCGGCTAAACCAGCCTCCGGCTCTATCCAAACACGCGCGGTCGATCGAGTTCTGTCTGGCCACAACATCTTGTGTCCAAGCGCGTACGTTATTTTCGCTGGGCCTTTGAGTCAAGCCCTCGAACAGTTTATTTTTTAACTCTATAAAAGCTATATTTTACAAAGGATTATGAAATTTATCCGATAAATAACGGCAACCCAAGCGAAGTTTTTTTTGTCAAGTAGGGATGCTGCCAAAACACAACATCTTGTATCTGCTCAGAATCTCCTTCTGATGCCCCGGCCACCACATTTTTCGCCCGGCAGGGGCGGGGGCGGCCCCTGCACTCTGCTGGCGCCACCCATCTACCACCGCCGTGCCGCACCACACCGACTGAAAAGTGCAGAAAACGGGCTTAAAAGGGCAGTCAAGCGCGCCTCCAGAAGAGCCTCTGCGCGGTGCACCGTGCGTCCGCCGCCACGTATTGCCGTTTGCGGCCATCCGCAGGCGCAGAGCGCTTTACAGGGCCTAGGAACTTTTTTTCACTCGCTTAGGTCACTATTCAGGAAGGACGCCTGCGCAGGCAGGCGACAAAACGTCCACTGATCCACGCACGAAGGGAACCTCATGTCGAAACCACGCAACGCGAGCCGTGCCGCCGCCTGCACCCTCGCTGTACTGTTGACCGCCGGCGTCGCCGGCGGCACCGCCGCTCGCGCAGAGGGGCATTTACCGCTGGATGTCAGCGGCACTCCCATGCCCTCACTGGCTCCGATCGTTAAGCGAGCTTCCCCGGCGGTGGTGAATATCTCTACCCGCGGCACGGTCGCGGAAAAAAGCGGACGTAATCCGCTTTTTGATGACCCGTTCTTCAAGCGCTTCTTCGACGCACCCGAAATGGCTCCTCGACAACGGCAGTTCCAAAGCGCCGGTTCGGGCGTCGTAGTCGATGCCAAGGAGGGTTTCATCATCACGAACGCTCACGTGATCGAGAACGCGAATGAAATCACGGTGACCACCAATGATGGTCATGACTATAAGGCGACGGTCGTCGGTTCAGACGTCGGCGCCGACATTGCGCTGATCAAGGTCAAAGACGCGAAACTGGCGGCCTTACCCATCGGGGATTCGGCGCTGGCAGAAGTAGGCGACTTTGTGCTGGCCATCGGCAATCCCTTCGGGCTTCAGCACACGGTGACGTACGGGATCATCAGCGCTGTAGGGCGTTCAGGCATTAATCCGGATGGTTATGAAGACTTTATCCAAACGGACGCATCCATTAATCCAGGCAATTCCGGTGGCGCACTCATCAATCTGCATGGCGAACTGGTCGGTATTAATTCGGCCATCTTGTCGCGCTCCGGCGGCAACATTGGCATTGGCTTCGCGATTCCATCGAACATGGTGCGTTCCATCATGGATCAGCTGGTCAAGTACGGCGAAGTGAAGCGGGGACTGCTCGGCGTCAGTATTTTGACGCTCACACCCGATCTGGCGGAGAACTTGGGCGCCAAAGATCTGCAAGGCGCACTCGTGCAGCAGGTGGTTGAAGGCTCGGCGGCGGAAAAGGCGGGCCTGAAAGCCGGTGACGTGATCACTGCTGTGAATGGCCAGACCGTCAAAGCCGGGCCAGAACTACGCAATCGCATCGGCATGATGCGCGTAGGCGAGACTGTCGATATCACGTATTACCGTGACGGCAAGACCCATCATGCCAATGCGACCGTCTCGGCCAAAGGCGCGGCGCCGGGTGAGGAGTCACCGGCGGGGGAACTGCATCGCGCTTTTGAGGGGGCAGATCTCGGCGACGCCAGCAACGGCGGCGGCGTCCTTATTCGCAGTGTCGAAGCGGAAAGCCCGGCCGCGCAGGCAGGGCTGCGTCAAAATGACGTCATTACGGCAGTGAACCGTCAGAAAGTCGGTTCACTCAAGGATCTGCGTGCCATCGTCAAGGGTCAGCAGACCCTCTTGTTGATCGTGCGCCGCGGTGACGCCGTGATCGTGGTGCCGGTACGCTGACACTTCCCGGCTACAACGGGTAGGATCCCGGTCGTCTCTGACGACCGGGATTTTCATCATGCGCCCATCCGTCTTTCTCATTCTGGGTGGCACCGGCTTTGTCGGCAGCGCGCTAGCGCACCGGCTGGTTCGTGCCGGTCACACACTACGGCTACCGACCCGTTCGCCTACGCGGTATCCCGGTCTGTCGGTGCTCCCCGGCGCACGACTGATGCAAGCCGATGTGCACGACCCGGCTACGCTGCGGCGACTCTCTGCCGGAGTGGACGTGGTCATCAATCTAGTCGGCATCCTCAATGAATCCGGGCACTCGGGAGCCGGCTTCCAGCAAGCCCATACCACCTTGACCGGCAAGATTCTTGAGGCCTGTCGCGTCAATGGGGTGCCTCGTTTGCTGCAGATGAGTTCGCTGCGCGCCGATCAGCAAGCTCCCAGTCATTACCTACGTAGCAAAGGCGCTGCCGAAAAAATGCTTCAGGACTGGGTGGGAGCCCCCGCGTGGACCATTTTTAGGCCTTCCGTCATCTTTGGCCAACATGACTCCTTAACCAATCGCTTCGCCACGCTACTGGCGTACTTGCCGATGCTACCGCTCGCACGGGCGCAAGCGCGCTTTGCCCCGGTGCACGTAGCGGACGTGGCAGACGCCATGATGCGCGCACTTGATCTCCCTTCCAGTATCGGCGCGACTTACGAATTGGGAGGACCTGAAGTCGTCACGCTAGCGCAACTGGTGCGCTCGGTAGCGACGATCACGCGGCGGCGGCGACTGATCTTTGGGATACCCGACTGGGCCGGCTACCTGCAAGCCCTAGCGTTCGAATACCTCCCCGGCAAGGTCCTCTCGGTCGATAACTTCCGGTCCCTCGCACTGGATAGTGTTCCGGACTCGGACGGCTTCGCCGCACTCGGCCTTCATCCGGCGCCGATGCACACGATCGTCCCGCATTATCTAGGCTAGTGGCGGCAACAGGCGCCCTGGTGCGCTTAGAATCCATAGCATGGACATCTACTTGGTCGGCGGTGCGGTGCGCGACGCGCTCTTAGGGCTAGAAGCCCCGGAGCGCGACTGGGTTGTTGTGGGCACTACGCCGGCCGCACTCGAACAGCTCGGATTTCGGCAGGTAGGCAAGGATTTCCCGGTTTTTCTGCATCCAGATACCCACGAAGAATATGCGCTCGCCCGCACCGAACGGAAAACAGCCCCGGGCTATCACGGCTTCGAGACCCGATTTTCATCCGATGTAACACTGGAAGAGGACCTGCAGCGGCGGGATTTAACCATCAATGCGATGGCCCGCACGGCGGAAGGCGTACTGATAGACCCCTACGGCGGCGCGGAGGATCTAGCTGCGCGCATGCTGCGCCACGTCTCCCCCGCCTTCGCCGAGGACCCGGTACGCATTCTGCGCTTGGCTCGATTCGCTGCACGATTTGCGCGCTTTGGCTTTACGATCGCGCCCGAAACAATGGCATTGATGTGCCAGATGACGGCTGCGGGTGAGGTAAACGCGCTGGTGGCCGAGCGCGTCTGGGCAGAGACGGCAAAAGCGCTGACCGAGCCGAGCCCTGCCGTCTATTTTGCAGTGCTGCGCGCCTGTGGCGCACTCGCTATTGTCTTTCCAGAATTGGACCGCTTGTACGGCGTTCCGCAACCCGAGCGCTGGCACCCGGAAATCGACACTGGCCTGCACGTCCACTTGGTGCTCACGGTAGCCGCGCAACTCTCTACCGAATCCAGAGTGCGCTTTGCGGCGCTCATGCATGACCTTGGCAAGGGCACCACCCCGCACGCCGAATGGCCAAAACATCATGGGCACGAAGGACGTGGCGTCAAACTCGTAGAGGCGCTGTGCGCACGACTACGCATCCCGAACGATCACCGTGATCTGGCCGTCATCGTGGCACGCGAACACGGTAACGTACATCGAGCGATGCAATTACGTCCCGACACGATGTTGGCGCTACTGGAGCGCTGCGATGCGCTGCGTCGACCCGATCGCTTCGGTGAAGCCCTCCTCGCTTGCATCGCCGATGCGCGAGGACGAACCGGCTTTGAAACCGCTGACTACCCGCAAGCAGACTTTCTTGCTAAAGCATTGGACAGCGCACGGCAAGTGACTTTAGACCCGACAGAGCGGTCGCAGTTGGACGGCGCGTCTATCGGTCGGCGCCTCGGCGAACTGCGACTGGCTGCGCTGACTCGGCTGTGCGCTGAACGACCTATAAAGAGTCCGTAAAGTCTTTGATGGCGAAGCCGGACAAGGGGCCATCGTAGTCCCGCGTCAACGCCATGCACTTAAACCGCTCGCCCATGTCATTGGGCAGTACGAGCCGCAGCGCCGCACGCGCGGCCAACGGCTCGTGCGTATCCGGCAAGCGCGCGCGCAGTGCAGCAAGGTGTTTTTCAAAGCCACACGCCAACAAGAAACAGGCTTGCGTGGTATAGCCCGCAACTTCCAAATTGGCCTCTAACGCCGCCTCGGCCACGGCCGTGAAATCCACCCACGCCGTCAAATCCTGCAAACCCAGATTGATATAAGGATCGTTGTGCATTCGGTGGCGGTGGAATGCAACGAACGTCCCTTGCGGACGATCAAGCCCGTACAAGCGGGCCCGTGATTCGCCATAGTCGATGAATAGCGCGACACCCGATGCCAGTGTCTGTGTCACGGTGACCAGCCAGTGTGCAAGGGACGGGCAGACCTCCGCCTCCTGGTCCGGCGCCAACCTGATGTTCTGATGTGCGAGCAGCGCTAACGTCGTGCGGGACGCGGGCCGTGCCATCTCGCGCAAATGAGAGCCCTCCAGCACAACCCCTAGCGTGGAGACACCCTGCGGGTTCCCGCGTAGCCGGGCGACTGGTAGCGCATCCAACACTTCATTGGCCAGCACGACGCCCCGAAACGGGGCCTCAGGGGGGACGTCTAACCACGTCACTCGGCTCGACAATGCGGTGGGCAGGCGGGACAAACGCGTACGCTGCCGCTCGCGCAAATCCGGGCTCGTTTCCAAAATGCGGTAGTGATGCGGCAGCTGCCCGACATCCTGCAACCCGAGCAGCACCTCCTCCGCCAGAGCTCCCGTACCGGCACCGATTTCCAGCACATCCCCGCCGTCGAGCCCGGTCAGGACGGTGGCGCAGGCTTCGGCAAGGCAGCGCCCGAACACCGGGGACAATTCAGGCGCGGTCACGAAGTCGCCCCCGGCGCCGAGCTTGTGGGCCCCTGCAGCGTAGTAACCCAGGCCCGGGGCATACAGAGCAAGCCCCATGAAATCCTCGAACGGCAGCCAACCACCAGCCGCCTCGATGGCTGCGGCTATCTTGGCGCGCACCCGGCGTTCGTGGGCACGCTCGGCATCTGTCAACGGCAGGAGTTCGGTAGGCGGCATGGTCGTGCGCTTGGGGTTGGTTTGTGTATCCTCGCTGCATGAGCCACGAATCGCTACCCCCACTTGCCGGTCAGGTCGCTTTAGTCACCGGCGGCGCCCGGCGTTTGGGCGCCGAAATCGCGCGAACCTTGCATGCCGCCGGCGCATCGGTACTGATTCACTGTCACCGCTCTCAGGATGAGGCGCAGTCGTTGGTCTCGGAACTGGAGCGCCTGCGGCCGGGGTCCGCGGCCGCTTATGCAGTGGATCTATTGGAGGTTGCGGCGCTCCCCGGGTTGGTGACGGCGGCCACGGCAACCTTCGGACGACTCGATATCCTGGTCAACAACGCGTCCAGCTTTTATCCCACCCCGATAGGGGAGGTCACCGTGGCGGCCTTCGAGGATTTGATCGGCACTAACCTGCGGGCGCCGCTCTTCCTCGCCCAAGCTGCGGCGACCGAGCTGCGCCGTCGCGAAGGACTGATTCTGAATCTGATCGATATTCATGGATCGCGTCCGCTGAAGCGACATACCGTGTATTCGGCGGCGAAAGCCGGCCTTGTCATGCTGACCCAGTCCCTGGCCCGCGAGCTGGCACCGCAAGTGCGGGTCAACGGCATCTCGCCGGGACCTGTGATGTGGCCAGAGGGGGAGATGGATAGCGATCTGCAGTTACAAATCCTCGAACGGACAGCGCTTAAACGGATGGGTTCGGCGACCGACATCGCACGCGCCGCATTGTTTTTCGCTAAAGACGCACCGTATGTCACCGGCCAAATACTGGCTGTAGATGGCGGCCGCTCCGTCAGCGGCTACTAGGGAGTTGCCGCACCGACGACGTTCACTGGGCGCAAATCGTGAGTGGCTCGGTCAAATGCCAACCATAGGTCTGCGATGTGCTGATGCAGAACCGGGTGACGAACCAACGGCGCGATCTCCGCCAGAGGCCCGAGCATGAAGGCACGCCGCAGCAGATCCGGTCGCGGTAACGTGGCGCCTGAAAATTCGCCGACCAAATCACCAAAGAGCAGTAGGTCTAAATCCATCCGACGGGGCGCCCACTTCGGGGCGGTGCGACCGCGGCCGCAAGCTGATTCCACAGCGTGCAGTACGGCCAACACGTCCGGCAGCGAAAGGTCGGTCGAAAAAGCCGCTACCAGATTGATGAAGTCCGGGCCTTCAAAACCAACCGCTCGATTGGCGTACGCACGCGAGACCTGCAGATCCGGAAAGTGCCCACGCAACGCGGCCAGTGCCACCGTCAGATTCGCTTCAGGCTCGACGTTAGATCCCGCAGCCACATAAACGACGGGCATTTCAGAGACCAAAGTCGGCGCGCGACCGCTCGATCATCACACCGACGTCTCGGCTCCCACGTACAGCACCTGGCTTGTTCAGCACAATCTTGACCCAAGGCAAGCCAAATTCGACCAGGATTAGTCGCGCAACCTGCTCAGCCAAGGTCTCGACCAGACCGTAATGACTGGCCTCAACGAAAGCGATGACGGCCTTCGCGACTGATTTGTAGTCCAGCGTATGCGCTACATCATCGGTCTGTGCCGCTTGGCGAATGTCCGCAGGAAACTCAAAGTCAAAGCTGACGGTCTGGCGAATCCCCCGCTCCCATTGGTAGATGCCAATAACGGTCTCGATGCGCAAGTCACGCAGGAAGATACGGTCGTTCATCCGTTGGGATCCCAAATAAAAGAATCTTGAGGGGTGAGCACCCTACCAGTGTCGCCGCTACGTTGCACGGTCAGCTCCCGGTGGGCGTAATTCGCAGAGCGCCCAGCGCGCTCGCGCCAAGGGCCCGCCGACGGAGTGTTCGCCTGCAGCCAAACGCGCGTGGCCAGCGTAAGCGATCATCGCTGCATTGTCGGTGCAAAACTCGGGGCGCGGGTAAGCGGCCCGCGCACCGACACGTGCCGCCATCTCACTGAGTCGCGCACGCAGACGACGATTCGCACCAACGCCACCGGCGACCACCACCACCTGCCGACCGGTTGCCTCCAGCGCACGCGCGACTTTCGTCACCAACGTGTCGACGACGGCTTCTTCGAAACCGCGCGCGAGATCCGCGCGCGCGCCCGGATCCTCACCTGCCGCTTGCAATGCCAGTCGTGCAGCGGTCTTCAGACCACTGAAACTAAAATCGAAGCCTGGCCGGTCGAGCATCGGTCGTGGAAATTTGTAGATACCAGGGCGCCCCTGCTCCGCGAGTTGGGCCAACTTGGCGCCACCCGGATAGGCAAGGCCCAACAATTTAGCAGTCTTGTCAAAAGCTTCACCGGCCGCATCATCTAGCGACTCACCCAAAACACGGTAGTCCCCGACACCGGCGACATCCACGATCATGGTGTGGCCGCCAGAAACCAACAGAGCCAGGTAGGGGAACGCGGGTGGGTCCGCCTCCAGTCGTGGCGCCAATAAATGGCCTTCGAGGTGATGAATACCCACCGCAGGCAACCCCCAGGCCATCGACAAACTACTACCGACTAGCGCACCGACCAATAGCGCACCTATCAGACCGGGCCCTGCCGTATAAGCGATGCCGTGTAGATCTTGCGGCCCAGAGCCGGCCTCGGCCAACACGGCACGCACCATCGGCAAGAGACGCCGCACATGGTCACGGGAGGCCAACTCGGGCACGACCCCGCCCCAGACCTCGTGCAGATCCGTCTGGGTATAGACTCGGTGCGCTACCAGCCCTAAAGCGCCGTCATAAACGGCCACTGCGGTCTCATCGCACGAGGATTCGATCCCCAGAACCCGCAGGGGCGCCCCCCTCCGGGAACCATTTTCAGTTGGATTTTGATTTTCTGGCACGACCTACGTAGACTAACCGGCTCCGCGCCTGACGGGTAGTCGGGCTCTAATCTCGAGTAAAGGTCGATCTCAATGCCGAGCGTACGTATCCGCGAGAACGAATACTTCGATGCCGCCCTGCGGCGCTTCAAGCGCGCCTGCGAGAAAGCGGGCGTCCTCACGGAACTCCGCCGTCGAGAATTCTACGAAAAGCCGACGCAAGAGCGTAAGCGCAAAAAGGCGGCCGCCGTGAAGCGCCACCTGAAGCGCATCTCCCGCGAAGGCACGCGCGCGCCCCGTTAAGGGCGTTTCAGTATGACGCTGCGCGAGCGCATCACCGAAGAAATGAAGACGGCGATGCGCGCCGGCGATAAAGATCGCTTGGGACTCATCCGCATGCTTCAGGCTGCCATTAAGCAGCGCGAAGTGGACGAGCGGATCACGCTAGATGACACGCAAACCGTTGCTGTCATTGAGAAAATGGTCAAGCAGCGCCGTGAATCCATCGTCCAATTTGAGGCCGGTGGGCGCACTGACCTCGCCGAGAAGGAGAGTGCTGAGATCACCATCCTCTCCGCCTACCTACCAACCCAACTGGAAGCCTCCGAATTGGACGCCCTGATTCAGGACGCCATCAGCGCATCCAGCGCGACGTCCATCAAGGACATGGGTAAGGTAATGGCGGTCGTTAAGGGCAAGGCCGCGGGTCGTGCCGACATGGGCGCCGTCGGCGCGCGCGTCAAAGCACTGCTCGGCGGCTGATCGCAGCCCTCGCGCGGGACCGCCATGTCCGGCCGGATCCCCAGAGCCTTCATCGACGAAATTATTGCCCGCACCGACATAGTAGAGGTGATCGGGAGCCGCATTCCGCTTAAAAAAGCGGGCCGCGAGTGGAAGGCCTGCTGCCCGTTCCACGGCGAAAAAACACCGTCTTTTACGGTATCGCAACAAAAACAGTTCTATCACTGCTTCGGCTGTGGCGTGCATGGCACCGCGCTGACTTTCCTGATGGAACATGACCGACTCCCGTTCCCGGACGCCGTCGAAGATTTGGCCGGGCGGATCGGCCTCGAAGTCCCCCGCGAAGGCGGCTCGCCCGATGCGCCGGAGCGCCAACTGGATGATCTGTATGCCTTAATGGCCTCTGCGGACCAGCATTTTCGTGATGGTCTACGCGACTCGGATCGCGCCAAGGATTACCTTAAAAATCGCGGCCTTGTCGGGGAAACGGCGGCCCGTTACCACCTAGGCTATGCGCCAGCCGGTTGGGATGCGGTGCTTAAGAAATTCGGCGCGACCGAAGCGGGGCGTCAGGCACTACTGACCACAGGACTGGTCATTGAGCGCGCCGCGGACGCCCAGCGCAGCCCAGGCACCGGCTATTACGATCGGTTTCGCGATCGTGTGATGTTTCCGATCCGGGATACGCGCGGCCGCGTCGTGGGTTTTGGCGGGCGAGTGCTCGATCAGGGGGAGCCGAAGTACCTGAATTCACCCGAAACGCCGCTCTTTCATAAGGGCCGCGAACTGTACGGACTGTATGAAGCGCGGCAGGAATTGCGGCACATCGCACGCCTGATGGTGGTCGAGGGTTACATGGACGTCGTGCGGCTAGCCCAAGCGGGTATCCATTACGCAGTCGCGACACTCGGTACCGCCACCACCCCGGAACACCTCAATCGGCTGTTCCGGGTGACCGGTGACGTCGTTTTCTCGTTTGATGGGGACCGGGCCGGCCGCCAAGCCGCCTGGCGGGCGCTGGAGACCTGCCTACCTTTTGCCAAGGACGGCAAACAGATTCAGTTTCTATTTTTACCCGATGGGCACGACCCCGACACCCTAGTCGCCGAGGAAGGACGCGAAGCGTTCGAAGCGCGAGTTGCCTCGGCGATGCCGCTATCGGAATACCTCGTCCAACATCTCGCGGCCGAAATCGACCTAACTAGCGTGGACGGCAGAGCCCGCTTGGCCGAAACCGCGCGGCCGCTGCTCCAGAAAGTCCCCGACGGGGTCTATAGAGAATTGCTGGTCGACCGACTCGCGCGCGAGGTCCGCATGAGCGGACCTCGTCTGGCCAGCCTGCTAGGGTTGGGGGGCAGCCCATCGACGCCCGTGATTGAGCAACTGCGCCGTAATCGACCCCGGACCGGTCGCGGCTCACTCCTCAGCCAGGCGTTGGCCCACGTGCTGCAGTACCCGGCGGCCGCCGCCGCCGTGCGCGACCCCGAGTCATTGCGACTCGGCGGCGAACCGGGCCTCTTGGTCCTCGCAGAAGTCATCGAAATCCTGCACGAATTCCCGTGCCTTTCCACCGCGCAACTCATCGAGCGTTGGCGCGATCGCCCGGAGCACGCCCGGCTGCAGGAACTCACCTCGCAGGTCCTGCCTGATTTACCGGCAGATGCGGCGCAGCGCGAATTCACCATGGCGGTGGAACGATTGGTGCGGGAGACCGGTCCGGACCGACGCATCGACGAACTGATCCAAAAAGCGTCTGAAGACACCCTATCCGACATTGAAAAACAGGAACTTAGGGAACTGCAGCGACGTACCCAACCGCCCCCGCAGTCCCCGCGCTGAGCAACCCGTCATCTCGGCACGATTCTTGACAAGCCCCTGATTTGTCACAAGGAACCTTGGGGATTGCGCCGGGCCGGTGTAAACTAGTGGGCTATTTTGTCTGCATCCCCTAGGGGTCATCCCTTGAGCGAAAAGAAATCAGCGTCGCCGGCCGCCGGCGTGCCCGTCGATGGTCAATCCCAGCTCAAGCTACTCATTGCGAAAGGCAAGGAGCAGGGCTTCCTTACCTACGGCGAGGTCAATGACCATCTGCCGAGCGAGATCGTCGATCCGGAGCAGATCGAAGACATCGTCAATATGATCAATGACATGGGCATTCCGGTGTACGAAAAAGCACCGGACGCCGAGTCGCTGATTATGGCGGATGGCCCGGTAGCTACCGATGATGAAGCTGTCGAAGAGGCGGCTGCGGCCTTGGCGACGGTCGACGCGGAGTTTGGTCGCACCACCGATCCTGTGCGCATGTACATGCGCGAAATGGGTACGGTTGAACTACTCACCCGCGAAGGTGAGATTCGCATCGCCAAGCGCATCGAAGAAGGCCTTGAGGCCGTCCGCTCCGCGCTAGCGAATTTTCCATCGACCTACGATTACATTCTGCGCGCCTACGAGCCGTTGAAGTCTGGACAAGGCCGTCTCGCTGACATCATTGTCGGCTTCGTTGATCCGAACGCCCCGGATGAAATCGCGCAACCGCAGAATCCGAAGTTGTTGGCGGCTGAAAAAGCAGAGTCGGAAGAAGAAGAGAACGACACTGAGGACGAAGAAGCGCTAGAGACTGGCCCAGATCCGGTGGAAGCTGCCGAGCGTTTCGCCGCAATCCAGAAACTGCAAATACAGATCGTCAAGGCGCTCGACGGCACCACGCCGAAGGACCCGAAGGTCAGCAAGCTCCGCAAGAAATTGCAGGGCCAGTTCATGGAACTGAAGCTCGCGCCCAAGATGTTCGAGGCGCTGATCAACAATCTGCGCATTCACGTTGCAACGATCCGTAGTTTCGAGAAAGAAATCATGTTGGTCTGCATCAAGCAGGCCGGCATGCCACGCAAAGATTTCATCACGGTCTTCCCGAAGAACGAGACGAGCTCAGAGTGGATCGACAAACAGATCAAGCTCAAGCGCAAGCATTCAGCCGCTCTGGCGCGTCTCAAGCCTGAAGTGCTCGCGCGGCAACAGTTGATTCTAGATCTTGAGAAGCAACTGCATCTGAAGATCCAAGAGATCAAGGAGATCAATCGCGAAGTTGCTGTTGGTGAGGCGCAAGCGCGCCGCGCCAAGAAGGAAATGGTCGAGGCCAATCTTCGACTCGTGATTTCGATCGCGAAGAAGTACACGAACCGGGGCTTGCAATTTCTAGACCTGATTCAGGAAGGCAATATCGGCCTCATGAAGGCGGTGGATAAGTTTGAGTACCGTCGCGGGTACAAGTTCTCAACCTATGCGACGTGGTGGATCCGGCAGGCCATTACCCGTTCGATCGCTGACCAAGCACGGACGATCCGCATCCCAGTCCACATGATCGAGACCATTAATAAACTCAACCGCATCTCGCGGCAAATGTTGCAGGAGATGGGTCGCGAGCCCACGCCTGACGAACTCGCGATCCGGATGGAAATGCCGGAAGACAAGGTCCGCAAGGTGCTCAAAATCGCCAAGGAGCCCATCTCGATGGAGACTCCGATCGGTGACGATGAAGATTCGCATCTGGGAGACTTCATCGAGGATGCCTCGGTGCAGTCACCGCTTGAATCGGCGACCATGGAGAGCCTGCGCGAAACCACCCATGCGGTACTTGCGCAACTCACACCGCGGGAAGCAAAAGTCCTGCGCATGCGTTTCGGCATTGACCTGAATACGGATCACACGCTCGAAGAAGTCGGTAAGCAGTTCGACGTGACCCGCGAGCGGATCCGGCAGATTGAGGCGAAAGCGCTCCGCAAGCTGCGTCACCCCAGCCGCTCCGAGCAGTTGCGCAGCTTCTTGATGGAAGAGTGAGTCTCGCGGCTGTTTAGGCCGCGAGTAACAGGCGCACCACCGTATAGGCAGCCATACCGGCCGCCATCGCCCAGAGCATGCTGCGCGAAGCCCACATCACGGCTACTGCAACGAGTGCTGCTGCTAGCCGTGGATTCTCGAGCGCCCCTAAAAGACCCGACTGCGTCGTGAGTATGGCCGGCGCGACCGTGGCCGCCAGCACGGCCGCAGGCGCATGGCGCAGCGCCCGTTCTATGGACGCCGGCAGCACCAGTCGCTCGCCCAGTAAGAGGAAGCTACAGCGCGTCATCACGCCGGTGATGCCGATGCCTACGATCGTGATCCAGAGCCACACCTCAGCGCTCATACGCGCACTCCAAGCCGATGCTCTGCGGCCACAGCGGCCGCGATGCCGGCAATTATCGCGGCTACGACGCCGAGCTTGAAGGGCAATCCGTGCAACACAAGACTCAGCGTCCCCCCAACCGCCGCGCCGACCTGAGTGGGCCGAGCAGCGAGCGTAGGCACCAGCAGCACTAACAGCACCAGTGTTCCTATGAAATCGAGACCCCATTTCTCGGGAATGGCGCTAGCGGCATAAAGCCCTATGAGTGAAGCCGAGTGCCAGACGATGAATACCACCAAACCCAAACCGGCGAAGTACCACTTGCGCATCGGGTCATTCCGTAACGCAGGCTCACGGCGCATATAAAAAACGAACCCCAAGTCCGATACCAAATAACCCAGACCGAGACGTTCGCGCCAGGGCAAATGGCGTAAGGAAGGGGCAAGACTGGCGCTGTAGATTACGAAGCGCAGATTCACCATCAACGCACTCAGTATCGTGACGGCCATCGGGGCACCAGCGGCCAGCAAAGGCAACGCCGCCAGTTGCGCCGCGCCGGCATAAGCGATCAGCGACATGCCAACCGCCTGACCGAAGGTCAGCGTCGACTTTGCCATCGCGACACCCGTCACCAGCGACCAGGCGCCAATGGCAGGGACGCCAGGCAACATCTCGCGCATCCCCTGCGCAAGGGCGGCGCCACGGGATTGTGGCAATCCTGCCTTCACCCCGCAGCCGGACGTGCCACGTCGCGCGTCCAGCCAAATGGATCCGGCACCCGGCGTTCTTGGATCGCCAACAGTGCCTCGCGCCATTGCTTAGCCACCACGTCCACCTGGGCGGGAACATACTCACGACCATCGGTATCGCCGAGGACACCGATCGGCGCGACGATGGCCGCGGTTCCGCAGGCAAAGACCTCGGTACAGGCCCCGCTACGGATTTGCTCTAGCAACTCATCAATTAGCATCGGGCGCTCGATTACCGTGTGTCCCAAGTGACGGGCTAGCGCAATCAACGAGTCGCGCGTGATGCCTGGCAGGATCGCACCATCGAGGGACGGTGTATGCAACTCGCCACCAATGACAGCAAACACGTTCATACCAGAGAGTTCTTGAATGTAACGGTGCTCCGCAGCATCCAGCCAGAGGGCCACCGTATACCCGCGCGCAATCGACGCACTCGATGCGCGCAGCGATGCCGCGTAATTGGCGGACGCTTTCGCCACGCCCACGCCACCCACCGCAGCGCGGACGTCAAACCGCTCGATAGCCACTTTCATCGGGCCACTGGCGTAGGACTCCACTGGATTCGCGATCACCATAAAGCGGAACGTGGTGGAGTTACGCAGTAAATAGCCGGCTTCGGTTCCATACAAAAATGGTCTTAAATACAATGACTTACCACCGCCAGTGGGCACGAAATCCGCCATCGCACCCGCCACCGCATCAACACCCTCCAAAAACAGCGCCTCCGGCACGGCCGGCATCGCCAGTCGTTCGGCCGATAGCGCAAAGCGCCGACAATTGTCCAAAGGTCTAAACAAATTCGGCCAAGGAGTCCCGGCCCGATAGGCCTTCATTCCCTCGAATACGAGTTCCCCGTAGTGCAGTGCGCGCGCACCGGGCGCAATCTCTATGGGCCCGTAGGGAAGCAACGCGCCTCTACCCCACCGACCGTCTGCGTACTCCACGGAGTACATCACAGGGGCGAGGACCAGGCCGAAGCCCAATTTTTCGGGCAGCGTGAACCCTGCGAGGGCAGCGGCAACGCCAGGTGCGGTGGTGTAGTGCGTCATAAACAGCCTCTCAGACAAGTAGCGAAACCACCCAGACCGTTTCGGCATGGAAGGAGTTGGACCGGCCCCGATCACACGACTTCAATAGCGTAGCCTGGGCGTCCGCAAAGCAGCCATTTTGCGGTTTCACAGGCTATATGGGAAATACTGCGCGGTTAGCCGGTGAGGCCGATCGCCAAGATGACAATGATGCCAATTGGGCATAAGTAACGCAGCGCAAAGAGCAGCAAGCGGCGCTGACTCCCCGACAAACCACTGTATTCCGTATCTGGCGCGAGCGCACCAATACGCCAACCCAAAAACACGCTCACGAAGAGTGTCGACAACGGCATCAGCAAATTGGAACTCAAGAAATCCACAATACCGAATAAATTTAAGGTCGCAAACCGCGGTATTCCGGCCAGCGGTCTCCAATCAGCGGCCATGCCAAACGAGAGCACCGAACCCTGCCCTACAATCCAACAGGAGCCCGTCGCAACACACGTGGCCACTGCGCGGCGCAATCCAAAACGCTCCATCAGCCATGAAACCCACGGCTCCATCAGCGCCATTGTCGGCGTAAACGCTGCCAGGACCAAGAGCGCGAAGAATAGCGTCCCAACGATTCGACCACCCGGCATTTCGGCAAATGCGACAGGCAGCACCTGAAAAACAAGCTCCGGACCACTCGCGGGATTCAGACCGTAATGGAACACCAATGGAAAGATGACGACAGTGGCGAGTCCGGATACCAACAGAATCGAACCGATCACCGCGATGACGCTGCGCCCAAGACGCTCACTCGCCGGCATGTACGCGCCGTAAACGATCATCACACCAACGCAAATTCCGAGGGCATAGAAGGCCTGACCTACCGCATCAAGCAGTACCGAGGGCGTCAGCCGACTAAGGTTCGGAGCAAAAGCAAACTCCAGGCCTCTCGCTACATCTCCCGTCGCCAGCGAATAGGCAACCAACACCAATAGGATGGCCAGCAGCGCCGGTGCACGCCATCGATTGGCGAACTCCACGCCGCGATTGACGCCATGTGCGGAAACCCACGTCACGAGCGCGAAGAAGGCCAATTGCCAGAGCATGGCCGCGCGCGTGTCCCCGGTCATCGCATGGAACCGAGCCGCTGTCTCAGCAACACCACCCCGCGCATACTGACCCGTTAGGAAAAGCCACGCATAAGCCAGCACCCAGCCCGCGATCATTGTGTAGTAGGAAGTCACAAGATAGCCGGCTATGGCTCCCGTCCAGCCCACCACATTCCAGCGGCGTGAGAATCCGAAACGCACCGCGATGGTGCCAGCCGCCGACTGCGGGCTCGACCTCGCCCAGCGGCCAATCACAGCCTCGCCGATCAGCATCGGCGCACCAAAGGCGATGCAAGCAATGACAAATACGGCAATGAACGCAAACCCGCCGCCAGCACCCGCGAGGTACGGGAACCGCCAAATACTGCCTAGGCCAACGGCAGCGCCAACGGCACCCAACAGAAAACCTAAGTCAGTGGACCAACGAGCAGCGCTCACCCGCCCACCTCAACCAGCGGGCGAGGTGTGGTGTCGGCGGCAATGAACTGCTGCATAGGGTCGTCTTCGGGTTGAGAAAGAAGCAAAGTGGATATCGACTTGAGGCAAACACCGGCCTGCCCTACCACCGACCCGCGCTAGACGATCAAGGGAGAATTGCGATCACACGGGCAGGGAAACCCGTACCACCCTCAGCCTTTGGCCAGGTCACAAACACCAGAGCACCGGCCTCAGGCACCTTATCGAGGTCAGCGAGCATCTCGATTTGGTAATGGTTGAGACCGAGGATATAGCGCTCCAAAGGATAGTCGTCTTTATCGGTTTGAAAACCCGGATCGGTGTCCGTCGTTTCGTGGCCTGACGCCGTGATCTTACGATCCTCGTACAACAGTTCGAGGACGTCTTTGCTCCAGCCAGGATAATGGGCATGACCCTTCGCATCCCGATTTTGCATTTTTACGTTGTCTGGCCAACGCTTTGACCAATCGGTCCGCATTGCGACAAAGGCGTTCTTGGGAATACGCCCGTGCTTGCCTTCCCAAGCTTTGACGTCCTCTAAGGTGAGCGTGTAGTCCTGGTTCTTGATGACTTTTTCGTGTACGTCGAGCACCACCAGTGGCATCAACATTTCGCTCAGTGGCACCTGATCGATCGTCCGCAACCCATCATGGAAATGGGCGGGCGGATCGATGTGCGTGCCCCATTGGCCCACATGCGTGAACTGCTGCACTTTGAACCCATCTTTCGGGATCGAGTACAACACTTTGACCGTTTCCTCACCAAAACCCTTCCAGTGCGGCGTCGACGGACCGAAGGTGTGCGTGAGATCGACAAACGTCTTGGAAGCCAACGCCGCGTAAGCGGCGCTGAGGCTCGGCGCTTTCTCCTGCTCAGACGCACTAGCATGGACGCCCAACAGAGCAACAATCGCCCCAAAAACAGCAATACGGATTTTGTCCACAGCAATCTCCACAGTTTAGTAGTCGGACACGACGGCACGGAACCCTAGGTTTCCGCGCCGTCGCCAGAGACTCAGAACTTGTAGTTCACATTCGCCTTCAGCCAGCGCGGCATGCCCGGATAGCGCTGGGCCAAGCCATTGATACCGGTGTTGTCGAAGCCCATTGCAGCGTAATGCTTATCGGCTAGATTCTCGAGAGACACACCCACTGTAAACTTGCCACCCGAAGGCACAAACGAGACCCGTGCGTTGGCAACGCCATAGGCAGCCTGCTCGACTGAGGGCATGTCGGCCAGATTGAACCAGAATCGCGATAAGTAATTGCCATCGACCTGGAACGCCAAATGGCCGCCAGCAAATGGCATCGTGTAACGAGCCAACGCATTGCCTGACACTTTAGGCGCATTACCCGGAACGTAGTTACCGTACACCAGGCTGTAGTCCCCACGCACGCGGCCCGGTACATTCTTCACGAGAGCGTCGACATAGGACAGACCTAGACCGAAGCGCCATGCGTCATTAGGCGCCCACTGCAAATCCACCTCAGCACCCTTGTGTGTCGCGTCGGCGTTAACAATCAGCTGCTCAAGGCTAACGGTGTAGATCAGCGCCTGATAGTCCTTGTAGTCGTAGTAGTACACCGCGCCATTCAATCGCACCGTGTGCTGAAGGAACTCACTCTTGAATCCCGCTTCATACGAAGTCAGCACTTCAGGCTTGAAGGTCAGGTCATCCTTATTCTGAATGGTCGACGGGAACAACGGTGCGGTGAACCCGCCGCCCTTTACGCCCCGGTTATAACTGACGTAGAGCAAGGCATCCGGCGCGATGTGGAAGTCGAGCTGAGCCTTGCCTGACCCCAACGTATCGTTGCGGCTGCCATTGTAATCCTCGCTCAATTGCAAGCCAGAAGGCCGAGTCAACTGAAGGATCTGTCCCGTTGTGCTCTGGGGGAAGTACTCATACGGACTCCAGCTGAAGTGGTAATCCTTTTGGTCTTTCGTGACGCGGGCACCCACCGTCAGACCAATCAGATCCGAGAATTTATATTCGATCTGGCCGAACGCCGCATAGGACTTTGTCTGCTGGTTGTAGGGCGCGCGGGTTGCCGGCAGCCCTCCATCGGGCGAGGGCGAAGCCCCACCAATCACGAATCCTGGACCGCTGCCGGCAGCATACGGCGAAGGCGAGTACGGCCACGGACCCGGTACGCCGCTATACGTCTGGTAGTAAGCGTTGTTCGGATTGACATAGCCACCAGAACCAGACTGATCAACGAACTCCTGAGCGCCAAAGAACGCCGGGCCTTCCCAACCCTCGTAATAGTCTCCGTCAATATTCAACCCGTAGAGCCCCGCCTGCCATAGCAGTTGCTGGTCACCGCCGTTGAGACGCAATTCGATGGACTTCTGCGTCACATCGCTACCATTAGAAAACTGAAAGATCGTGTACGGGGACACATCAGAATCTTCCTGGTACTCCTTCTTCAGTTTCGAGTAGTCCACAATGCTCGTGAAAGTCGTGCTACCGAAATCTCTCGTATATTTGACCGACAAACCACTGGTCTTGATGCGCGCGTAGCCTGCTCGGTTGTTAGTCGTCGTGTAAGCCGCACTGTTCGGAATACCGCTCGCATTGCAACCGCCGCAGGTGCCCCAAATGTTGGCACTACCAGCGAGCTGGTTGTAGCCGTCGGCACCAGGATTCGTGGCGTATTGCTCCCAGCCACCCGCGCGTTGGTCGGAGCGACTGGCGCGAAGGTTTAACAACATTTGACCGCCGCCAATATCCTTAAATAGCAACTGTCCGCGAGCGCCCCAATCATTGCCATTCTCAGAATCGGGTGCCCCACCGCTCACGTTGTGGAACAGCGGATCGTAGTGATTACTCTCGAACGAAAACCGACCGTTCACACCTTCAGAGATGGCTCCACCGACGGCGCCCTCGATGCGCGTTAGGTTGCGTTGACCAAAACTGACATCGACGTATCCACCCGCCTCATCGGTCGGTCGACGCGTGACAAAGTTAGCGAGGCCCCCGGTCGCATTCCGGCCAAACAGCGTACCCTGGGGCCCGCGCAGCACTTCGACGCGATCCATATCGAACATTGAAAAGGCAAGGCCAGCCATTTGGCTGACGTACACATCGTCGACATAAATTGCGGCAGGGCTCTCCTGATGGTCCGCAAAGTCATTCTGCGTGACGCCACGAATCGAGAGGCTGAACGACGACGGGCCGTTCGGCTGGGTAAGCACAACAGCGGGCATGGTCTTGGTAATGTCGCTGGCGCTAAATGCACCGAGAGAGGCAAGGTCTGCTCCAGTCACGGCCGAAATAGCAATACCCACTTCCTGTGGATTCTGGACCCGCTTCTGAGCGGTGACGATGATTTCCTCAAGACCTCCAGATACTGTTGCGGTACTTGCCGCGGCGAAGGCATTCGGGGTCAGAGCCTGCGAGATTGCGAGAGTGAGCGCCACGCTCGCGATGGTGATTCTTGGGGTGAAATTAGAGCGCTCAGTTTTCATATAGCCTCTCAGATTATTTTTAATGATTGAAAAAACTAAAAAAGTTAAATTGAATGTAGTGCGCCACCATCGACGCAGATCGCTTGCCCAGTCACGTAATTGGCTTGTTCCGATGCGAGGAACGCGGCAAAGGCGGCGAAGTCAGCGGGGGCGCCGATACGGCCAGCCGGGACGGTTTTAGAAATCTTCACTTCGTCGAAATTCAGGTCGATTAACCGCTCTGTCAGATGATATCCGGGCATGAGCGCGTTGACCGTGATGTTATCGGCAGCGACTTCTTTGCTGAGCGCATTGACGAGCCCATGCAGACCGGCGCGCAGCGAATTGGAGAGCATCAAACTTGCGACCGGCTCTTTCGCGGCTATTGAGGTGATCAATAGAATGCGTCCGTAACGCTGACTGCGCATCGCCGGCAAGGCGGCCCGGATGGCGCCGACGGCGCTCATCCAAAGCCCATCGAATGCCCCCCGCCAATCGGCGTCCGTGATCGACTCAAATACGGCCGCCGGCGGGCCACCGGTGTTAATCACCAGAATATCGAGGCCACCTAAGCGCCGCTGCGCGTCGACCACTGCCGCAGCTGCAGCACCGTCGACTGACAAATCGCAAACGATCGCCTCGGCGCCGAGAGTCTGCGCAACAAGCGAAACTTTGGCCTCATTGCGAGCACACAGCGCAAGATTTGCACCCTCGGCCGCTAGAGCGGCGGCAATAGAGGCGCCAAGCCCGCGGGAGGCGCCCATCACGAGGGCGCGGCGATTGGTCAGTCCAAGATCCATGGCATCTCTCCGATCAGCGGCGCAGGTACGCGTCAGTACCAGTGAGCCAATCTTTGCGCGGCGGATTAAAAATATCGCAGTCGAGCGTATCCTCAAGTGCCAGTGCGCGGTGCGGCACGTTCGACGGAATGACCACCACCTCACCGGCACGAACGATAATTTCTCTTTCGTCGTTTGCGCCAAACCAGAATTGGAGAGCACCAGAAATGATGTAGGTGATCTGCTCGTTCTCGTGGTGATGGCGTGGGACGTCGTCGCCCTTCTTGAAATGCACGTGCGCGATCATCATGCGTTCGCTAGTGATGAATTTGCGGGTGAGGGTGCCCTTCATCGGTTCAGCGGGGATGTCCTCCCAACGGTGGTGGGTGACGGACTGTGGGTCAGCGGTGGTCATGATTGCTTTCCTCGTGCGATCAAATTGAATTAAAGAAAAGTGGCGTCTATATCGACGCCCAATGCGGTGACCATGCGGTTGGTTTCATTTGCAAGTCCAACAATCGCAAGCAATTCAGAGTATTGCTGTTCGGTCATGCCCTTGTTGCGGGCCGCGGCGCCGTGCGAAGCGATGCAGTAGTGGCAACCATTGGATGCGCTCACGGCGACATAGAGGAGTTCTTTGGTCAAGGGATCCAGTGATCCGGGCCCCATCACTTCTTTAATGTTGGACCAGATGCGCCGCAAACTCGACGGATCATGCGCCAAGACCTTCCAAAA
>CAIVRI010000092.1 GCA_903908265.1 uncultured Pseudomonadota bacterium
ATTTCCGCCTCGGTGTTGTAGGCGTGCACGGAGGCGCGCACGGCGGCCGCGTGCCGCGCCCATTGCGGCGCATGCGGTGCGGCCTGTGGGCCCGTGACCGAGGTGTTCGCGCCGAGTGCGCGCAAGCGCAGCATCGTTTGCTGCGCGGCTTCGCCATCCTTGACGAAGGTCACGATGCCGCCACGCTGTTGCCCGTGATCGAGCACCGAGACGCCGGGCACCGTGGCGAGCGCGTCCCGCAAGCGCTCAGCCAGTGCGGCGATGCGGGACGTGACTGCCGTCACGCCGCAGTCGAGCAGATAACGCACGGCGGCGCGTGCGCCGAGGCGGCCGGCCACATAACTCTCCCAACACTCAAAGCGCCGCGCGCCGTCGAGGAACTGGTAGCCATCGGCCGTGACACGACCCGAGTGCAGATCGATGAACGGTGGCTCGAGGGTGGCCAACAACGCGCGCTCGACATATAAAAAGCCTGTACCGCGCGGCCCGCGTAGAAATTTACGGCCACTGCCGGTATAGATATGGCAACCGATGGCGCGTACATCGATGGACAGTTGCCCTACCGATTGGCAGCCATCGAGCACGTAGTACAGGCCATGGCGGCGCGCGATGGCGCCCACCGCCGCGGCGGGATTGATCAAGCCGTCATGTGTGGGCGAGTGCGTGAGCATCACCGCACGGGTGCGCGTACCGATGGCACGCTCGAGCGACTCGAGAGCGATCGTGCCGTCACCGGCCGAGGGCACGGTGGTCAACACCAGGCCGCGTTGGCGCGCCAGTTGTAACAGCGCCAGATGGTTCGAGGCATAGTCCGAGGCGTGCACCAGCACCTCATCACCGGCCTTGAGCGGTAGTGCGTGCACCGCCAGATGCCAAGCGCGCGTGGCGTTTTCGATCCACGCGATCTCGTCCCGGGCACAGCCGAGCAATTGCGCAAAGGCATCGTAAAAGTCCGCCAGCGCCGGTGCGGCGGCCGCTTCGGCCTCGTAACTGCCGATGCGCCGTTCCAGATCTAGGTGCGCGAGGATCGCATCGGCGACCGGGTTGGGCATGAGGCCCGCGCCGGCATTGTTGAAATGGATCAGCGACTCGCAGGCCGGTGTGTCGCGGCGCAAGCGGGCAAGGTCGAGGGTCATGGGTCGATGCTTCCGTAGGCCAGGGTTCAGGTGCGCAAATAACTCGCGCCGTTGACATCGAGGATCGCGCCGGTCATCGCGGCGGGTGCATCCAGCGCACACCACACCGCTGCTTGCGCCAGTTCCTCCGGTTGCGTGATCCGGCCGAGCGGATGCTGCGCGAGGATTTCCGCGCCGTTCGGTCCGTTGACGTGGCCGACGGCCATGTCGGTGGCAACCCAACCGGGGGCGAGACTGTAGGCATAGATCGCGAGGGGCGCGAGCGCCTTGGCAAGCGACTGGCTGAGCGCATTGAGGCCCGCTTTGGAGGCGCCATAGGCGGGCGCTTCGGGCTCGCCGCGAAAGGCGCCACGCGAGGAGATCTGCACCAGGCGACCACGACCGAAGGCGCTGTCGCGCGGTGCGCGCTGGGCCATGGCGCTGGCCGCATGGCGCGCCAGTTGTGCCGGGCCGATCAGATTGGCGCCGAGAGTCCGTTGCCAGGCGTCCGTCCACGCGGTCGCCTCCGTGGTGAGCGGTGGGTGGTCTTGAAAGAGACCGGCATTGTTGATCAGCACATCGATGCACGGATGCGCAGCGCTGACCGAGGCCCACAACTGATCCACCGCCACGGGGTCTTCCAGTGCCGCTTGATGCAGGGTGTGGCCGTGGCCGGGCAAGCGCTCGCGCACCGCGGCGGCGAGGGCGGCGTTGTGGTGATAGTGCAGGGCGATGACCACGCCGCGCGCCGCCAGTTGTAGTGCGATGACGGCGCCGATGCCGCGCGAGGCGCCGGTTACCAAGGCAGTCAGTGGAGGGTGTGGCATGCAAGGCGCTCTGGTGGAAAGGCCAGAGCCTAGCACTGTGGTCGCGTGCTAGGCTCGCTGTCCCTAGATTGGGCTGCCGGATGCGCGCATGACGACGGGTTCGACCGCGGCGCGTGGGCTACTGCCACGACAAACGCTGGTGCTGCTGCTGCTGTTCGGCGGCTATGCCGCCTGCTATTTCGGGCGCGCGAATTTCTCGGTCTCGATGCCGTTGTTGGTCGACGAACTGGCGCGGCATGGCGTGGCGCCGGAGCGGGCGGTGGTGCAACTCGGCACGGTCTACTCGATGGGCGTGCTGGCCTATGCGCTCGGCAAGCTGTGCTTGGGGGGGCTGGGTGATTGGTGGGGCGGACGGCGCTCGTTTCTGATTGCGCTGGGCGGTTCGGCGCTGTTTACGTTTTTGTTTTCGACCGGCGCCGGCCTGCCGCTGTTTACGCTTGCCTGGGTGGGCAATCGCTTGACGCAGTCGATCGGCTGGGCGGGCTTGCTCAAAGTGACCGGGCGCTGGTTCGACTTTCGTGGGCATGGCACGGTGGTCGCGCTGCTCTCGGTCAGTTACCTCGTCGGCGATGCCTTGGCGCGGGAGTCGATGGGGTTGCTGTTGGCGCACGGCGCGAGTTGGATGGACTTGTCGCGCTTTGCCGCGGCAGTGCTGGGCGGATTTTTTTTACTGAACCTGGTGTTTTTGCGTGAGTCGCGCGTGGACTGTGGCTACGCGGCCCCGCAGGTCAATCCGATCAATCTCTATGGGCACCACGTAACCGATGCGCCGCCGCTGACGGTGCGGGGCTTGTTGCTGCCCTTGCTGGCCAGTCGCTCGTTTCGGCTGGTGTGTGTCTTGTCCTTCGGCTGTACGGTGGTGCGCGAGGCCTTTGGGGTTTGGCTGCCGGTCTTTCTTAAAGAGGCGGCCGGTTATGACGCGGCCCATGCGGCGCGTTTTTCGGGCGTGTTCCCGGCGGTGGGGGCGGTGTCGGTATTGATGGCGGGTTGGGCGGGCGATCGCCTCGGCGTGAATGGGCGACCAACCTTGTTGTTCGTGGGCCTATGGGCTACGGCCGTGGCCTTGGGTGCGCTCTTTATTTTTGCGCCGGCGGTCGTTGGGCGCGCCACGACGGTGGCGTTGATTGGGCTGGTGGCGTTTTGTTTGCTGGGACCGTACTCCTATCTGGGCGGCGCTTTTGCGCTGGACTTTGGCGGCGGTCGGGGCGGCGCGATCGCCTCGGGTTTGATCGATGGGGTGGGTTACCTCGGTGGGGCACTGGCGGGCATCGGGGTGGCGCAGTTGTCGGTCGCATACGGCTGGCGCGGGGTGTTTGCGGGTTTGAGTCTGGTGGCCGTGCTGTCGGCGCTGGCCGCAGGTTGGCTTTACACTGCACAGCGACAGGCCCATCGCCGGGCGCGTGAGGAGTTGTATGTCGAGTGAACCGAGCCCGTGGGTGGAAGCACACCCCGACCATGTACGGATCGATTGGGGTCAGGGGGTCGCAGGCGCATTTGCGGCGCTCTGGCTTGCCGACAATCGTGCCGAAGATCGGCACGCCAATGGACAACGGTTGATTGATGTCCTGGATCTGCCGGAGTCCGTGCGTATCCAGACCGCCACCGTGGTGGACGGCATGCTGCACGTGACCTTCGCAGGGACGGTAGCCCCCTTGGTACGGCCGCTCGCATGGTTGCGTGCGACCTTGGGGCCGCTCACGGCCGCGCGGCCGGAACTGGATCGCGCGGCCTGGCTGGACGGCGCGCGGCGCGTGGCGGCGCGAGATTTTGCCTGGCGTACGTACGCGGCCGTGCGTGCGGATGCGGCGCTGCGCGGCGTGTGGTTGCGGCGCTTGGCGCGCGATGGCATCGCCTTTCTGTCGGAGGTGCCGTGTGTGGAGGGCATGATCGTCGAGGTCGGCAGCCTGCTGGGCGCCGTGGCGCACACCAATTATGGGGTGTTGTTTGATGTGCGCGCAGAGCCGGTGCCGGAGAACTTGGCGTATACCGATTGGGGCCTTGGGCTGCATACCGACAATCCGTATCGCGATCCGGTACCGGGCTTTCAGGCGCTGCATGTCTTGGTCGCGTCCCCAGAGGGCGGTGACAGTCTATTTGCGGATGGCCTCGCGTTGGCCGCGCACTTGCGCACCATCGATGCGGCATCCTTTGCGTGTTTGACGCGCACCCCGGTGCCCTTTCATTACCGTTCGGCCGCGGCGGATCTGTGCTCAGAGAAGCCGCTCATCGCACTCGACGTCGCCGGGGACGTACGCGCGGTGCATTACAACAACCGTTCGATCGCGCCACTGCGCTTGCAAGGTGAGGCGGCACAAGACTTCTATCGCGCCTATCGGGCCTTTGCGCGGTTGTTGCGCGAACCGCGCTTCCAATTGCGGCTGCGCCTGCAGGCGGGCGAGCTGGTGGTGTTTGATAACCGACGCATCTTGCACGGACGCACCGCCTTCGCCAGTCAACACCATCCCCGTCATCTACAGGGCTGCTACCTGACCCGCGACAGTGTGCTCAGCAATGCGGCTCTTTTACCCTGAGGTTTTTGATGCACCCCGTACCGCCGATTGTGCAGCAGATCGAAGCGCTGTATGCGTCCCGCGCGCTCGGCAATTATTTTGGTGAGACGATCACGCAACTCGAGCACGGACTGCAGGCCGCTTATTTTGCGCAAGCGGGCGGTGCGTCGGAGGCGGTCGTGATTGCCGCCTTGCTGCATGACGTGGGGCATCTGGTCGTGGACGTGCCCGCGGACTTGGCGGACTGGACGCACGACGCGCAGCATGAGCAGACCGGTGCCGATTGGTTGGCGCACTATTTTGGTCCGCAGGTCACGGAGCCGGTGCGCTTGCATGTGGCAGCCAAGCGGTACTTGTGTGCGACCGATGCAGGTTACTACGCACGCTTGTCGGCAGCCTCCGTGCATACCCTGCAACTGCAGGGGGGGGCGATGACACCGGCCGAGGTGGCTGCATTTGAGGCCAATCCCTTCCACCAAGCCGCCGTGCTGCTGCGCTTGTGTGACGAGCAGGGCAAAGTGCTGGGCTTTGCGGCGCCGGCGCTGTCGACCTATCGGGCGCGCATCGCGGCGCTGTTGCGCTGATCAACCCTCGGCAGTGGCGCCGCGTCGGCCGGTGCCGCGGCGCAGCGTCGCGCCGGCGGCAGCACCCGAGGCGCGGTCCATATGGCCGGCCAGTTGGGCGCGGGCCCCGACCGTGAGGGGCCCTAGAGCGGCTTCGATGCTGGTGGCGGTCGGTTTTGCGCCCGGCACGTACGCATCCATTGCACGGCGCATCGCGGCGAGATGTTCGGGCGAGGTGCCGCAGCAACCGCCGACGACGCGGGCGCCGGCATCAAGCGCCATTTGCACGTAGAGACCCATCAATTCCGGGGTGCCGTTATAACGGATGGCGCCGTCCACATACTGCGGGATGCCGCAGTTGGCTTTGGCGACCAGCACGGTGCCCGGATCGGCGGCCGTTGCGAGATTCAGGATCGAGGCGATCAGTTCCGACGGACCCACCCCGCAATTACTGCCGCAACCGGCCAACTGGTGCGTGCGCGCGACGTCGGCAAGTTCGGCCGGCGTGAGTGACATCATGGTGCGGCCATTGGTGTCGAAAGACAGCGTACTGACGACCGGCAGTCCGGTGCTGGCCGCCGCTGCAATCGCCGCTTCGACCTCTTCGCGCGAGGACATGGTCTCGATCCACAACACATCGACGCCACCGGCCTGCAGGGCGAGCGCTTGTTCCGTGAAGGCCGCCTTTGCATCGGCAATGGAGAGGGGCCCCAGGGGTTCGAGGATCTCCCCGGTTGGGCCCATGCTGCCGCCGACGAGGACGGTGCGGGGGGACTGATCGGCGACTGCACGGGCCAGGTGCGTGGCCGCGACATTCAGTTCGTGCACGCGCGCTTCGGCGCCATGCAGTTTGAGGCGATAGCGGGTACCGCCGAAGGTGTTGGTCAGAATAATGTCGGCGCCGGCATCGACAAAACGTTGGTGCAGCAGGCGGATGCGATCGGGGTGTGCCAGATTCCAGAGTTCTGGCGCATCGCCGGACAGGAGGCCCATCTCGAACAGGTTGCTGCCGGTGGCGCCATCCGCCAGCAGGTAGGTGTTGCGTTGCAACAGGTCGGCGAAGGCATTGCGCATCAGGCGTCTCCGTGCGGGCGAACGGCCGGATGGGCCGAAGCGTTTAGTTTAACGTATCGCGTTGCGACGCAGGCGTCGGTCACCGTAGTGGGTGCGTGTGCAACCGGTCAAATGCGGTGAGGAGCCGACGGACTTCTCTAAAACACCCCTCGATGGGCGGCAAATTAACCACTTAGATGTGCGCGACCTGCGCTCGTGCTGCGTTTGCAAGACAAGGGATCAACCCTTTCTTTTGCGGTGGGCAGCCAGTGATTGCTCGGGTTGCGCGGCTTTTATTTGCTCGGCGTGGGGCTTTGTGTGCTCCGGATGAACGAGGCCACATCGCTATGGAATTGTTTCAAGATCGCTTCGTTCACATAGATCATGTGCCCGGCCTCGTAATAGCGATAGCTGATGTTCGCTTGCAGGGCGTTGGGAATGGGCAAGTGATGCATCTCAAAGATGCCTTGGTAATACGGCGTCGCCAAATCGTAATAGCCACCGGCCAACAAGATCTTCAGACCCGGATTGGATTTCATCGCAAAGGCAAGATCCGGCATCACGTTGGTACCACCCCACTGCTCGGACGCGGGCGCCCCATTGGGCTGGTGGTGACGTAGATCCCAAGAGAAGCCGTCGGCGTAAATATTAACCTTGTAGGTTTCGTTCTCGCCGTACTGGAGGTCTTTGCGCAGGTATTGATTGATCGCCGTGGTGTAGGCGCTACTGATGGCATTGCTTTGCGGATCGTATTCGGCCGTTTCACTGAGCGGATTCAGATCCGGGCCTTTGTAGCGAGAATCCAAGCGTCCCAACGTGGTTTCTTCGTCCAACGCCAGGGTTTTGGTAAAGGCGCCGCCGGAGACCCGTAAATCGGATTTCAACAGATAGGCCACCGGCAAGCCGGTGTACTCGTGCAGTTGCTGCGCCACCGCCTGCTTTTTGGCGGGCGACAATTCGCTGCCTTGCAGCAGGGCACTGGCATAGTCGCCGAGAGCGAACTGGGCGACTTCGGTTAAGAACGGCTCCAGAGCGGCGGGCTGCTGCGGCAGCTTGTGGTGGTAATAGGCGGTCGCCGCATACGTCGGCAAGGCGATCGCGTAGGCCTGATCCACGCCGGGGTTCGTTTTCGGGCCATCCACGCTGTTATCAAAGCTGAGAATAGCCGACAGCAGGACGATGCCGTTCAGATCGATCGTGCCGAGGTTCGCCGCGATCACGGCACTGCGCGGGGTGCCATAGCTTTCACCGAACAGATACTTGGGCGAGTTCCAGCGATTGTATTTGGTCAGAAAACGGCTGATGAAGTGCTTGAAGGCCTGTGCGTCGCCGTCCATGCCCCAAAACGCCTTCTCTTTTTCTTTACCGAAAATGCGGCTGAAGCCAGCGCCGGGGGCATCGATGAACACCACGTCGCTGACGTCGAGGAGGCTGTAATCGTTATTGATCAGTCGATAGGGCGCCGCGCTGTCGTGTTGGGTGTCGGTGGTGACCACCCGCTTTGGGCCGAAGGAGCCCATATGCAGCCACATGGTCGAGCTGCCGGGGCCGCCGTTGTAGAAGAAGGTGACCGGGCGCTGCTCGCTGGCGGCGCTCTTTTTGAAGTAGGCGGTATAGAACATCCGCGCGGTGGCCGGTTGCTCGTCGGTTTTGCTGGGCAGGTCGAGCCCTGCGGTGGGCAGCACGGCGCCGTCGAGGGTGAGCATGGCGTTCAGGGCGTCGGTCGAGCCGACGGTGAGGGTGCCGGCTACGGCGTCATATTGGATGACTTGGCCGTTGACCGTGACCGCACCACTCGTGCGTGCATCCGGTGCCGCGGGCACGAAGGCCCCCGTCGTCTTGTGCGTCTCGGGCGCTTCGGTCTTGTCATCGGCGATCGCTGGCATGGGCTGCGCACTGAACGCCGCCAGCAGCAGGGTCAGAGGCCAATGGAGTGCGGGTCGGTTCATGAGGGAGGCTTCCTACTAGGGCGCAAACGGGGGCAGACGGCACCGCAATCATTGTAGGGGGTGCTTGCGGCAATGGGGCAGTTGTTAGCGTTTTTTGCACGCGCACGGACGGTTACGCGCGGCCGAGTGCGCGCAGGTCGCGCGCGTGGGTTGCGCCTGGTACGTCCATGCGCCCCTCCTCGGCACGAACGCAGCCTGCACTGGGGGATGTCGACTGGCACCAAACCAATGCAGGTGGTGGGTGTTTGTCGGCAAGCGCGTACGGCTCGGTACGGCGATGACACACGCCCGTGGTGCTATCAGGCGTGCTATCGGAGTGCTTGCGGCTGCCTGTGGCAGCGACCGGAATGGGTCGATGGCTTGTCCGGCCCCTGACGCACGCCGCGGTGCACTCGCTGTAGAGGCGGGTGGAATCGGCCCTGCGTTGGCATCGGGTCGCGCTCGGATTCGGCGCCGCCGCCGTCGACCGCCCGCACCCTCGCCGCTCTAGATTTGCCGCAAGGATTGCAGCGCTTCTGTGCACAACTGCAAATGGCGTTCGGTCAGGCCGGCCCCACGGGCTGCATCGGTCACGCTTTCCAACATCAGTAGCGCCAGTTCGACCTGACTGCGCATACGCGTGTTCTCGTTTTTGAAAAATCGCACGAGTTGATCGCGCGGATCGTCGACAAGGCCCGCATCTAGCGCGGTGGGATCGACATGTTCGCGGAACAGTTGGTCAACCACCGCTTGGTGTTGCACCAAGTAGAGGGGATTGATTTCGGCGGCGCGGGTGCCGGCCGCAGCGCCCGCCGCGGCGAGTGCCTCGTCCGTCAGTCGACGAAATCCCATCGTCCAGTCGGAATATTCGCGCCGTGCAATCTGCCGTCGATGGAGCAGTTGCACATCGGTGTTGCGCGGATCCACTTTGATGCGCCGCAGCAGTCGCTCCACGTCCTCTTCTTCGCCCTCCAGGGCCTGCAGGAAGGTCCCGTTTGCGTAAAAAAGCATACCGGTGACGGCATTGCCTGGATTATTGACGAGGCATTGGCGCAACAACGCCAGCAGGTCCTCTGCGGAGAGCGGGCTAGTGGCGCGGCTGACATAAGAGATGTGAATCATCGGGACATCACCACACGAAGAACCCAAACAGGATAGCCCAGTTTTCTGGCGAATCCCACGGGGATGCGGTGGGGATTTTTGGAGGCTGTATCGGCGGCCTGGCGGCCGGGGTGTTGGACATCGGGCGACCGCAGTGCCCGCTATGCAAGCGCGGCGGACCTGATTTGCGCTGCCTGATCCTGGCGGCTGTAACGTCGCAGTGTGGAACCGACGGTTGCATCGCTTTGCGCGCTGTCAGGCGGATTTTGCGCGCGGTCTACACCCCTCAAAAATCACGAGGATCGCGTTCGGTGCGCGCTGGTGCGACCACGGTAATCCGGTGTTATTGCCACGGCATAGCGGGCCGGGGTCTCGGCGCTCTAGGCTTGCAGCCATTAACGAACAGTACATCGCGCAGTGAACGCGCACTCTGTCAGGACCGGTGGCCACACGGGTTGATCAATCGGTGATCGCTCGGTCACCGAACCCCTGCGGTGTAGTCTCGATTCGTCTGGGCGAACGATTGCATGTGCGATGCGGCGTGGGTTTGTTTACCAGCGGCCTGCTGTCTGCGGTGCCGTCCTACGCGGAACGTGCGCCGCCGGTTCTGGCGGCCAATAGGGATGCCGGTAGGGTGCGCACGTCTGCTGGAGTGCATATCGGGAGGCCTTGGTATGGGATGACGCCAGTAAATCGTTGTCGCTGGTCGCGCATTTGCGCGTGACCCGCGCGCGCCAGTGCCAGAAACGGGTCGTCCTTTGGTGCACGGCAGAGGCGCCGTGTGGTGGTCCCGTGGACTGATTCGGCGAGTCGTGCGTACCAGCCAAAGAATGCCTGACGGTCGTGCAGGCGGAGATACCGATTGCATTTTTGACGCACGGTCGTCTGCGCGCGTTCGGTCAAGGTGTCGTTGGACACCCAGACGCGGGGCCTGATCAGTCGGCTGACGGCGCGGCCTGCGATCGACTGTGGTAGGAGCAATCGGCTGAGTAAAATATTCGTGTCCACTACGCCGCGCGTACTAGTCATCCGAGTGCAGCAGCGCCGCCAGTTTGCTGGCCGTCCACCGGACTGCAGCGGCCTTTGCGCCAACGTGGTCACAAAATGACTGCAAATCATGCGCTGCGAGACCGGGCAGTCGGTCGTATTTTTGGGGTGCAATCAGGACGGCCTGATCTCGGGCGTGGCGGCCAATGACGATCGGGGCCCGTTGAACGGCGTCCAGTACCTCGGCAACCTGTTGTTTTGCATCGGTGGCAATGATGGAGCGCCGGTCGGTCTCTAGACGTGTGTAGGGCATGAGAGCCACATGGTGCGAAATGGATATAAATGTACAAAATAGACGCTGCGTGGCGCGGACTGGCTCGTCAGGTCTGGTGGTGGGGCGGATCGCGTGCTGTTGGGTAGGACTAGGCTCGCCGCGTCCGATGGCCCATCCTAGGCGCCAAAGAGGGGTGTACAGATGAGCGCCAGTGCAAGTGTGTGGACGGTGGGGGTCGAAATCGCCGGCTGGGTGGGGGCCACCCTGATCTTGGCGTCTTACGGCTTGCTGAGCCTGCACCGGGTGCAAGCGACCTCGCCGCTGTACCAGTGGATGAATGCCATCGGCGCGGTGGGCTTTGCGATCAACGGGGGCTGGAATCATGCCTACCCGTCAATGACGCTCAACATCATCTGGCTGGGGTTTGCGCTCTACGGCTTGACGCGGGGTCGACGCGCGGCGCGCCGACCCCGTTGACTCAAGGGGTCGCCGGTGCGGTCAGCAACTCCAAGCCGGTGGAGAAGCGGCGCTTGAAGCCTTTCCACAGGGTCACCGGCGCGGTGCCGGTGCTGGTCATGTCAAAGCGCGGTGCGAGCTCCGCAGGCCAGGTGGTGTCATCGATGCGCGGCACCAACCCATCCAGGTAAGCCGCGCGCGTCTCGTCGCCCTTCACATAGCGATCGAGGAAGGCGGTGATCATGTGTGTGTTGATCGCGATGATCTTGTCCTTGCGCCACAGCGGGTCCTCGAACCAACTGAAGTTCCACAGATCGCTCGTCATCTCCGGCGGCGCGGGATCCAAGCCGATGCCGTGGCCGCCGCCGAGGAAGGTCAACAGATACCGTGGGGCATGCACCGCGTGTTCGAAGAAATCGTGCGCGCCGGTGCCGTAGTTGACGGTCAGATCATGATCGCCGGCGATCAGCAGTAAGGGCGCCTTGATGCCCTCGATGCCGTGATCACCCCAGACGTGGAGCGTGCCGCCGCCGGCGGGGGCCAAGGCCACGACCGCTTTGAGATGCGGCACCACCAGCGAGGCGGCCAGTGGATGGCCGGCAGCGTACGGCAGCATCACGCCACCGACCACTAAGTTCGCAGGACCGGCCGGATCCAGTGCGGCACCGGCGGCCGTCAGTACGCCGTAGCCGCCCATCGAGTAACCGACGAGCGCGACGCGGGTCGGGTCGATCAGCCCCTCGGTATCGAGGCTGTGGCTGAGCGTGCGCGCCACGAAGGCGATATCGAGGGGACGGCGCAGCAGGGGACCGGCGAAGGTGCTGCGATTGCCGATCATCGGGTCGACATGGCGAATCGCGGCGACCACGTAGCCTTTGGAGGCCAGATTTTCGGTCAGCCACGACAAGGCCACGGTGACGTTGGAGTAGCCATGCGAGACGATCACGAGGGGATGACGACCGGCGACGGCAGGGGCGCCGCGGACGGCCAGGCCCGGCACCGTGAAATGCGCCGGTGGGGCGGGCTCTTCGGACACTAACTCATCCGCATAGTTCTCGGCCTGGGCGCCGGCAGCCGGATGCGCGGGGTACCAAATATCCACCACGATATGCCGATCGTGTTTGGGTACGACGCCCGCGGCGTCTGCGGCGAGCACGTCGTACTGGTCCGGGTCGACCAGTTCGATGGTGCGCACGCCGACGCGATCCGGGCCCAGGGCAGCCAGTTCCGGCGCATCAATCGGCGGAATGCTCGGCGGCGCGGCGGCCCACGCGGTAGCGGCGACAAACAAGCCGGCCCACAGAGCGAGCAGCGGGCGGTGGTGGCTGTGCAACATAGGCAATAGATGTCCTGGTGGGGTGCGTAGTCGGGGGTCACGCCGCGCCATGCGACGGGTTCCTCTCCGAGGAGGCCGATTCTAGCGAGGCCTGCGTTCGGGCGGGGACTGTTTGGGTATTTTCATGGGCCAGCGAGGGGGCTGGAGGCGCCGGTCTGGTCGCTACCGCTATCGTCTACGCCAATGCAGACCATTTATGGCCGTTCATGAGCGCCCCATGCATGCCATCCACCGGATTAATAAACGTCAATTCCCGCGGGAGCGCAGCCCGTCGGTGGCCTGCTAGAGGGCGTATTCCTCTCCATTCTGGATAGGAATATAGACGGCATTGCCCGCAACTGCGATCCTGCGTATCCGATGTGTTGCGATGCAACGCGAGGCACGTGTCCTAGCCAGGCGCGACCATGCCCATCGCCGAGGACCCCATGACGCAGATGCCCCGCCCCCGCCCCCTCGACGGCATCCGCATTGTGGATTTCAGCCGCGTCTTGGCAGGACCGTTGTCGACGGCGTTGTTGGTGGATTTGGGTGCGGAAGTGATCAAGGTCGAACCACCCCAGGGGGATGACTACCGGGGGATCGGTCCGTTTCGCAATGGCGAGAGTGCGCTGTTTACGATCGTGAACCGCGGCAAGCAGGGCGTGGTACTCGATCTCAAGCAGCCGGCGGCACAGGCCTTGGCGCGTGCACTCATTCTGGCGTCCGATGTGGTGGTCGAGAACTTCCGGCCGGGGGTCGCCGAGCGCTTAGGGATTGGCGCGGCGTCCCTGCTGCAGGCCAAGCCGCGGCTCGTGTACGTGAGTGTCTCGGGCTATGGGCAGAGCGGACCGCTGGCGGATCGACCGGCGTACGACATCCTGATGCAGGCGAGCACCGGTTTGATGGAGGTCACCGGTGATCCGGCGGGGGAGGCCACGCTGGTAGGCGAGGTGGTCGCGGATGTCGTGACGGGCTTGTATGCCTCGTGGGCGATCTTGGCGGCGCTGTTGCAAGTGCAACGCAGCGGGGTGGGCCAGCATGTCGATGTGGCCATGTATGACGCGACGATCTCGTTTCTGGTGACGTCCTTGGCGCGTTATCTGTTCACGGATGTCGTACCGACCCGGGTGGGCAATCGCCATCCCTTGTCGGCGCCCTTTGGCGTATTCCAGGCCCAAGACGGCCCGTTTGTGTTGGCGGTGTTGACCCATCGCTTCTTTACGCAACTGGCGGCGGTGGTCGGTCAACCGGACTGGCCTGCGGATCCGCGCTTTCAGACCGACGCGGGGCGACTCGAACACGAGGGACACTTGCGTGCGGGTATTGAAGCGTGGTCGCGCCGGTATACGGTGGCCGACGTCTGTGCGGCGCTGGACGCCGCTGGCGTCCCGGCCGCCTCGGTGGCGACCTTGGCGGACGCGCTCGCTGCCCCACAGGCGGCGGCGCGCGGCGTGTTGACGGCGGTGCCCGATGCACGCTTGCCGGGCTTGCGCCTGCCGCTGCAACCGGTGAAGTTCACGGGCTCTGCGGACAACGTGATTGGCCGTGCGCCGGGTTTGGGAGAGCATGGCGCGGCGATCTGGAGTCGCGTGCTCGGACTGGGAGTCGAGCGGATCGCCGAACTGGCGGCCGCGGGGTTATTTGGTGCGCGAGGGTCGACAACATGACGAGGCATCGCCAAGGCGTGACGGCGGAGGATCTGGATCTGGTGGAGGCGGTCGGCCGCTTTGCGCTCGGTACCTTGGCGCCGCGTGCGGCCGACTTAGATGAACGTGAAGGCTCCTGTCTGGAGCATCGACCCGCGCTCGGTGCCTTGGGCCTGTTGGGATTGAACTTACCCGCCGCGTGGGGTGGCCCGGGCGCGAGTGCTGCGGGGACGCTGCTGGCCTTGGTGGAAGTGTCCAAACAGTGCGCGGCGACCGCGTCGATGATCGGTGCGCACTATTTGGGCACGGAGGCGGTGTATCTGGGCGGCGATGACACGCAGCGACGCCGCTACCTGCCGGGTGCCGCGACGGGTGCCGAGCTGTATGGCTTTGCACTGACCGAACCGGGTGGGGGCTCGAATCCAGCGGATCTGCGTACGCGCGCCACGCGCGAGGGCGATACGTATCGCCTCGATGGCAGCAAGCAATTCATCTCCAATGCCGCCGATGCAGATCGCTTGGTGGTGTTTGCGAAGACCGATATGGATGCCGGGGCGCGCGGCGTCAGCGCTTTTGTGGTCGATGCCACCGCTGCGGGTATCTCCGTGGGGCCGCCGGAAAAACTCATGGGCATTCGTGCGTCGCCTGCACATCCGGTGCGCTTGGACGCGGTGCGCGTGCCGGTGGCGGATCGACTCGGTGCAGAGGGCGCGGGCTTTCGGCTCGCGATGCGGGTGTTGGACAACAGTCGGCTCGATGTGGTGGCGACTGCACTCGGGATTGCGGAGACGGCGCTGGCGTTGACAGCGGCGTGGTTGCAGGAGCGGCACGTCGGTGGCGATGCGTTGGCGCAGAAGCAAGGCGTGCAATGGATGGTGGCTGATATGAAAGTGCGGCTGGAGGCGGCGTGGGCGCTCGCGATGCAGGCGGTGGCCAAAAAAGCGGCCGGTGTGCCGTACTCGATGGAGTCGGCAATCGCCAAGTTGTACGCCTCGGAGATGGTGGCCTTCGTGGTCGATACCGCGCAGCAATTGCACGGCGGCTATGGCTATACCCGCGTCTTGCCCTTGGAGCGGATGGTGCGCGATGCGCGCATTTTGCGTATTTACGAGGGGGCCTCTGAGATTCAACGCACGATCATTGCCCGTGCGGTGTTGGCGCCGCGCTGATAATTTAATCGAGTCGTATTTTGGTCTTTTTTTCTGAGTGATTTCGTCCCTCTCCAAGGCGTGCCTGGTGTCGGTATGTGGGTGCCTTACCCCGAAATCGCGGTGCGGTTTGGCGGGCCGTTACAGCGGCTGTGCGTGCCGCCCCCTGCGCCGGTGGCGGCTGGGTCTGATTAGACGATTAGGCACAACATCGGCGAAATTGCTAAAGCTGCAGAGTAGACAACAGCACTCGAACAGTTGGACCATGGCGCTGCGTAAGGCGCGGAAAAATGACATACCCGATATTGCATCCGATCCATATCGGCTGTTCGACTGTACTTCTCACAAACGCGTTTGATTAAAACGACCTACATTCCTTAGGAGATTTACAAGTCATTTTCCAACGAGTGCCAGCACCCGGAGCGGACTGCCTGATCCGCTGATGGCGTGGGTGCTTGTTGTGGTTGTGCGCGCTGCGCTGACCGGAGATTCCAGTTCCAGCGTGCTGTTTCCTAGAATCGCGGAACGGAGGGTTCAGAATCATGCCGAAACAACGGTTTACGACGGAAGAGATTATCCACAAGCTGCGTGATGCGGACGTGCTGTCCGGCCAGGGTCGGACGGTGGCGGTTCTGGAACTGTGCCGGGAGCACGGGATCAGCACGGCGACGTTTTATAAGTGGCAATCTAAGTTCGGCGGGATGGACGCCTCCCTGATGGCTCAGATGAAAGAGCTGGAAGAGCAAAACCGGCGGCTCAAGAAGCTGTACAGCGAAGCCCAAATCAAAGCCGACATCGTCGCGGATGCCCTCGCAAAAAACTTTAAGTCCATTCTATTAATGACCCGCCGGCGCGAGGCGCCGGCACAAGTGGCCAAGCGTTTGCATGCGGCGTGCTTTAAAAACGTGCAAGCCCAGGGCGATGGTCCCTTAGCGCAATTGCGCTAAAAATCCTGTGCGCTCGAAACCCGTTAGCCGCGTAAACCGAGCGCAAACAGCATCAGACCTGCGGCGGCTAACCAGCTGCCGAGCACACGGACACCGATCCGACGCCAGGCCACCACGGCCTCATCGGCGATGCCCCGAGCGGTGAGTGCGGCCAACAAGGTCATGGCGACATAACCGGCGCTCATTAAGCCACCGACATAGAGCGGTAGGTCAGCGCCCAACCGCAGCCCTGCGGCATTGGCCGCACCGCGCAGGACCATCAAGCCCGCGACGACACCCAGTAAGCCTATTGTGCGCAGGCGGTAACCCGAGGCCAGCAACAAGCCCACTGCAAGCAACGGCAACGCATCGCTGATGAACGCGGGCGGCAAACGCCCCGACAGCAGCACGATCCACAGACCGATGGCCAGGGCCAGCGGTATAGCCACGACCAGCCAACGGGCGGCCTCACGGCCGCTGCGTGCCCCGAGCAGCGCCAGACCTAACCAGACGAACCAGTCAATTGGATCCGTCATGGGATGTAGGGCACCCATGAAAAAGTCGCCCAGTCGAACCGAAACGATATGCGCCTCGGCGTTCAGCGAAAGCAGTAGTCCGACCGTCGCAGCACTCGCGATCCAAGCTTGGCGTTTCATAAGAGCACCCCTAGCGCACGCATGAGGAAATAAGCACCGATGACCGCTATCAATCCGCCGCTACCGCGATAGACCACCTGCCAACCCGGACGCGACGCCAACATGCCGATCCCGATGCCGCATAAGTGCAAGACGCCGGTTGAGCTCACAAAGCCCACGCCGTACCCCAACGGATTGGCAGCGCGCGGCAACTCCATGCCGTGCGCGTGACCGTGGAACACGGCGAATATCGCGACCAGTCCTGCCGCGATACGCAACCCCGGATTCCAGCGCAGCGCGACCGCTAGTCCTAAGACTAAACCGGAGCCCGCAACGAAGACTTCAGGCACCGGCAATGGAACGCCCATCACGCCAAGAACACCGCCGAAGGCCATGACAAGCGGAAAAATGATCGGCAGCAACCACAGTGCCGGCACACCTAATTCGGCGCCCCAGAGGCCCACAGCTACCATCGCCACGAGGTGATCCAATCCAGTCAAGGGATGCAGAATCCCGCTCGCCAAACCGCCGATGAGTCCGGCTTGCTCGTGGGCCGAGGCAGGCAACGCCAGCAACGTCGCTATCAGTGCGCATGCGCCCCAGCGGATGTTCAAGGACCACCGACGATTTTGACGAGTCGACCGATGAACCAGAACGAAGCAATCACACCGATCACATAGCCCGGTGCCAGCGCGCCGAGGCGCCCGGGCAGTTCCGCATCAAGACGGCGATGCGCCCACATCAGCGCCAAGACCAACATGACGAAAGCGAATTGGCCGATTTCTACGCCGATATTGAAGAACAGAAGCGCGACCGGCAACAAACTGTGTTCCAGCCCAAGTCCAGCCAGTGCAGTGGCAAAGCCGATGCCGTGGACGAGCCCAAAGCCACCAGCGACCGCCCATGGATAGCGCGCGCTGATCCCCGCCTTGCCCTCGCGCTCATGCACGATCTCAACACCAACAAAGATGATGCTGAGCGCAATGCAGGCATTCAATGGCCGCTCGGGAATACCGATCCAGCCGAAGGCCGCTGCAGCCAACGACAGGCTATGTCCTATCGTAAATGCAGTGATGGTTTTAAATAGCGTCCAACCGCCGCGCACTAACCACACCAGTCCCAACACGAACAGCAAGTGATCCACACCGAGAAGGATGTGATCAATGCCGTAATTCACGTAGGTTCGTGCCAACTCAATCCAAGTCGCCCACGTCGGTGCACCCGCTGCCACAATGGTCGCCTGAGGACTTGCGGTGGTCAGCGTATAGCTCTTTGTCTCGCCGTTCAGCGGCGTCACACGCACCAACACGGCCGACACATCCACGCCGAGGTTTTCGATCCCTAAAGTGCCGACCAGGCCTTTATCACCACAGTACAACTGTGGCATGCGCAGAACGCAGTGCGCGGGCACTGAAAAGCGGACGCGCTCACCGCCAATGACCGGTTCTTTCTGCCAGCGCCCGAGATAGGCGCCCGCTCGCAGTTCACGGAATTCGACGACACCCATCGCCGCTTCGTGTGCGAGTGCTGTACCGGCCGCCAAAAGTAGCGTCAACAGCCCCCATCGGCATGACCGTGGTAGAGCGACCATCATGGCTCGACTCGCATGGTGTAACGCGCCTTCAATCGATCCATCGCCTGCAAGGTCGTCTTTAAGGTCTGTTCCGACTTCCATGTCTTCACCGCATCGTCGCGCACATCATTCAGCAGCGCGACCTTGCCCGCCTTACGGGCGTCTAAGCGGACTAAATGCCAGCCGGCAGTCGATTGCAGCACTTGCCATTCGCCCAGCTTTGCTTGATCCAGCGCCATTGCGAAGGCATCGCCGAAAACCGGATTGATCGCCGCGCGAGGACGCTCAAGGAAGATGCGCGTCTGCGCCTGCAGCTCTTCAGACTCACGCTGCGCTTTGACGTCCGCATACTCACGTCGCGCGATTTCCTCTGCGACCGGGGCCGTTGCCAGAAACGTTAAGCGATCTGGCTCATCGTAGCGCTTGTGATTTGCCGAGAACCACTGCTGAATTTCATTCTCAGTCGGATCGCGCGATTTTGCCTCGTCCGTCAACATCACCTTTAATTTATAAACGATGCGATCGCGAATGGTCGGATCACCCAGATCCAAACCAAGCGCGCGACCTTCGCGATAGAGGATCTCTTCGCCTACCCAGTTGTCGATCGTGGCCTTTAATTCGGCCGCTGTGGGCTTGCGCGCATGATCTTCATCGTAGTTCTCGATGATGGAATTCTGCATCTGTCGCGTCACCACGATCGTTCGGTTCTCTTTGACCGGCGGGTGTAACCACATGTCTATCGCGAATAGCACAAGGCCGATCAAGAGAAATTGCACGAGCGGCTCGCGCAGCAGAGTTCGCGCCATAGAGCCAGCACGGGCGGCATTCAATTCAGCTGCGATTTGTTGATCGGATTGCATTGGAAACCTGACCTCTACGACTGAGGAGCGGAACTGTAGGGATGTTTGATGACGTTTTTCTGTCGGACTCAGTGTGAATAAAGAATTTTTCTTCACATTTCCACTTTTAAAAAAACTCTCTTGGAACGGTCACTCACTCTTCATCGCTTCGTCATTTACGTAGCCTCTAATAGGTCCGCGTAAAAGTAATGCTTATGTTTAGTCGCTCGCCGATGGATTGCGAGCAAAGTTTTTAGTTCCACGATGTTTTTGCGTTTCTACAATTTTCTTAAATTGTGGTTTGGTTTTCTTACCGCAGTCTTACGAAAATAAAAATTTTCATACCTCACAGCCCTCCAGGGAGATCTCTAGTGAATTTGATTACGAAAAAGTCCGCGCTCCTTCTCGGCGCCGCGTTGTCGGCCGGTGGCGCGCTTGCAGCGACACCTGCTCCAACGACCAATCCGTATGTCGCCGGCGACATGCACAACCACAACATCTGCCAAGACGGCTCGGTCTCTGCCGTCCGTTCGATCGACCGTGCGGTCGGTTCGGGCAGCACCAACGGTGCCACCAACTTCAACTTGGACTGGTTCACGCTCGGCAACCACGGCGGCAGCGGTAACCGCGACTGCCGTTTTGACGACACCAACGTTGGCGCTGGCGCGTACAACGCGGTGCCCTCGCCGGTCCAGTACTGGAGCCAGACACTCGGTCAGGCCATCAATCTCGACGGCGTGTACGGCGGCCCTAAGAGCATCGTGATCGCTGCGCTCAAGGGCACTCCGAACGGCACCGGCACCGCCCAGACCATGTGGCATTGGCAGATGGCGCAGGACATTGAGTATCCCGCCATCGTCGACCGCAGCGCGAAGTACCAAAAGGTGTTGATCGAAGGTCTCGAGTGGGTCACCCCGGGCCACGAGCACACCGACGTCGCCATTGTGAAGGGCCAGACGCCGCTCAAAGTGAAGACCGGCAACGCCAACGCGATTGCTGAATTCGAGTACCGCTTCGACCGCGCTGACGGCGACGTAATCGGCCCGGTCGATGGCGCTGGCAACTCGCTCTGGACCGGCAAGGATGCAGTCAACAATAGTGGTACTGCCGGGCACGGCAAGACCCTTGCCGCGATGGCTTGGCTACAGGCTAACTACCCGATCCACGCCTATGCCATCCCAACACACTCCGAGCGTCAGGGTGTGTTCAGCGCGACCGGCTCGAAAGGATTTAACATCAATCATTTCCGTGACATGAACAATGCAGCGCCCACTGTGGCGTTCGGCATCGAATCCCCGGGACACGCGCCACAGGGCGGCCTCACCGGCGGTGCGGGCTCCTATGGCTCGGGCGCAGTTGGTGGCGGCACCTATGGGTTCACGGGCGTCTACCACGCTAAGGTCGGTGGCCTCTGGGACGGCATGTTGGCTGAAGGCCGTAACACGTTCATGTTCATTTCCTCGGACTGGCACAGCCGCGGCTCCTTCGGCGCTGGCGACAGCGCGACCGACTCGGACTTCATGCCAGGCGAGTACTCGAAGCTCTACGTGGCGAACAAGACCAATTTCAGCGCTAAGGCGATCGTCCGTTCGATGCGCAAGGGCAACTCGTACTCAGTCATGGGCGATCTGATCGGTAACGACCTGACGTTCCGCGCCAAGACGGCCTCCACCGACTGGGTTGGCATGGGTGAAACGCTGGTAGCCAGGTCCGGTGAGAAAGTCACGGTCGAAATGACCGTGACCGTGCCGAGGCACAACAATAGCCCCTACAGCTTCGCCAATCCGCTGCTCGCGCAGTTGAGCATGGCGCAGCCGTTGAACACGCCGGATCTGGATCACGTCGATCTGATCTCCAGTCCGATCACGGGCGTCATCGCTCCGACCGATCCGCTCTACGGCACCGACGCCAATGGCGTGGCACCGGTCGGCGGCGTGGCTGGCGCGGCTCTGGTCTACAACACGCAGGCGGTTGTAGCGCAGGTCCCAGTGACTTCGATGACGAAGAAGGCGTTGGCCAATGGCGCCTACCAGATTACCTTCAAGCGCACTTACACGATGGGCAGCCAGCCCTTCTACGTGCGTGCGCGTGGCACCAACATTCCGAACGGGACCCCGAACGTATCGGATGCCAACGGCGCCCCGCTGCTTGACACCAACAACGCGTTGGTGTCCTGCACGGATGCGGCCTGCCCGGCACACCTCGCGGTGTCCGGCGGCGCCAAGAAGGTGACCTACGACGTGCAGGCCTGGTCGAATCTCTGGTTCTACACGAACCCGATCTTCGTCCGTCCGGTCGGTTCGGCGCAGTTGCTGGTCGAGAAGAACCGCGCTCTCGCGGCGACCCTCGGCGGCGATTTGGAAGACTGATCGACTTGGGATCGCGATCGGGTGGTGGTTCTCGCCACCCGGTACTGACCCAAGCCCAAGCCCGCCGGCACGCGAGTGTCGGCGGGTTTTTTAATGAGGCAGTATGGTCTGATGGACGCCGCCCCCCTTCGTAGCGCTTGTCTTAGCCTGCTCCTCGGCTGCGCCGCGTTCGCCCACGCTGAGCCCACGGTCGAGGAGTGTTGGCGCCGCGCGGACGCTGTCGAATCGATGGCGCAACGATTAGCGGTAGATGACCCGGTACGGCTCGAAGTCGAACACCTGTTGCGCGCGGGTCGCGGCGAAGGCGGCAGCGGCGAAATTGAGGAATGCCTCGACTACGTGGAGGCGGCGCTCGAAGTGCTCAACCCAAGCGGCAGCGAAAAAATTGTCCATCCGTAAACGGCATTGTCATCTCGACACCGGACACTGTTCTTCCCTTGCCGAAGGATTTGCGTGATGGATACCGTCGAGCCGTTATTTCCGATCCCTTTGCTGCGCAGTCGCGGACTAGTCCCCCCTGACTTAGTCAATGAGTTACGCGCCTCGATTGAGCATGCCTCGGTTGCACAGAACCTGCGCTCAGCAGCGCTCTTTCATACCGATGTGGCAGACCCTCGCGGCGATCAGCTCTTCAGTCGGCTGACGGCACTTGTGCAACCCAAACTCGTCGACTTCGGCGAGTTGCTCTTCGGTGAGCGCCTGGAGTGGATGGTCAAAGAAATGTGGACGAACCTCTTGGAGCCGGGCGGCAATCAAGTGATGCACTCGCACGCCAATTCATTTGTCTCGGGCGTGTTATATCTGACCGAGTCTGACCCACGCTGTCGCACGGTCTTTGTCCGGCCGCCCGGCGGCTACGACTTCAGCTTTCGGCACCACACGCGTACCGCCCAGATGGGACCGTATAACGCCGGCAAATACCTGTTACCGGAGGCGAATCCGGGCGACGTCGTGCTGTTCCCAAGCTATCTTTATCACGAGGTGCCGGTCAATCCGGGAGCCCGCCGGCTCACCGTGGCCTTTAACGCGATGCCCGATCAACTCGACTGCTGGGGCTATCGCATTCGTTTCTCGCCCTAAACTCGACGGTGACGGCCATTTATCGCAGGCGCTGGAGACGCTCGCGCGCTTCGCTGCGGGACGGTGCCGCCGCATCGATGGCCCGCAGCAAGGTCTGTGCTGCCGTCGGATCGGTGGTGGCCAGTGCGTCTGCCATACGCAACAGCGGCTGGTAAGCGGGTTCGAAGTCGGCGCTCACGGCGACCGTCGCCAAGAGTCCAGGGGCCGCCTCATCAATCAACGCGCGCCCACGGGGCTGGCCTCGCAGCGCTGCACCGGCTTCAAGGAAACGGTCTCGCGCCTGCCAGTAGGCTGGCAAGCGGTTGCTCGCGGGTTCTGCACGTCCGATGGCAGACTCGCTCGTGCGCATGGCGTGGACCAGGTCCAGCAGCAGGGTTTGCACGGGTGCCGCGAGCGCAGCGATATTGGCGCTACCGTTCAACGCCACGATCGGATGATCATCAGTATTCAGTTGACCTGGGCCTGCATACCGACGCAGCGCGCCCGCATCACCCAGATAGCTGCCCGCCAACGCCAAAGGCGCTGCGAAGTCGAGCCGTTGCAGCACAGGCTGTAAGGCCGGCTGTTTGGGCGCAACCGCGTTCTCCAGCAAGGTCTCATCACGTCCATCAGCCGTTCCGCACAACGCCAGCATCGGCATGCGAATACTGAAGTGCGCAAGCCACGCGCTGCCATGAGCAAACACCGACAGATACGTCCGCATGATGTCCCGTAACGAGCGCTGATCTAACTGGTAGAGCGGCAGCCACTGGCAAAAGAGCCCCCCCGGCGCGAGCCGCGCGCGCACCGCGCTGAAATGCTCGACGCTATACAACGAGCCGCTGCCCTCGAGCGCCGGATGAAAGTTATCGGCGACAATCACATCGTAGGTGGCGCGATCGGCCGCGAGGTAACGTCGTGCATCGGCAACGAGCACCTGCGACTGCGGATCGGGCCGTCCAGGCACCACGAAATACGGTAAGAGCGCAGCCACTTCCTCGGAGATTTCAATCCCCGTGACGACGAGTGCGGGATACATCATGGCGCCCGATAAGGTTGCGCCCGTCCCAACCCCCAGATAGAGCGCGTGCTGCGGATTGGGGTGGAGCAACAGCGGCAGCAATGCCTGCCGGAAGTCAGAACGCTCAGAGCTCGTGCCGCCCATGCGTAAGTGTCCATTCACTTCCAAATAGCGTGCGCCTTGCGCGTCATCCACCACACTCGCAGCCACCATGGGGCCTTCAATGCTGGCCACTTGACGCCCGTCGGTCGGCAAGCTGACCGGCAGTACCACGCCGACCGCATAGAGCCCCGCGGCGATCAAAAGGGGCGCTGAGACGATAAAAAGCGAGCGACGTTCGACAGAGACAAGCGCCAGATAGGCAACGGCGAGCCCAAGTATTGCCGCCATCGCACCGAGCGCTGGAATCAAGATCAGCGCCACGACGCCCGGCGCGAGCGCCGCACCGAGCGCATTGACGGCATTGGCACGCCCGACTGTCGCATGCGCACGTCGATAATCCTCGAGCAAGTCGGCGTACAAAGCCCCCATCGTGAGCGCGCTGGGTAAGAATAACGCCATCGATACGAGCGTTTCGCCCCATCGATCCGTGAGTGCATTTAACAACACCCAACGCGCCAACATCGGAATGCACGCGACGGTCGCCAGCACCGTCGTCGCCGTGAGGCCGAGCAGCACCGACCGACTTGCCGAGTCGGCTTTGACGCGCACGGCTTGGCGCCAGGCGCCGCCGACGGCCGAGCCCAGCAAATAGGCAGCAAGCAAGCCGGCGAAGGTATAGATCGTGTCGGATAGGAACTGCGCCGCCACACGAATCAGCAAAACCTCGATGCCAACACCGAGAAAACCGGTCGAAAAGAGCGCGATAAATCGACGTCTGTCGCCACTCGCCGTCTGAACGGCCGACGTATCGACGACGGATTGTAGACCGACCGCTGCGCCGCCTAGCGGTGCGATGCGCCAAGCGATCGCGGCAGCCAGGAGGTTCAGGCCGGCCAGCACAAGGAGTGTGCCGCGCAGCCCGAGGACGGGAAACAAACACCAGACCGTGCATAGTGTGCCCAATACGGCGCCCAGTGTATTCGCGGCATACGCGCTCGCAACCACCCGCTGCGAGTGGCGCGCGGCTTCCAACATGCGGGTCAAGGCCGCCAAGGTGCCGCCCATCGCGACCGTCGCAGGCAGCAACACCAACGCTGGCAACACAAAGTAGAGCACGCCGATCGACAGCACCGATGGCAGCGGCCCCAAGAGCGGTGGCAAAGCGTGCGCCAAGTCGGGTAGGAGTTGTGTGCACACCAACCCCCACAGCGCGATCACCGCTTCAAGCTGAGCGTATCGGATCCCAGGCCTCACCGCTCGGGCGACCCAGCCATCAAGCCACCAGCCCCCGAGCGCGAGCCCGGCGAATAGACCGGCGATCGCACCGAGCACCGCCCACATCTCGGTGCCCATCGCGACGCCCAAAAGACGGGTCCACACCATCTCATAGCCAAGACCGGCCGCTCCGGACAGGGCTGCCACGCACCAAAGCAGTGAGCCGCGTGAGTCAGCCGAGAGGTTCGTCGCCGTCATTGGAAGCTATCCACCATTGCCGGGCTACACGCCCGCAGCGTGATTCTCGGCGCCGCACGTGACCGGCTCGTGAATACCGGCGACGGCCCATGCCGACTGACTAACGGGTGTAGTCATACCGTCAGAAATGCATCACATGCACTCGCTAGCATGCAGGGCATGGAACGCTTCACTATCTCGCTGCCCGCGCAGCTGGCCGCTGCCTTTGATCAATGGATCGAAAAACGCGGCTACACGACTCGCAGTGAGGCCGTACGGGATCTCGTGCGCGACACCTTAGAGTCCGACCTCGTGACGAACTTGCCGGATTTGCCGAGCGTCGCATCGCTCGCCTATGTTTATGAGCATCATGACCAAACAGTGAGCGGGCGTTTAACCAAGGCGAAGCACCGGCATCCTGGCCTAGTGGTCGCAACCGTCCACGCGCATTGGGATCACGAACGCTGTGTGGAAGTATCGATACTGCGAGGGCCGGCCGCCGAGCTGGGTGAATTGGCCAATGCAATCACGGCCTTAAAAGGTGTCCGAAACGGTCGTATGCACCTGATCGCTGGCGAATCAGAGCCTGCTCACGACGCCCACACCCACGACTGACGCAAGTGCATGATCAGTCGGCGACACGCTATTCACGTTCGCCTCTCCCGGGTGACATCCGACTGCCACTGCTCCGCAAGAAAGTCCCCGCTATCCTCTTCTCTGCAACCCTGTGGCCTACCTGGATGATCCCACACGATGAACCTGCGAGGAAATCAAGCCCCCATGATGCTGTCAATCGCGTTCTTGGCTTTGGCCAGCGCCGCGCATGCCAACCGCGCTGATCTCGTTGATTCGGAACTGGATCCGGTGGTGGTCACAGCGCGTGGTGTCAGCGAGATGACCGCTGCATCCAGCGGAGACCTGAGTCAGGAAGATTTATCGGCACTTCCGACCTTAAGGCCAGCGGCGATACTCGAAACCGTGCCTGGCCTGATCGTGACTCAGCACTCGGGTGAAGGCAAAGCCAACCAGTATTTCATGCGGGCCTTTAACTTGGATCACGGTACCGATCTCGCTCCAGTAGTCGACGGCATGCCGGTCAACCTTGTCAGTCACGCGCACGGTCAAGGCTATGCCGATCTGAATTTCTTGATTCCTGAAACCGTTGGCGATTTGCACTACCGCAAGGGTCCGTACTACACGGACAGTGGTGACTTCAGTGCCGCAGGGAGCATCCACATCGCGCTCGATGATCGTCCCTCTCCCGCGCTTGACGTGGGTCTAGGACCCATGGGCTATCGGCGCGCGCTGGGCTTAGGGACCGTCGAGCTGCAGTCGTTCCGCGTCATCGGCGCGATCGAGGGCTATCATAACGATGGACCGTTTGACGTGCCCGACAATTACCGTCGCAACAATGCGCTCCTGCGTCTGGTCAGGGATAGCGATAGCGGCCGAACCACTGTGACATTGATGCACTACGATGGACTATGGAACTCGACGGATCAGATCGCTGAACATTTGATCGATACCGGGATCATCGGTCGCTACGGCAGCGTGGCCTCGACGGACGGCGGCGAGTCCCACCGTGACAGTCTCTCTTTCACCTATCGCGCTCGGCAGGATAACCACGAATCGGATCTCAGTGGCTACGTGTTCAACTATGGCCTCAATCTCTACTCCACCTACACAGATCACTTGGCCGATGCCCGCCTTGGCGACCAAATATATCAGCACGATCAACGCACGGTGTTCGGTCTCAAGGCCTCCACTCGCTTCAGACATTCACTATTGGGGCGCTCATCCTCGACACTGCTGGGTATCGAGACGCGATATGACGATATTCAGGATGTCGGTATTGATCACACCAACGAACGGCGATTGCTCTTCCATCAGCAAGATGCTCGCGTGGGCGAAGGCGCGCTTGCGGTCTATGCTGAGAACACCACCACGCTGAATCCAACCACCCAAATCACCGTCGGCCTTCGCTCGGATACGATCGACTTCCAAGTGACCGACGGTCTAACCCGAGCGGACGGGTTTTGCAATCTCTCAACGGACCCATTGGGCTGTAATACGGGGCATCGCAGAGCGTCGCTGTTGTCGCCGAAGTTTGGCATCGCGTTCGGACCCTTCGGCCCCGTTCGCGCATTTTTGAATATCGCCGACGGGTTCCACTCCAATGACGCTCGCGGCGTCACCCGCAGCGGTGAAAATCCGCTAGTCGCGTCCGCCACGCCCTTGGTTCGCGCACACAGCGCGGAAGCCGGAGTCGTGGCTCAGATCGGACACGCCCACACCACCATTGATGTCTATCAGCTCAAGCTCGCCTCCGAACTGGTGTTCTCCGGTGATGCCGGGGACACCTCGCCATCAGGGTCAACCACGCGACGCGGGGTCGAATTGAGCGAACGGTACACCCTCAATGACCGCTGGTCAGCCGATCTGAACGGCGCGTATTCGCGGGGTCACTTTGATCACAACACCGAACCGAACGATCTGGGCTGTGGCAGTGCCGATATGACGCACCCCTGCACAGGGGTTATCACGGTTGCAGGCCGCGAGATTCCCAACTCGCCCACAGCAATTTTCGATGGGGGTTTGACTTACAAGGCACAGACAACGACCGTGGGCTTGCGCTTTCGCCATTTTGGACGTGCCCCCTTGGTCGAGGATGGCTCGGCTTGGTCCGCGCCCTACACAACGCTTGATCTCAGGCTCGGTTGGCAAGACCAACATTGGCGATTCGGTCTCGACGTTTTCAATCTCACCAACGCGCGTTGGAATGACATCACGTATTACTACGTGTCCCGCCACCCCGGCGAAACCCATCCAAGCGCCGATTACGTGATTCACCCCGGCGTCCCGCGCACGTGGCGATTCAGCGGAGGTCTCCGCTTCTAGCACTTGGCGGTAAACCGCGATGGATGGCACGCAAACTCTTGCTAAGCTCCTCGACGAGGTGAAGCGTAGGGATGTTTAAGTCTCCTCTGCTGCGCGGAATTGGCCTTCCCTGCATTGGTCAGAGCTGGACTAGAGCGCCAATCAAGTGGGGCGCCGCTGCCCTTCATCCGCAGTGACGGCGATTTAGTGGCTTTCGCGAACTTCCCATCGCTCAAGTATCTAGTTGACTGATAAGGATCGGTTGCCGATATTGGTGCTGAGTTCATCCGGCAGATACACTGAGATCGGTTAGAGAACGCGGTGGATTGGCTCGAAATTTTTGGGGTGCTCCTAGCCGTAGCCGGGAGCACCCACCACGCGATGGGCGATGGTCTATGAGCCCGAGGGTATGAACCCTGGGGTTATGAGCCCCTGAACGTTTTAGTCTTCGCTTTCCAGTGGCTTCAGGAGGTAAGAGCTCTGCACGCCGGTGTTATTGTTGAAACCGTCCGCCAGAATGTAGCCGTTGGCGGTAATCATTCGTGCGAAATAAATATCTACGATGCCCTTGAGTGGGCTACGTGCCGAAATCAAATCCTCGAGCTTCCACATACGGCCTTCCGTATAGAGGAAATCATAGAAACCGAAAGTGACGGGATCCCTGGCAACCCCGAGGACGTCACCTCTGTCACTGATGCCGCGACCGACGGAAAAGGTTGCCTTGCCCTTCGGGTCGAGGTCCAGCATTTTGCCGTCCTTGTACAGGAACGCGTGTGTACCGGTTGCCGTATTGGAATAACCGGTGACCGCGCCGGAGGCGTTGATGGCAGAACTCCAGCCACCTTTGCCACCTAAGGTGCCGAGATCTTTCATGACCCCGTTTTGGTAGAGGTAGGGGTGCCGCACGCCGGCGCTGTCAAGGGCAAGACCCCTCACTTGGCCCTTGTCATTCATGTCCCAGGCTTCCGTGTAACTGCTACCGGAGCAGGGCAAATTGTCGAGGCAGTTCATCGTTACTACCGACGTGCCGTCCTTCGAGAAAAATCCCTGCGGTTTACCGTTGCTGTTATGGGGCGTCGCTCCCACGATGTTCCCGCGCTTGTTAATTAAACGAGCAATTTGGGTGGTTTCGCACGTACCGAAAGGCGACATGACGCCATTGCGGTAGACGAAGGCCTGTGAGCAGGCGTCGCCTGCCGTATAGGCCTCGCCTACCACCGTCCCGTCGTCGCTGATTCTCGTGGTAAAGACATAGTTTCCGCCGACCAAGGTTCCCAGGTCTTGCAGAGAGCCATTCGTATAGACGAAGCCATGAACCGAGTTCCACTCGCCGGAAAAGAGGGTTACTTCTTCGCCGGCATACCCGACCACCTGCCCCTTGCGGTTAATGCCAGTCACTTCCGTGGCGGTGGCGCCCGGCAGGGTGCCGAGGTCGGTCACCACACCGCCGCTGTAACGCAGTGCATGGGGCGGCCCCCCTGGCGTCACGGACCCGGTGCCGGCTACTTGGCCGGAGTCGTTGATGACCGTCCCGTAGAACGAATCCACGGGCGGCTTGATTTCGGTGATGGAATAAACAGGCGCGGCTGCAGCCACGCTGGTGAGTAGAAGGGCGCCGAGGCCTCCCAGAATCGCTCGAAACTTCATAGATCGTTTTTCGTTCTGGCTAAGGTCAGTTCTGCGGGCACGCGAGCATTTCGCATCACGTTTTGGAAATGACCCGGGGGGGACCAAAGATTAAGTAAAACGTGGGCGCCCAGCGCATTGCGTGCGTATTGCGCGCACCTGGTGATTTAAGGAAGTTCTGCAGAACTTCCCTAACCTTCAGAAAGAGTTGCCCCTGAACTGGGGCAAAACGCCCTCGGTTCGGGGGATGATTTTCCAATGGAAAGTTTATTTACTCCGATTTAGTGGCGTGAATACTTTTGGCGCCTGCGGTAGTCGGGCGGCATGTCGGGTAACGCGACAGCAGACAAACCGGATTTTACAATAATCGGCCCGATTAAACTTATTCTTGACGTCTGAGATGCGTTCACGTAGAAAGTAGGTCTGGCTTGCTATGGATAAGAACAAAAAATGCGCAGACCTCACGGGCGATCAAGGTCTCAGTGGCTGCCGCTTGGGGATTGGTGTCGGTAGGCGCATCAGCGGCACCGGCCATAGCATCCAAATTGACCACCTATCGTACGCAAGGAACGCCTACCGCATTAACCATCGCGAGACGTAGCTTCTGTTCGAATGCCACAGGCAGTTGTACGACCGCGCCGTCGGTTGCCGTGAACGGATCGAACCTGACCATCTCGGCTGCGGCCGCAGGAAGTCGCACAGCGACATTTATCGCGACGCCACCCGATGGCGATTACACACGCTCGCTCGATGCGGACACTTCTGGCGCAACGACATTCTCGCTGCATGTGGAGAGTTTGGATAAGGGCCCAACGGGTGCTACCGGCGCAACGGGCCGACGGGCGCGACTGGTCGACTGCACCTGGATGCTCTGCTGCAGCTTCGACATGGAGATCCTCGCGTTGGGCACCGGCGTTGCTCCTGGGCAAAAACGCCCCGCGTACGCCGCCACCGTGCGCTCATCTCCCGCCGCCATCCTCCCGCTGCCACGATCGTGAATGTCGTTCCACGCGATTCTGAACCGCATTCCTCCGACACCCGGCCACGTGTTTACGGTCCCGTGGAAACCCCGTTCACCACCACGCGGAATGCGCAACTGGCGCTACCGGTGCCGCCGATACCAATCAGCCACCGTCACCATTGGAACGAAAACGAATGGAGCAGCCGGATCCGCAGCCTCGCTAACGACTACGGGAACGACCACAGCAGCAAAGCTGAACTTCACGACTCCCCAAGGCGTCGCTGGTCCAACTGGAGTAGCCGGATTACAGGGCGCCAAAGGTGTTCAAGTCCCTGAGGGCCCACCATTTTGATGAGGGTTATTAAACTAAGGAGACGATATGAAGAATTTTAACAAGGAGCGAATGGTTGGTTTGTTTGCTGCAAGTGTTCTCGCTATGAGCGCTGCTAATGCAGGAACCTCTATCACGCTAACTGCAGGCAATGTGGGCGGTTGTGGTACGACTTGGGTCAATAACGTCGTTGCGACTTCAATCGACGACAACGGTACTGTCCATGGTCAGATTGCATATGTTGGCTATCGGAATGTAGGCAGTGGGCGCGGTGGCACCAGCGTTCAGTATTCTCAAATTATCTACAATGCTGTGTGGGACGTGACGGGTAATTTAACGTCGACGAGTCCCGTTGATACAAAAGGGTGTGTGGCTGGGAATGGACTGGTTGGCGCGTTTGCCGTACCGAACAGTCAGTCTTATATCCATTCTTATACTAACGGCTATTACACCGTAATCAGCCAGTATTACAATTCCGGCAACCCTGCTCGAATGCGTTGGGTTACTACACTTAATACGCCATAAAAGGGCGATGATAATGCAGGTTTTCTTTGGCTACTAAGTAGGTCACTTTTAGAATTGCTTTTGCCAACGACAGTGAACAGCCAACCAGTAACAGGTGGTATCGGTCGTTAAGACAGATTTCCTCTTCGGTTAGGTGGATCTGACTTCGGTCTGGTTGATGGTCTCTTCGTCCTTGCTCTTCGTAAATGGACTAGCGAGACGTGTTCTGACGCGAAGCGTCAGACCACGTCGGTTCTCTTCATGCGGCCATCCGCACGGTGGGTCGGCCATAGTAAACGTCATTGGATAAGGAACCCACTGGCGCCACTGGTGCAATGGGCGTGGCCGGTGCATCTGGCACAAGGAGTGATTTGTTCCAGGCGACACGTCCATATGACACAGACTGACGCCGCAGACCATGGTGTGAACGATGGCGACACAGTACCGGGTTGTATTGGAGCGCATGGGCGCGGGCTAACTTTCATTGACGTGCTCGTACGCGTCCGCTCAAACTACGTGCTGAAAATGCCTATCGATACGGAGGAAGCCAATGCCGCCGGCCTACAAATCAGCGACGTGGCCGTCCTGGAAGTCAACGCTGGCGTCGTACTCGACCACAGACACCCCCCGGATTTGAAGTTCCGACAGCAAAACGCGAGACTGGCCTTCATGACCCTGACCCGCTTCCCATACAACCAATGCCCCCGCCCTGCACCCCTGACCGCTCTACTCGTGCTGTTGACTGCGTGTGGGAGCGGTGGAGGCCCTGGCGCAACCGTACCCGCGGCGCCGCCCAGTTGCGGGACGGCCCCCGCAGCGCCGAGCACTCTGATGGCGGCGAGCGTGACGGCGTCGGGCCTTGTGCTGGATTGGACGGCAACAAGCCCCGCGAACTGCATCTCGACTTACACCGTCTTGCAAGATGACCAAGCGATCGCGACCGGACTCGCCACGCCATCGCTATCGGTCAGCGGATTGATTGCCAATCACACGTACCGGTACACCGTCACGGCCACCGATGCGGTGGGCACGTCAGCCACCAGCACAGCGCTCAGCGTCACCACCGCAACAACGGGGACGATCCTGCAGGGAATCACGATTACCGGACGATTGATTTGGCACTCCTACGACACGTATGGATTTAGTGGCGTGCGCTCTTGGATGGCAAATTTTGATACGGGCACCGTCACGGACATTACGCCGTCCCGCTTGGCCGGCGCGATGAACTATCACTTCAGCCCCGACGGACAGGTCGTGGTCGTAATGGCCGATGACAACGATGAGACGACGCAGACGGGTCGACAGGCATGGGATCTCTTTGTCGCGTCGGTGACGCCGTCCGGCCTCACTAACCTCACGAAATTGACCCATGGACAAGCCGACGGCAGTCGTAACGAAGACCCGAAGTTTAGTGCCGACGGCAGCCGCATTATCTTCAAACACAACCTGACTCAAATTGCGTCGATTGACGTCAGCACCGTGGCGGTGAACGGCGTCGACCAGACGCCTGCTCAGACCGTACTTTTGCAAAGCACGACAGAAGTGGGCATGCCTTACTTTTTGCAAGGCTCTAACCGCGACTTTCTTTACGCCGATAGCGTCACCAACGCCATCTGGCTCGATACGGCAGGACAGCCCCGTTCGCTCTATGCGGTCGGTAATCATGCGTACTACCCGATCGCGTTGGATACGACCCGGTTTTACTTTGCTGCTGGCCAAGCCAATGACTGGATCTACCGTGGCGACACCGCTGGATCCAGCGCCGTACCCGCGGCCTTCATCACCGCTGCCGTGCAGTCGGCGGAGTTCGCCGACCCGTTCCCCGTCACAAGCGATTGGTTGGTCTATACATCGACCGCGCCGGGCGGCAGCGGCACCTACGACTTGTGGATAGGCAACTTTACGACCGGCATCGCTTACAACCTCAATGGCTGGATCCGCGGAGCCAATCATTCCAATAGCGATTTGGGTCCCACCTTTCACGGGACCTTAAGCGGACCCTGACCTAGGCCCTTGCCAAAGGCCCGCGACCGGGGTTAGCCGCACGTCATGTGCTTGGGTATGCGCTGAGGTAAAGTGACGGCCCGGACCGCACGTCCGCCTCACGCAGCTTGTGAATAATCTCTTCCGTCGTAAACCGTTGTTTCGGCATGACTCCCAACCCTCCGTTCCACCATTCTAGGGAACATCAGGCTGGACCAGGAATCGCGGGTCAGGTTGGCATTCGCTCATTATTCCAACACGGTCGGTCCACATTGCATTGTTTTCGGGATCGAGTGACGACATCGTCGTGTCGAACCACAGTGGCCGCCAACTCGATGACGCGCCGTCGACCGTCAGTGCCTTGCCCGCTATTGCTGCGGCGGTTGGCGAGCAACTCACTGTCCTCGTAGACGGCGGCGTATGCAGCGGCTTGGACTTGATCCGCATGCTGGCCCTCGGCGCGGATGGTGTCTTGATTGGCCGCCCCTGGGGGTACGCACTGGCCGCTGCCGGACAACGTGGTGTAGCACAGGTCTTGTCACTCCTCGCGGACGAGATGCGTGTGGGGATGGCCTTAACGGGTTGTGCATCGATCGCCGCTATCGACTCAACCGTGCTCGCGACCGGTCAGGACTGAGTAAAGTCTGCTTATTCGTGACGCAAGGCGTCGATCGGATTTAAGGACGCAGCGCGCCGCGCGGGGAAGTAACCAAAGACGACACCGATCAGCGCCGAAAATCCGAATGCCAAGACATTGATCGGCACATCGAAGAGGAATGGCACTTGCAGCAGCGGAGACAAGAGCCAAGTCGCGATCAGTGCAAGCAAAAGCCCAATCAATCCGCCGAGGCAGGACAGCGCGACCGCCTCGACGAGGAACTGCGTCAATACTTCACGCGCCACCGCACCGATGGCCAATCGGATGCCGATTTCGCGGGTGCGCTCGGTCACGGACACCAGCATGATGTTCATGATGCCGATGCCGCCAACCAGCAGACTCACCGCCGCCACGGCACCCAGCAACGCGGTCATGATCTGTGTGGTGCCTTGCAGCGCCTGAGAGATTTGCGCGGTGTCAAAAATACTGAAGTCGTCGAGCTTGCCGGCGATGATGTTGCGCCGTTCCCGCAGCAGCACTTTGATCGACTGCTGTACGGCTTGGGTATCGTATTGCTCGTCGACCTTCGCGACGATGTAGCGCACTTTGCGACTGCCGAGTAAGCGCCGCTGCACGGCCTTCAGGGGCATGAAAACCACATCGTCCTGGTCGTTACCGAATCCACCTTGGCCGCGGCTCTCCAAGATGCCGATCACTTCGCAGGGCACATCCTTCATGCGCAACTGTTGACCCATCGGCGGATCGGATTCAAACAACTTCTTCTGGATCGTCGTGCCGATGATGCAGACCGCGCGACCGGATAATTCTTCGGCAGCCGTAAAATTGCGTCCTGAGGCGATCTTCCAGGTGTAGGCGGAGAAGTATTCGCCGGTCGTGCCATTGATGGAGGTCGACCAATTGGCCGCGTTGTGCACGACCGTCGCGCTCGACTGGACGCTCGGGATCACCGCGACTAGCCCCGAGACTTGCGCCCGAATGGCGTCGGCATCGGTCAGTTCGAAATCCGGTGGAGATGGACCACCACCGCCGCGACCAAAACCTTGGCCCGGGCGGATTTGCAAAATATTCGCGCCGAGCCCTGAGATTTGCTCTTTCACGGCGGCCGTGGCGCCATGGCCTAAGGTCACCATCGTGACCACGGCCGCGACACCGATCACAATGCCCAGCACCGTCAAAAATGAGCGCAGCAGGTGACGGCGAATCTCACGGAACGCCAGCACCACGGTGGGCCATAAGGTACTCACATCGCACCGCCAGCGGCGCGATTGAGGTCATGGTCGATGGACGCCACTAGGCCATCGCGAAAGCGCACGATCGTATGGGCGAAAGCGGCCATCTCCAATTCGTGAGTGACCATCAAGACCGTAATCCCTGTCTTGTTCAGGTGCGTCAGCAACTGCATGATCTCAAGGGAATTAGTGGTATCGAGATTACCCGTGGGTTCGTCCGCCAAGAGCACGGTCGGCTGAGTCACAATCGCGCGAGCGATGGCCACCCGTTGTTGTTGCCCACCCGATAATTCTGCGGGCGTATGATCCCACCACCGCGCCAGACCGACTTGTTCCAAGGCCGCCATGGCCAATTGACGACGCGCTGCCGGTTTCTCGCCGCGATACAGCAGGGGCAATTCGACATTCTCAAGCGCGGAGGTGCGCGCCAATAAATTGAAGCCCTGGAATACAAAGCCGAAATATTTACGTCGCAGCAAGGCGCGCTCATCACGCGACAGGCGCTCGACATTGAAGCCTTCAAATTGGAAAGTGCCAGCGGTTGGCGTATCGAGGCAGCCCAAGATATTCATCATCGTGGACTTGCCGGACCCCGATGGCCCCATCACGGCGGCAAAATCGCCGCGCTCGATATCCAAATCCACGCCGCGCAGCGCTTGGAAGGCCGCATCACCCTCGCCAAATACCTTGGTGACGCCGCGCAACGCGATGAGTCGATCAGTCGCCATGACGGTCAGTGTCGACCCATTGCGCCGGTCGCTAATAGCCCCGTGACCACAGCGTCACCAGCATGTAGCCCTTCGCCAGACACTTCGGTCACTGCACCATTCGTCTCACCCAGATGCACTTCGACAGAGCGCAGCGCCTGGTTAGTCTCAAGCACGTAGACCGTGCGGGTACTGCCGCGACCCAACGCCACCTGATGCTCACCCGCATCCATTTTGGGTCTGAACATGATGGCGCCGGTGACCCCACCCCCCGGCGCTTTTGGATCACCCGCGGAGGGTGGCGTAAAGCGCAGCGCCGGGTTCGGTACCAACAACACGTTCGTGCGTTCCGTCGTCACAATGTTCGCCGTCGCAGTCATCCCCGGCCGCAAGATCCCATCCGCATTGTCCACACTGAGTACCGCGGTATAGGCCACGACACTGCTTGAGCTGCCGCCGCTGGTCGTCGTGCTCGAGGAGGACGAACCAATGGCACTCGAACGGGTCGCATTGGCGCCGTAATCGACCCGCAACACCTGCGCTTTAAAGGTCTTCTCCGGATAGGCATCGACCGTGAAGGTGGCCGCAAGGCCTGCGCGCACTTGGCCCACATCGGCCTCGTCGACCTTCACGTCCAAGCGCATTGTGCGCAGATCCTCCGCAATGTAAAACAAGGTCGGCGTACTGAACGAGGCCGCGACCGTTTGGCCGGGATCGATCTGACGGGATAACACCACGCCGTTCACCGGTGAGCGGATTACCGCTTTTGAGAATTGGGTTTCTGCAGTCGAGAGTTGCGCACGGGCCTGCGCCACGCCGGCTTCAGCGACGGCGACATTCGCCAGGTCGCGGGCACGTTCGGCTCGCGCCGTATCCAACTCCGTCGCTGACGGCACCTTGCCGCCCGACAGGGTGTGCACCTGTTCAAGGCGCTGCAGATTGGCTTCAGCCAATCCGGCCGTCGCCCGCGCTTGCACCACATTCGCTTCGGCCGACTGCAGTTGCGCTTTGGCTAAACGGATCGAATCCTCAAGCCGAGAGGTATCAATCCGCGCCAGCACCTGCCCTTTACGGACCGGTTCATTGTTATCGACGGTCACCTCCGTCACGAGGCCTGACGTCTCGGAGCCCACCTGCACTGCATTGGTGGGCTGTAAATTGCCGGTGGCGGAGACCGACACACTCAAGTTGCCCCGACGGGCGGCGGTGGTGGCGTAGCTCACCGGCGCCGCTCCGCGCGCCACGAATACGCGGTAGGCGATAAACAACACGATTAATCCGCCCAGCACCAGCGCCACTTGCCGGGCTCGACGCATGAATGGCGAGATGTGCGGACGCCCCAAAAAAGTGTCGAGATCGGGCGGTGTGGGGGATGCGCTATTCATCGGTCGGATCTCTCAGATACACGCGGGCCGGAGGGATCGAGTCCCCCCGCACCCAAGGCTTTGTACAAACGAATGGCGGCCGTGGCGCGATCGGCTTGCGATTGGATCAGCGACTGCGCGCTCGTCAATGCGGTGCGTTCGGTGTCCAGCAGCGACTGGAAGTCGATCAGGCCGGATTGATAGCGCAAGCGAGCAAGCTCAAGCGCGCGTTGCGCCGCCTGATCTGCGTCGGCGAGCGCGACCGCTTTCTCGCGACTGGCGCGCACGGTCAGCAGCGCGTTCTCGAGATCTTCCATGGCGGCATGCACGACGCCTCGGTAGGTGGCCGCCGCCGCCGCCGCCGCCGCTTTCTGCGATTCCAGTGCCGCCCAATCTTGGCCACCGCGAAATAAGCTGGCGGCGAGCAGGCCAGTCAGTTGCAGCGCGGGCGCCGCGGTTGCGGCCGCCCAATTCACGCCTGCACCGCTATAGCTGCCGCCTAAGGTTAGCGCGGGTAATAGCGCCGCCTCACGCACGCCCACGCGCGCCAATTCAGCAACGACGGTGCGTTCAGCCACCCGCACATCGGGACGTTGCCGCAAGGCATCTACCGGAATGCTGACCTCGGGCATGGGTGCTACGGGCACATCGGCCGCCCCAGTCAATTGCTCGGCAATTCGCAGCGGCGTTGCATCAGTCAACGTCGATAATCGATTGAACGCCCCATCGATGAGCTGACGCAGATCGGGCAAGGTACTTTGCGTTTGCGCATAGAGTTGCGCGGCTTGCTCGACCTCAACGTCACTCGCGAGCCCCGCCATGGCCCGCCAGCGCACCAGTTGCAGCGTATCGGCTTGCGCCGCGAGGCTGTCCGTGGCCAATTCCAAGCGCCGCGTCGCTGCACGGGCTTGCACGTAATTCAGCGCAATCTCGGCCGAGACGGAGATGGCCGTCGAACGCCGGGTTTCGGCCACCGCATCGCGGTCCGCACGCGCGGCCGTCACGGCGCGTCGAGTGCCTCCAAAAAGGTCAAGCTCATAGGCAGCCGTGATCGAGGTTTGGGTCAAATTGGTCGCGGGCAAGCCGTGACTGCCTTCGCTGCGGGATCGACCGACTGAGGCGCCAAGCGATGGCCAGAAAGCGCCCTGCGAGGCCACCAAGTTGGCGCGCGCCTGGCGTAGCCGCAGCGTGGCGACGGCCATATCGCTATTGGCCTTGAGACCTTGATCTATCAGCGCCCACAGCACCGGATCGTTAAAACGACGCCACCATTGCTCAGGCGGGGTCGTCGGCCCGAGATCCATCGACGCCCGAAAGCTCGGGGCCAGGCCCTGCGTTTCAACCGAGGGCGCCTGAGGTACCGGTCCAACCGCGCAGCTCGCCAGGGCGCTGGCCGCAGCAGCGACCATCAGCGCCCAAAGAGGAGGCCGCAAAATCCGCCGAATGTGGACCACATTAGTCATCGCGAATGACGGGTTCCCGGAAAGCTTCACGGCCGAGTATAGGCCGAAGTATTGGAATGGTTGTGTTGATGAGAACCAACCTGTACGGATTTAGTTCCTCCGTTTTGGTTGAAATGGCGGCGCCCGGTATCGAAATTGCAGTATTCACGCCGCAAATGCAGATCGCGCTTTGGGATGACATAGGCGGGCGGTGGAGTGCGCCCACAACCCTTAGTGGCAGAACTCGGATGAACACAGAGACCACCCACAGCCTGTCGCAGGTCCAGCGTGATCGCTTGTCGGCGATTCTGGATCAATACTCGGAACAAGACTGGTTGTCTCTGGAGGCCCTGGACTGATTTTTCAGCGCCTTGGTCGCAAGCCCCGTAGTCATCTCCCCGTCAGACCCAAGTGGTACCGGTTGTGAAGACAGATTTTCTCTTCGGTTAGGTGGATCTGACTTCGGTCTGGTTGATGGTCTCTTCGTCTTTGCTCTGCGTAAATCGACTACCGAGAGGTGGTCTGACGCGAAGCGTCAGCAGATCGTCGGTTCGCTTCATGCGGCCATCCGCACGGTGGGGCGGCCATAGTAACCGTCATCAGGCTGCCCGTAGTCTAGTGCCTGATGGGTGCTCTCGGTGTTGTAGAACGCAAAGTACGCGCTGAGTCCGCGTCGCAGCGCATCGTCGGTCTCGTAAGCTTTGAGGTAAACGTCTGCGTATTTGACGCTGCGCCCGAGGCGCTCGCTAAAGACGTTGTCACATTTTTTTCAGGCCTGCGCGCGTTTCTCACCGTTTTCCCGGCAGTGGCGTATTCCTCTGCCGCTCAGTTTGATTCCTCAGCGCCCAATCGCGTTCAGTGCACGGCGCAGATCGGGCCAATAATGGACGGCGACGACTGTCGACACGATGAAGATTGATCCATCGAAGGGGAGCAGCTTTAAGAAGTACGCGGTGCCATAAAATGCATAATTCGCCGTCATTGACATGGTCAAAATTATGGCAGACAGCAAGGCTCCGAATACGCGGGCTCGCGGTATCAATACCAAGATACCGATGATCGTATTCGCGATATTCATGGCGGTGTGTACTGCGCCGGAAACGGAGTCGGGTCCTGCAGAGCTGCCCGAACCCGATGCGCAAATCAATTGACCTAGCGCCACTAATAAAACTAAGACGGCGTAAACAAGTCTTTCTCGCTTGCTGTCGGCCAACATCACGGGCGTCGATTTAAATAAGATCGTCATCATGTTGGCAGCTCGATTCTTAGGCGAAAGTTGTAAGGGATTCATCGACACGCCGTTCGTAGGCCTCGTGATATTCCAAGAAATTCCACCGAACCCTTAGTCGGTCCGGCCGGAGCTCCCTGGGATGAACGATTAGTGCAGAACCTTGCCGTCGATGTCGGTGGCCGGGGCGACGTCCAACGATGGCAAGGCATGGCTTGTCGGGAAGCCATGGGCATGTTTGCCATGGCTCACGACCGTGCCTGCGACGCCGCGGTAGCAACCAGGGCCGTAGGGATATTCGTTATTCACGTGATAGTGGTACATGGTGGTCCATTGGCCATCCCACTCGATATAGCCGACATGGCCGTGGCACTCGTCCAGGTCTTCATTCTTCAGCCACTCGCCACCATCACCGCGGGGGCCGTAGACGCCAAAGCCGTCCATGGCATATCCGAAGAGCGGTGAGTGTTCGCGCGCTTCGCCTTGGCGGGGAAAACACTTCCACGAGTAACCATGGTAGTGATACTGCGTGTTGTAAGGGTGACCCCAGCATTTATCGACGGGCAATGCGGCAATCGGATCCACCCAAACGCCTGCGTAGGCCACGTTGGCATGCCAGACGGCGCCCGTTTGCGTGACAACGCCGGTCACAAGGTCGCTGATGCAGGCCGGGGTCTCGGAGTAAACAGGATGCGCCGGAACCGTGACATCCAGGTCGTAGGGTCCGATGGGAATTTCGGCAGCACTGGAGTAACCCTCGGCGGGGGCGGCGGCATAGTACGGGTAAGCCCCCGTATTCGCCTGCAC
>CAIVRI010000093.1 GCA_903908265.1 uncultured Pseudomonadota bacterium
AGTCCCCGCGGCGCCATCGGTTATAGTCGATTAAACAGATTCAAAAGACCTGTTGTTATATCCATTCCTAAACTAGGTATAGACGATGCAATGTTCTGAACCTATGCAGAACAGTGCCTCACCACATTTTCCTCAGCGCCACAAATGTCGCCGCATCGAGACGCCGGAAGGCCGCTGCGGCTAGCTTAGCCACACACAAGGGCGGCCCGCCGTCGGGGGCACTTCCTGCGAAGTCCGAGCCCTGTAAGACATCGGATCAGGCGCGGTGCGCAAAGTCCCAGTACAACGCGCGTGCCCGCTGATAGAGCGGCCCCGCGGCCAGCGTCCGGCCGTCGATGCGGGTGATCGGGGACACTTTCGCGTAATTGCCGCAGCTCCAGATCTCTTCGGCCCCTTCGAAATCGGCGTAGGTGAGACACTTTTCGATGACTTCGATCCCCGCGCCGCGCAGCAGGCCGATGACGCGAGAACGGGTGATGCCCGCAAGAAACGTCCCGTTGGCGACGGGGGTGTAGGCCACTCCACCCATGCCCATAAAAATGTTCGCCGTCGCCAGTTCCGCAACGTTTCCGATCACGTCGCGCAGCAGACAATTGTCGAAGCCACGGTTGCGGGCATCGACGAGCGCACGGGCGTTGTTGGGATACAAGCATCCGGCTTTCGCGTTAACCGGCATGCAGTCGACGGTCGGGCGCCGAAACGGCGAGAGCGTGATCGAAGAACCACTCGGCGCTGGCATCGGCGCTTCGTACATCGTTAGGCACCACTGCGTCGACTCGGGGTCCGGATCCACTGAAGTGGGGCCACCGCCCTCGGCCCAGTACATCGGTCGGATGTAGAGTTCGGGCTTTGGATCAAACTTCGTCAGCCCTTCTGCGACCAGTGCGAGCCACCGGTCTACCGCCGTCACCGGCTTTAAGCCCATGACCACCGCGGAATGATTCACCCGCCGGCAGTGGGCTTCAATGTCCGGCGTCCTGCCTTCGAAGGCGCGCGCACCGTCAAAGACCGACGAGCCAAGCCAGGCAGAGTGCGTCCGCGGACCGAACAGCGGGACATTGCCCTCATGCCAATCCTCATCGTAGAAGGTCCAGGTGCGGGTCGGCGCTGCAGGTAGTGCCATGGTCGATGCATCTCAAAAGCCAACGGAAGGAGCCGAGCCTAACCCAACGGGCAGCGATCCGGCCTCCTTTTGCGCATCGGCGACCGTAGGAGGCGGCGATTTCGCCGGTCTACGCACGCTCGTGGGCGTGAACGGCAAGTTCGCTGGCTTCACGCGCGAGGACCTGTTAACCCTGGCCGATACGGCAAGCTTATCCAAAAGCATCGCCGCTGAAATCGTGGAGCAGGTTGCCGGCGCAGTATCCCGCTGGGAAGAGTTCGCCTCCCGGGCCGATGTCCCACAAGATTACGTGCAACAGATTAAGACCAACCAGCGGTTGTACCTGGCGCGCAATCTCTCGAGTGCCTGATCGCGTCCTGAATCCGGGACCAACATTGATGCTGTCTGAGACTACAAGCCGCCGTCTCGAGACCTCGCGATTTGGGATGCCGCAACCGGGTTATTCGACCGGTAATGTGAAATACGCCGCATGCGTTGGAAACAACGCCGTCAGTTGCCGATACGCCAGCTGGTGCAACGAGGCACGACTGGGCTTGGGGTTGCCCGTCAACAATTCCAGCCACAAGCCATAACACGTGGACATCACCAATTTCGCCAGCGCCGGCGCCTGTGCCAGCTCCAGTCCAGCATCGGCCAAGAGATCGCGCACGAGTCCTTGTACGGTCGCCTCATGCGCCCGGTCGTGTTCTTCACACACCAGACGATACTGCGGCTGCGCCCGCACTTCCCCCCAGAACGCGAACCACACCGCCACCTTGCGCCGTTGCCCGGTCGTGGCATCGAAGTAGGCATCCACATACCCACGCAGCCGCTCGGCCGGCGAGGTCCCGGCCGCTAACAAGCGCTCGGCCACCCGCGCGGCAAACTCGCTCGCAATCGCATCCAGCGCTGCGGTATAGAGCGCTTCCTTGCCCTCGAAATACTGACTGATCGATCCGACCGCCATCTGCGCCCGCGCGGCGATGTCCTGCACCGTGGTCTCGCGCAAGCCCAGGGTCGCGATGCAATCGAGCGTGGCCTCAATCAGCCGCCGCTCCCGATTACGCCGCCGCAATAGATCCCTTCCCTCACCAGATGGGATCTCTAGAACTTTGTCTGCAAGACTCATTTCATCATTCTATTTAAGATGTTAGGATAATTCAATGAATGAGCGTTCATTCATTTTAGGCCCCGGAGTAGCTGCCATGTCGACCGTTCCCAAAGTTCCCAACCGTGGCCGTGGCCAGGGTCATGGCCGCGAAGCCTTATTGGCCGCGCGTCGCTCCGGCGGTCGCTCCGCCGCCGTCCGGCCGGGCCTACCCGGTGGCCTGTATCGGCCCCTGTCCGAGCAGGACGTCCAACAAATCTCCGACACCGCCTTTCGCATCCTCGCGCAACTGGGCTTTGGCGCCTTTACCGACGAAGTACGCGACTATGCGCTGGCCGGCGGGGCACACCTGAACGGCGACGGGCGGCTGTGCTTTCCACGCAGCTTGGTCGAGGACCTACTCGCGGGGGCCTGTCGCGAGATCGTGTACCACGGCCGCGACGAAGCCCGCACCATCCGCTCGGGTGGCAATCGGGTGTACTTCGCAACCTCCGGCGAAGCGGTGCGTGTGGTCGATCCGATCACCGGTCGCTATCGACCCTCGCAGCTGATCGATCTGTATGACTTCTTCCGGATGGGCGACCATCTGGATCACATCGACTTTTGTGGCCAAACCGTCGTCGCGAACGATCTGTGTGAAGACGCGCGCTTGCACAGCCTCAATATCGCCTATGCCGGCGCAGCCGCCACCACCAAGCCCTTCAGTATCTCGCTGGCCGAGGCGTCGACCGTCGGTGACATCCAAGCGCTCTTCGACGAGATCCTCGGTGGCGAAGGCCGCTTCCGTGAACGCCCCTTCGCGGCCATCGGCGTGTGCCCGGTGGTCTCCCCACTACGTTTCGGCCCAGATACCTCAGCGGTGCTGTGTGAAGCAGCACGGCGCGGCTTACCCATCTCCGCCTGCACGGCACCGCAGTCCGGTGCCACCGCTCCCGCGGCGCTGGCCGGTGCGCTCGCGCAGTGCACCGCCGAAGCGTTGGGCATCGTCGTGCTCGCCAATCTGATCAACCCCGGCCATCCGATCGACTTCGGCGCCTGGACCTTCGTGGCGGACTTGCGCACCGGTGCCTTTACCGGTGGCAGCGGCGAAGAGGCGGTGCTGCAGGCGGCCGCCGCCCAACTGGCACGGCACTTTGGACTGCCGGGCGTGGTCGCTGCTGGCATGACCGACGCGAAGCGCCCCGACTACCAAGCCGGCTATGAGAAAGGACTCACCATCGCGCTGTCCGCGCTCGCCGGCGGCAACATGATCTGCGAGTCGGCCGGCATGATGGGCAGCCTCATGGGCTGCTCCCTGGAATCGATGCTGCTCGACAACGATCTGATCGGCGCGGTGCAACGCACGCTGCGCGGTATTGAGGTCAACGAAGAGACGCTGTCATTCGATGTGATCGCCGCCACGGTGCGCGGGCCGGCGCACTTTCTCGGCGCCCCGCAAACGCTGGCCTTGATGCAGAGCGAATATCTGTATCCGGCGCTCGGTGACCGCACCTCGCTCTCCGAGTGGGAATTTCGCGGCTCGCCGCAACTGATGGAACGGGCGCGCGAACGCGTAGCTGAAATTATGGCCAGTCATTACCCACAGCATCTGGATCCGGCGATTGATGCGCGCTTACGCAGCCGTTTCGACATCCGTCTACCGGCAGCGCTGATGCGCGCCGGCAACGACCGCTGGCCGAAAAGCGCCTAGTCTTCGGGACTGGTCACGGTGCCACCGAGCACCTTGAGCACGAAGACCGCGCGGTCCGGGCCCGTGAGGGTGTGTCGCATCTCCACGGTAAGCGCCGCCATCACGGTATCGTAGTCACCACGCACCTGCGTGCTCATCGCGTTCGTCACCACGCTGAGCCCGGCTTGCGCATGGAGACGGTCAATGAAGTCCTTGATCGGCGGCACGTAGTCGCCGTTCAAGGGATACAAACTGATGTCTACGGCGACGTGCATGGGCAATCTCTTTCTTTGGGAATGACGAGCGCGGTGCCGCGACCGCGCGGATCCGAGACGGCCTCGACATGGGCTTCGGTGACCGAGATCGCCTGCACATCGCCCATCGACCAGCCTTGGTCCTCGAAGCGATATCCGCGCGCGCTCAAATCCTGCATCACGGCCGCATCGAGGAAGCGACCCGGCTCGAGGAAAATGACCGAATCGGGCAGCAACTGATGATGAAAGCGCGGCAGGGCCACGGCCTCGGTCAGCGACAAACCCGCATCACGCCAATGGGCGATCACCTGAAACACCGTGGTGAAGATGCGCGACCCACCCGGAGTGCCAACCACCAGCGCGACCTTGCCGTCCTTGGTCAAGATCGTCGGCGTCATCGACGACAAGGGTCGCTTGCCGGGCGCAATCGCATTGGCATCCCCACCGACGACGCCGTAGATATTCGGCACGCCGGGCTTGATGGAAAAGTCATCCATCTCGTTGTTGAGCACAAAGCCCCCGCCACGCACCACCGCACCGCTACCAAAAGAGTCGTTCAAGGTATAGGTCGCGGCCACCGCGTTCCCATCCCGATCTAAAACCGAGTAGTGCGTGGTCTGGTGATGCTCTTTCAAGCCCGGCAACACCTGCGCGGTCGGCGTGGGTCGCTGCGGATCGATCTCGCGTGCCCGCGCGGCGATATACGCCGGATCGGTCAACGCCGCGACCGGCACCGAGACAAAGTCCGGGTCGCCCAGATACTCCGCTCGATCGGCAAACACCCGTTTCTCAATCTCCGCCACACGATGCACATAGTCGGCGCTGTTCGGGACGAGGTGCGCGAAGTCGGCCGCGCGAGCGGATTGCATACCGAGCAACTGCAACAGCGCGATACCGCCCGAACTCGGTGGTGGCGCGGTGATGACATGGTAACCGTCCGTCTGCGCCTCGAGCGGTGCGCGCCACACCGGCTGATAGTCCGCCAGATCGCGCGCATCGATCAGACCGTGGTCCTGCTGCATGGTGGCGACGATCAACGCGGCAGTACGGCCCTTGTAGAAGCCCTCCGGTCCCTGCGCGGCGATGCGCGTCAACACTGCGGCCAGCGCGGGTTGACGGAAACGCTGGCCCGCCCGCACCGCAAAGTACTGCGCAAAGTTGGTGTGGCCGGCCATTGCCTTGGCTTCTTCTGCCGCCCCTTCGGCCAACGCCTTCGGCGCGACAAACCCGTGCCTAGCCAACGCGATCGCCGGCGCCACATCTTGCGCCCACGGCAAGACACCGAAGCGCTGGTGCAAGGCGTAGAGACCGGCGACCGTGCCCGGTACCCCGGCCGCCCGTGCACCGATCGTGCTGGCATTCGGCAACGGCGCGCCGTGTGCATCTAGATACATAGCCGCAGTCGCCCGATGCGGCGCCCGTTCGCGGTAATCGAGGAAATACGCGCGACCACCAAACCAAATGGTTGCCAATCCGCCACCGCCGAGGTTGCCGGCCTCCGGATAAGTCACGGCCAGCGCAAAACCCACCGCAACCGCCGCATCCACCGCATTGCCGCCGGCGCGCAGCACCGTCTCGGCCGCTGCGGTGGCATGCACGTCCGCGGTCGCCACCGCCGCACGGCCGGCCAACGCGGCGCCCGCATAGGCCACGAGTAACGGCGCCAACCAGCAAACGCTACGAGCAGATTTCATGTGTTGCACTCCACGCCGGTCTTACTTGCCAGCGGAATAACCAAAATCAATCGACAGCAGCGCGCCGGTGATCGGCGCCGCCTCCGGACGGGCAAGATACTCGATTAGCGAGGCGACCTCATCGGGTTCGATGAAGCGCGCGCGGGCGCCTTGCGGATAGCCCGCCAGCAACTTCGCGTAATACGCCGCCGGATCACCGCCGCCGTACTGCTGCGCCTGAAAAGCCAACATCGGACTCTGGACGTCGCCGGGACACACCGCGACCACCCGCACATCACCCGCCAACTCCAGCGCCAGTGCTTTGGTAAACAACGACACCGCACCTTTGGAGGCGCAGTACAACGCCGCACCGGTGTTGCCTTGGAGCCCCGCATCGGAGGACAGATTGACCACCAAACCCCGCCGTGCGCGCAAATGGGGGATCGCGGCCGCGGTGACAAAATAAAGCCCCTTGAAGTTGACCCCCATCACCAAATCAAAATCCGCTTCGGCGGTCGCTTCGGTCAACCCCTCGCGCCAGACACCGGCGACATTGACGAGCACATCCAACCCCCCGGCCGTGGCCACCGCCCACGCGATCAGTGCTTGGCACGCGGCCGTTGAACGCAGATCCGCACTGTACGCGGGCGCACCCAGCTGTGCCGCCTGCGCCGCCAAGCCGGGCCCTGGCAAATCCGTCAGCAACACCTGCGCACCGCCGCGCGCAAACCGCGCGGCCACGGCCGCCCCAATACCGCCCGCCGCGCCCGTCACCAACACGACCTGACTCATGCGCGGCACTCCATAATCGCGTTACCGCCATCCACCACCAGCAGTTGGCCGGTGATGTAGGACGCACCTGCGCTAGCCAGAAACGCAATCGCCGCAGCCACTTCGGCCGCCTGACCGGAACGCCCGATGGGCGTGGCGAGGCCGGCGAGCCGCTCACTCTCGGTTTGCGAACCAGTGGCGATCCAGCCGGGCGCCACCGCATTGACCGTGATCCCCGACTGCGCCACCTCCAGCGCCAAGGAGCGGGTAAAGCCCAGCAAGCCGGCTTTGGCAGCCGCATAGGCCGCGTCGCCGGCAACGCCGGCAACCGCACCGGTGGTCGAGGAGATATTCACCACACGGCCATACCCACGCTGCACCATGCCCGGCAGTACCGCTTGGGTCACCAGAAAGGCGCTGGTCAGGTTGCGTGCAAGGATGCCGTGCCACAGCGGCAACGGCAGGTCGGCAACCCGATGTTGGGCGTCGATGACACCACTGGCCGCCATGCCCGCGTTGTTGACCAAGATATCGACCGGACCGGCCAATGCCACCAGCCGCCCCACGGTCGTGGGGTCGGTCAGATCACCGGCAAAAGCCACCGCCGCAAATCCGAGTCCGTTGAGCGTCTGCACGCGTTCGTGCACCCGCTCGCTGAGACCGGCGAGCACCACCGCGCAATCGGACTGCGCCAAGGCCAGTGCCGCGGCATAACCGATCCCGATCGGACTACCGGCCCCTGTAACCAGAGCAACGCGACGGGACATGGGCGACCATCCTCAGCGGGCATAAGCGCCCATTATAGGGCCGACTAGGGACTCGGTTGCGCCACTTAATACTTGCCGCGCAACGCGTCGACTGCGCGCGTCACCCGCACGCGGAGGCGCTTCGTGTCCAGCCCCAGGCAACCATTGTCGTACCGCATCCCGAGGTCCGCTATGCGCCATCCGCACCCGTGGTACGGACGAGTCACCCGGGATGCACGCCCCAGTGCAGGCCCGATCCGCGATCGGGTGCTGCAGGACCGACCGCGCCGTCGCCTGCTCATCCCGCGCGCATCGTGTTGCGGTGGGTCCAGCGTTTACTGCGGCGATCCAGCCTATGCAATGGGGTTGTGGCCTAGTCACTGCGCGCACCGCTCCGATACACCGGATGGTCGAGCGACGCGTCCACCACCGTATTGCACGTGTCCGACAACCACTGGTTGGCCACGGCCAGCACCGTAGCGATACGCACGGCTCCACATCACCGTTCCCGTCCGTGCCACCCATGTCAGCTGATGCGACCCAGTGGAGCCCTGCACCCGTACCGTCTAGTACAGAGAATCCGCAACGAGATCGGGCCAGGAAAACTACCTACCATCGTGCTCGAATCCACACAGGACAGACGCGCTAGCCGGGTGACATAATCAAATGTGGCAGCATCATCAGTGGCCACTCGGGCGCTGATTTGCAAACAACCTGTTAACAACGAGGACTGGACCATGGACCGCAGAGACTTACTTCTGGCCACTGGCGCGGCCTTCGCCACCGCCTCGCTCGGTGCGCAAGGCGCAGAGACCCACGAGCACCATCACGAGCACAGCGACTCCGCGCTCGTGCACAGTGCGATGCATTGCATCGAGACTGGCAACATCTGCCTCGCCCATAGCTATGACCGTCTCGCCGATGGCGACAAGTCGATGGCTGCTTGCGCCCGTTCCATCACGCAACTGATCGCGGTCTGCAATGGCTTGGCGGTACTGGCTGCACAGCAGTCACCACTGCTCGCCCAATATGCCGCCGTGACGGCGCAGGTCTGCAAGGCCTGTGAAGACGAGTGCAGCAAACACGGCGAGCACCCGCCCTGCAAGGCCTGCGCGGACGCCTGCAAAGCCTGCGCTGCCGAGTGCGCCAAAGTCAGCGGCTAAGGACCACTACACGGTCACCCGCATTGCCAGAGCACCGGCCCTGAGATAAATAGGGCGTATGGATCGCGCAGTACGCCTGCCCCGTCGTTGGGGACTCCGGATTGCAGCGGCTTTGTTGCCGCTGCTGCTCCTGCGTGCCTTGGTACCCATGGGCTTCATGGCCAGCGTGGCCGATGGAGCCGTCCGCTATACCTTCTGTGGCGGTGCAGCACACACCCTGCCCCACACGCCCGCGGCGGGCGACCACGCCTGCCCCTTCGCCCAGAGCGCCGGCGCCGCCCCCCTGTCTGCCCTGGTCGTCATGGCCGCGCACGCGCCGTCGCACACCGACGCGGCGCCCACCTTTAACAGTCCATTCCCCGGGTTGGCGGGCCCCGCCCGGCAACACCGCGCCCGCGCCCCGCCTCTGCTTTCTCTCGTCTAAGCAAAACCGAGAGCGTCGTCACGACGCCCGGCCGGGTTATTCCGGCACCCTAGTCTTGAGAGAGAGAGCGTACGACCATGCTGTTTTCCACGATTCAGACGAGCCGCCGTCGGGCCGGCCTTGTTGTAATGACCGCTGCACTGCTCAGCACCACCCTGTTCGCCCCGTCGGCGGCACAGGCCTGTGCCTGTGGTTGCGGCATCTTTGACGTCGGCACCGGCGCCATGTTCCCCGATGGCGCCGGCGGTACCGTTTTTGTCGAAGCCGACTGGGTCGACCAAAACCGCAACTGGAGCGGCACCACCGCCGCCGCAGCGGACCAAAACGCCGACAAGCGGGTCCAGAGTCAGTTCTATACCGCCGGTCTGCAGTACCTGTTCAACCGCACGTGGGGACTGCAAGTGGACGTGCCGTACTGGCGTCGCCAGTTCACGACCCAGGACGATGACGGCAACATCGCCACCTTCGATCACACCGCAGTCGGTGACCTGCGTATCCGCGGGGTGTACACCGGCTTTTCCTCCGACCTGTCATCAGGCCTCACCTTCGGCCTGAAATTACCGACGGGGGATGCCAGTTACGCGCACTTCGACGCCGATACCGAAATCGGCTCCGGCAGCACCGACCTCTTGCTCGGCGCCTTTCATCGTGGACGCCTGACGGCCGAGGGCAAAGTCGGCTACTTCGTGCGCGGCCAGTGGCAAGAGCCGTTGCAGAGCAAGGCAAATTACCGGCCCGGCAACGAGTTGATTGGCGTTGTCGGCGTCTACTACCAAGGCTGGGCGCATGCCGACACGCTGGCGATCACGCCGATCCTGCAAATGACAGCGGCCTATCGCGGTCATGACGGTGGGCCCGACGGCCATCCCGAGGACTCAGGCTACACGCGCCTGCTGGTCTCGCCCGGCATCGAAATCCACATGTCGAAAATCCGTATTTATGCGGAAGCCGGCTTTGCGCTACATGACAACGTCAGCGGCAATCAGCTGGTCTCACGTCGCAACTACAAACTCAGCATGTTCTATTCGTTCTAAAGACCCCGCAGTCCCATGACCGATCGCCTCCCCGCCAATCTCTTGCTGCACGGGCCTGCGGCAGCGCCATGAGGCGTACGCCACGCTCCACGGTGCGTCTGGCACTGTATGCCGGCGTCGCCGGCCTCGGCATGCTGTGTGCGATCGGCCTGGGGCTGGGTGCCTTGCATCAGCCACCGATCGTCGGCGACTGGACTGGACTCGTCGATGTCGAGGGTCGGCCCACGCAAACGCTAGGCCTCGCCACGCAGCACAAGTTAGTGGCCTATGGGTACACCGCCTGTCCGGCGGCGTGCCCGGCGACCCTGACCAAGATGCATCTGGTACTCGACGCACTCGGCGTACACGCGCCGCGCGTGACGCCGATCTTCATTACCTTGGATCCCGCGCACGACACCCCCGTGGTACTGGGCGCCTACGTGCAACGCTTTGATCGGCGCATCCTGGCGCTGACGGGCGAGAGGCTGCAATTGCAGCGCAGTGCGGACCGCTTGGGGGTGCTGCCGCCGGCCGATGCCAGTCCCACCACGCCCGATGGGGGGCCCAATCACGCGATCCGCTTGTATCTGCTCGCGCCCAACGATGCGTTACTACAGAGCTACACGCTCGAAGATGCCACCGCCCTGATCAGCGCAGATCTCATGCGCCGCCTCCCACCCCGCGGCTAGCGGCACGCGCTGCAGGCGCTCTCAGCGCGCCTCGCCCCGATCCAGCACCCAGTCAAGCACGCGCCCTGGCGCCTCGACCTGCGCGTTGTGGCCGAGCCCTTCGAGCAGCACCGCTGCCGGCACGTGCGCGCGCAGCGCCCCAATATCCACCAGCGGATCGTGACGGCCACACGCCGCCGCAACCGGACAACGCACGGCCCTCAGCAACTGCGCAAACGGCGTCGGGTCCAGCGCATACGCCTTCGGATCCGTGGCCAAGTGCCACCCCTGCGCGCTCGCGATCACACCCCGCGCCAAACACGGGTCGTCCAGCGCCAGCGTCGGCGCAAAGCCCGCCACCGTGCGATAGCGCTCTAGAGCCTCCGCGCGACTGGCGTACAGACGCGCCGGCCGTGCCGCCAGTGTCATCAAGCGCGCGCGCTCCTGCGCGCTGAAGTGCAATTTCGTACCGAGCACCCAGACCGCCTCGGGGGTCGGCGCGTCACTGCCGCTGGCCAGTGCCACCGCCACATAGCCGCCCAAGGAGTGACCAATGATTCGGGTCGGTTGCGACCCCGCCAGCCACGGCGCTAGCGCCGCGGCCAGTGCCGGTACAGTGTAGGCCGACAACGGGGCGGCCTCGCCATGGCCCGGCAAGTCCGGGCACAACACCGTGTCACCGCGCGCGTGCAGTTGCGCTGCCACCCCCGTCCACACGGCGCCCGTCGCGCCGAGTCCGTGTAGCAACAACCAGCGCCGCGAGGCCATCAGCGTCGGACACTCGGCGGCAGATGACAACGCATTAACAATGCAGCGACCCATGTCAGCACCAGCACCGCGGACAAGCCCGTGAAAAAGGTCGACAGACCGCCGCCGAGCCCCATCAAGAACGTGCCGGTATAGGCCGACAGAATCCCACCGAAGCGTGCATTGGCCAAGCCCGCACCCACGCCGGTAGCGCGCAAGTGCGTCGGATAGGCACTCGCGCACACCGTATACATGTTGACTTGCAGCCCCGAAATGCACGCGCCCGCCACCCCGATCAAGCCAAACAACAACCACAAACTGAGCGCTGGCCCAATCGGTGCCTGTCCTAAGGCAAATACGCTCAGTACACCGACAGCGCCCAACACACCGAGCACCAGCCGCGAACCCCAGCGGTTCATGCACCAAGCACCGCCCATCGCACCGATGACGCCGCCCAGATTAAAATACAGCGAGCCTTTGAGCGCAGCTCCCAGCGCCAGCCCCGCGCCAGCGAGCAAGGCCGGCGTCCAATTGAAAAACGAATACACCGTCAACACATTGGTCAGGAACACCAGCCAAATCATTACCGTGTTGTAAAAGTATTCGGGTCGAAACAGTTCGCGAACGCCGTGTTTAATGGTGCCGCTGTCTGCCAGCAGCCACGCTTCAGATCCCGTAAACCGCACAGCGCCCACCACGCGATTCATGAGTCTTGCCAAGCGCGGTCCCGCGCCGGACTGCATGGCCAAGAAACGCGGCGACTCAGGCAACCAGAACAACGCACTCACCGCGAGCAACGCAGGCAGCACCGCACCGACCACGAAAATCGACCGCCACCCGTACACCGGCACCATCTGCGCCGCGACCGCCGCACCGAGCATGCCACCCACCGGCACGCCCACCACCGTCACGGCCACCGCCAGATTACGCGTGCGCTGGTTGGCAAACTCCAGAATCAGCGCAGCCGCATTCGGTAGCGCACCGCCCAGTCCAATGCCGGCGATACAACGCCACAGCGCCAACGCCTGCAGACCCGTCGCACGCGCGGCGAAAAAAGTCGCCACCGCAATGACTGCCAACGCAATGATCGTGGCGCCACGGCGCCCGTAACGGTCGCCGATCTCACCCACCACCAACGCGCCGAACGCCATGCCGCCTAAGCCCCAGGCCAGCACACCGGACAAATCGGCCTTGTGTATGCCCCATTCCTTGAACAGCGAGGGCGCCGCGAAGGCGATGGCTTGGATATCAAAACCATCAAAGATCAAGGTCAGGGTCGTCAGCACCAGCACCAGCCAAGCCACGCGCCCAAACGGCGCCGATTCGATGACTTGTTCGAGATCTATCTTGGTCGACATGAGCCCCCCTTATTGGCGCACCGACAGGCGCTGCGCGCAGCGCTGGCAGCATAGCGCGTGCGGTGTGCGGTGCGGCGACCGTTTAGCGCCGCCACGGCGGCGCCAGCAACCGGCGTTTGCCATCCGCCGAGAGCGGCAGATTCGGCTCCTCTAGCCCCTCACGATCCCACAGCTCGCACGTCACTTCTTTGTGCCGTCCGTCGAGCGCCTCACAGTAATTGGTGTATTTGCACAAGCGCACCGCAGACCCAAAGCCGGTACGCACTTTCAAAAAAAAGTCTGGATCCGCGAGTGCTTGGCGGGCAATGCCCACCACATCCGCAGTCCCGTCCGCCAAGAGTGCTTCGGCCGCCTGAAAGTTATGCACGCCACCGGCCACGACGGTTGGCGTCGACAAGCCTGCGGCCCGCAGCGCCGCACGAATCTGCGCGGCCGGCTCCCGATTGCGGCCGAACGGGCCTTGGCCATCCGAGTAATACGACGGCATGCACTCATACCCGGACGGACCCGTGTACGGATAGACCGCTTCGCCCACTTTCGGAGTCAGCGCATCGTCGAATTTTCCGCCACGCGACAGCGAAATAAAGTCCATGCCGGCGTGCGCTAGTGCCAGCACATGCTGTATCGCGTCGTCGACCGTACTGCCGCCCGCAATGCATTCCTCAGCCAACAGACGGCAACCGACGGCACAGTGGGCCGGTACCGCTTGACGCACCGCCGCGTAGACCTCTAAGGGCAAGCGCACGCGTCCCGCCGCGGTACTGCCGTAGCCATCACTGCGTTGATTGGTGTTCGACAAGAACGAGGCCATCGTATAGGCGTGCGCGTAATGCAACTCGACGCCATCGAAGCCGGCGCGGGCGGCACGCACCGCGGCGTCGGCAAACAGCGGCGGTAAACGGTGCGGCAGCGACGCAATCTCCGGCAACTCCACATCGGTCACGCGCTCGCGATAGCCCTTCTCCAGCGACTCGCGCTCGCGGTCATCGAGCAGCGCGAGTCGCGCATCGTCATCGAGGGCGAGCAGGGCGGCCCGCACCACCGCATCACTGGCCTTTGGTAACTCGAGTGCGGCCCGATGGCGCTCGGTGATGCGCAAGAAGCGTTCGAAATATTTTGTAGGCTCCGGTCGGCGGCGCACCGACAGAAAATCGATCAGCTGGATGAACAACCGCGTTTCCCCGCCCGAGGCCTCCTGCACCGTCTCGACCAGCGCACGCAAGCCGGGGATAAAGCGATCGTGACCAATGCGCAGCAAGGGACCACTGGGCACCTCACGTATACCCGTGGCCTCGACCACGATCGCTGCCGGACGCCCCTCCGCAAAACGACGATACCAACCGAGCACCGACGGGGTCACGAAACCCTCTTCGTCCGCGCGCCACGGCACCATCGCGGGCACCCAGGTCCGGGCGGCCAAACGCACCGGTCCGATCGCAATGGGCTGAAACAACCGCGCCTGTGCCGCGGCCGCAGCGGTCGGCCACTGCCCCCCGTCGACGCCGTACTTGATACGCTCCTTGGGACGCCACATGGCCATGGCTTAGCCCACCGGGTCCGGTAGCACGGCGGTCGCCTCAATTTCCACCTTGGCCTGCGACTCCATCAAGCCACTGACCTCCACCACCGCCATCGCCGGAAAATGTTTGCCGATGGTCTCGCGGTAGGCGAGTCCGACCGCGCTGAGCTCCCCCAGATACTCGGCCCGGCTGGTGACATACCAAGTCAGCCGCACCAGATGCTCGGGTCCCGCGCCGGCTTCGGCCAGCACCGCCAAAATATTCGCCAAGGCCTGGCGCACTTGCCCGGCAAAGCCGCCTTCTGCAAACCGTCCCGCGCCATCCCAACCGATTTGTCCGGCCACATAGATCTGCTGGCCACGGGCCGCAACGCCGTTCGCGTAACCCTTGGGCCGCGCCCAACCGGCCGGTTGTAAGACTTGGTGCATCATGTGAGCGGCCGTCCTAGGCTTGCGCGAGCAAATCGCGCGCGATGATGAGTTTTTGCACTTCTGTGGCGCCTTCGTAGATCCGCAGCGCGCGGATCTCCCGATACAGTCGCTCCAAGGGCTGCCCCTCGACGACCCCCAGGCCCCCGTGCAACTGCAACGCACGATCGATCACCGCCTGCGCGCCTTCGGTGGCGGCTAATTTGGCCATGGCGGCTGTGCGGGTCGGTTTCTCGCCCCGATCGCGTTGCCAGGCGGCGCGATAGGTCAGCAACCGGGCCGAATCGAGCGTCGTTGCCATCTCGGCCAGCGCCGCTTGGGTGAGTTGAAAGTCCCCCAGCGTTTTGCCAAAGAGGCGGCGTGTGCGCGCCTGCGCCAAGCCTTCGTCAAAACCGCGTTGCCCGAAGCCCAACGCCGCGGCTGCAACCGAAGTACGAAACACATCGAGGGTACGCATCGCGATCTTGAAGCCCTCGCCCTCGGCGCCAATGCGCCGCGCCGCAGGGATCCGCAGCGCCGTAAAGCGCAAGGTGGCCAAGGGATGGGGCGCCATCACATCGATGCGCGCCGCGATCGAAAAGCCCGGATCCGTAGGCTCGACCACGAACGCACTGATGCCCGCGGCGCCTACCGTGCCGTCGGCACGCACCACGCCCGGCTGCGTACGCGCAAAGACGCAGTAGAAGTCGGCAATGCCGCCGTTGGAGATCCAGGTCTTCGCACCGTCGAGTACATACGCGTCCCCTTCGCGCCGCGCCTGCGTCGTCATCGCAGCGACATCCGAACCCGCTGCGCTTTCCGATAGCGCAAACGCAGCCACGAGACGGCCGGTAGCGACGCCGGGCAAGTACCGTTGCCGCAGGGCCGCATCGCCGGCCAACGACAGCGCCCCACTACCCAGACCTTGCATGGCAAAGGCAAAGTCTGCCAAACCATCGGTATAAGCCAGCGTTTCACGGATCAGACAAATCGCGCGCGCCTCCAGTTCGGTGGTGACCCCACCGTCCGCACCACGCACGCAATAACCGAGCAAGCCGGCCGCACCCATCGCCGCCACCAACGCACGGCAGCGGGCATCGACCGCGTCACGCGCCTGCGGATGGGGGTCGTCCGCTAGCGTGGCGGCAAAGGTTACAGCGCGTTGCGCCGCGAGCCGATGCGAGTCGTCCAAAAACGGCCAGTGCAGATGGTCTAAGGGCAACACCGTTTAATCCCCCTGAAATTGCGGACGGGTCTTGGCGGCAAAGGCCGCGTACGCCCGCTTGAAATCACTGCTCTGCATGCAAATGGCCTGCGCCTGTGCTTCGGCGTCAATGGCCTCGTCAATACTCATCGTCCATTCCTGATGCAACATCCGTTTGGTCATGCTGTGCGCGAAATACGGGCCCTGCGCAATCATCTGCGCGAACCCCAAGGCACGCTCCTGCAACTGCTCGCGCGCGACGATCGCACTATAAAAGCCCCACCGCTCTCCTTCCTCGGCCTCGAGGGCACGGCCGCTATACAGCAGGTCCGCGGCACGCCCCTGACCGATCACACGCGGCAGCAAGGTGCACGCGCCCATGTCACAACCGGCCAGGCCCACACGGGTGAATAGGAAAGCGGTCTTCGCCGTCGCCGTCGCCAGCCGATAATCGGCGGCCAGCGCGAGCATCGCGCCGGCGCCCGCACACACGCCGTCGATCGCCGCAACGATCGGCTGCGGACAGGCACGCATCGCCTTGACCAGATCCCCAGTCATGCGCGTGAAGCGCAACAACTCCGGCATCGCCATCTGCGTCAACGGCCCGATGATCTCGTGCACGTCACCACCCGAACAAAAGTTGTCGCCAGCGCCCGTGAGCACCACCGCGCGCACCTGGTGGGTGTGCGCCAGCAATCGGAACAGGTCGCGCAACTCCGCATAGGAGGCAAAGGTCAGCGGGTTCTTGCGCGCAGGCCGGTTCAGCGTCACAAAGCCCACGCGCTGTTCGACGCGCCAGTCGAAATGTTGCGCGGTGTAGCCGTCCAGCAAATCGCGCTCAGAGTCGATACGCATCGGTTCAAGCCTCCGTAGCACGCACGTGCTGTTTCAAACGTCCCAATAAGTCCGCCAGGGCCCCCGTCTGGGTGCGATCTAGGCCCGCGAACGCTTGCACAATCCAAGACTCATGCGCGGCCGCCATCAGCCGAAAGGCACGCCGTCCCGCGGGCGTCAACCGCACCCGCAGCGCCCGTCGATCCACCGGATCGGCCAACCGCGCCACCAAGCCCTCGGCTTCCAACCCATCGGTGATGCCAGTCACATTGCCGCCGGTGACCATCATGCGCCGCGACAGCTCACCCATCTTCAGGCCCTCGGGCGCCCGATCCAACTGCGCCATCAAATCAAAACGCGGCAGTGTCGTCGCATGCTCTTCCTGCAAGCGTCGCCGCATCCGTTCTTCGATCAAGTTGGTGGTGGCCAGCAAGCGCAGCCACAATCGCAAGGCCTCGTGATCCTCGCGCGTAGCGCGGGTTTCGACGTCCGCCGGGCTCATGGGAGCTCGCCGCCGGCAATGGGCAGACTGAGTCCGGTGATGGACGCCGACGCCGGCAAGCACAACCAGCGTACCGCCTCCGCCACTTCCTCGGGCGTGATCAGACGACCCTGCGGATTGGCTGCGGTGAGCTGCGCCAGCACCTCCACCTCAGAGCGCCCCGTCTTCGCATGGATCTGGTGGACCGCATTGCGCACGATAGCGGTATCGGTAAAACCCGGACACACCGCGTTGACCGTGATGGCCGACCGCGCCAGCTCTGCCGCCAGCGCACGCGTCAGTCCGATCACGCCGTGCTTGGCCGCGCAATAAGCGGTGCAGTAGCCGTAGCCTTTGAGCGCAGCAGTGCTGCCGATATTAATAATGCGGCCGTGGCCGAGCGCCTGCATATCTGCCAGCGCCAACTGACAGCCGTGATAGGTACCGGTCAGGTTCGTGGCCAAGACCGCCGACCACAGCGTCTCGTCGGTGCGATGGAATGGCGCGGTCGGGGCGATGCCGGCATTGTTGATCAGGATGCCGATCAGACCGTGCGCCGCACGCGCCTGCGCGAAGGCCTGGGCCAAGGACGCGCGATCGGCCACATCCCCGATTGCAAAGGCCGTGTGCTGGCCGATCGCCTGCGCCGTCGCGGCCAACCGCGCCGCATCACGGCCAACCAAAGTCACCACCGCACCGTCCGCGACCAACCGGTGCGCGATGGCCGCGCCGATCCCGCTGCCGCCACCGGTCACCACCGCGTGCAGGCCTGCGAAGACGCCCATTAGACGGGTCCTGGGAGTGCGCTGGCGAGCCGCTGCGCTTGCGTCTCGAGCTGTTGTTTCGCCGAGCGATACGGATCCGGCCACCACTGCTCGACATAGCCTGCACTCGCGGCCGCCTGCAGTGTCCACGCTGCGTGGGCCAGGTGCGGTCGGGCAATCGCACACAGATCGGCGCGGCCCGCGGCCACGATCGAGTCCACGTGATCCGGCTCGTGAATATTGCCTACCGTGATAGTCGGTACCCCGAGGGTATTGCGAATGAGATCGGAGAACGGGGTCTGCCACATCCGGCCATACACCGGTTGCTGCCAAGGTACGGTTTGCCCGGTGGAGACGTGCAGCAGGTCGGCGCCACCCTGCACCAGCGCTTGCGCCACGTGCAGCAGTTCGGCCTCGGACAATCCCCCCGGCGCCCAGTCGGTGGCGGAGAGACGCACTGACAGCGGCCGCTCGACCGGCCACGCCTGTCGGACCGCCGCCAGCACTTCGAGTGGGAAGCGCAGACGGCTCTGTACATCGCCGCCATACGCATCCACCCGTTGGTTAGTTAGCGGCGAGAGAAAACTGCCGAGCAGATAGCCATGCGCCATATGTAGCTCGAGCAAATCAAAGCCTGCGTCCACCGCCAGGTGCGTGGAGCGCACAAAATCCGCTTGCACACGCGCCATGTCGGCCCGATCCATCGCGCGCGGCTCGGCACTGATGCCTGCGTAATACGGCAGCGACGAGGGCGCCACTAGCGGCCAATTGCCACTCGGCAGCGGATGATTGGCCTGTTCCCACTCCACTTGGGTGGAGCCCTTGCGACCCGCGTGACCAAGCTGCATTGCAATCTTGGCAGGCGACTCGGCGTGCACAAAATCGCTGATGCGGCGCCAGGCCTGGGCCTGCGCGTCATTCCACAATCCGGTACAGCCCGGGGAGATGCGCGCATCGGCACTGACGCAGGTCATCTCGGTGTACACCAAGCCGGCACCACCAGTTGCCCGCGCACCGTAGTGCACCAGATGCCAATCACCGACGAGGCCGTCCACGGCCCGATATTGCGCCATGGGGGAAACCACCACGCGGTTGGCGAGCGTGAGGTTGCGAATGTGAAAGGGCAAGAACATCGGCGCACGCGGTGTCGTAAGGCCCACTTGCGTGGCCAACTCGGCTTCGACACGATCGATGAAGCCACGATCTCGGCGCTTGAGATTGGCATGCCCAATGCGCTGGCTGCCGGTCAGCAGGCTATAGGCAAACTGCCACGGCTCTAAATGCACGTAGCGCGCGACATTTTCGAACCACTCCATGCGATTACGCGCCGCGTTTTGCAGTTTCAGCGTTTCTACCAAACGGGACTTTTGATAACGCGCAAGCCCCGCGGCGACGTCGGCCGCTCCGACGACTTCCCCCACCAATGCAATCGCATCTTCCATCGCCAGCTTCGTGCCCGAGCCGATGCCAAAGTGGGCGGTATGTGCGGCATCGCCGATGAGCACCAGATTGCCACGGTGCCAGCGGCGACACAGGACCCGATTGAAGTTCAACCACGCCGAACCGCGCGCATGCTTGGCGTTGCTGACCAAGCGGTGACCGCCCAGATACTGGGCAAACAACTGTTCACAGAACGCAATCGACTGCGCGGTATCCATTTGATCCAGCCCATGCGCGCGCCAGGTCTCTTCGCGCGTCTCCACAATTACCGTCGAGAGCCGGTCGCTGAACTGATAGGCATGAATCTGAAACCAGCCATGCTCGGTCTGTTCGAACGCAAAGGTGAACGCCGGAAACGTTTGCTCGGTCCCGAGCCACATGTAACGGCAATAGCGGACCTCGATGTTGGGCTCAAAGTGCGCCTCGTGGCGCGTACGCACACGGCTATGCACTCCATCGGCGGCAACGATCAGGTCTGCGTCTTGGAAATCGTCCTCCGAGACGAACTCGTGTTCAAAATGGAGTGCCACGCCCAACTGGCGGGCCCGCGCTTGCAACAGTTGCAGCATCGTCTTGCGCTCAATGCCGCAAAAGCCATGACCGCCGGAGCGCACCCTGACACCACGGAAATGCACATCGATGTCATCCCAGTGGTAGAAATGCGCAACGATCGCGTCGTGCGTTTCGGGGTCGGCCGCACGGAAACCCTGCATGGTCTGATCCGAGAAGACCACGCCCCAACCAAAGGTATCGTCCGCCCGATTGCGCTCATAAACCTCGACCCGGGCCGCCGGCAACGCCTTCTTGAACAGAATCGCCGTATACAGACCCGCCGGGCCGCCGCCGAGGCAGACGATGCGCTTCATGTCGGTCCTCCCAAAGCCTGCCTGCAGATTAGGTCTAAATAGTTTAGGTGTCAAATATTTCCTGCTGAGCCGCTGAAAGGCATACTTCCCCCCCATGCATTCACTAGGGTAGACGGGTATGTCGAGTTATCAGAAAGAAGTGCAAGTCCGTTTCGGTCACTGTGACCCCGCGACCTTCGTCTATTACCCGCGCTACTTCGAGATGCTGAACGGCTTTATCGAGGACTGGTTTGAGGACGGCCTCGAAGCGAGCTTCCCCGGCCTGATGTACCACCAGGGCATCCTCGCGCCGACGGTGCACCTGAACGTGAACTTCCCCAATCCCTCCCGCTTCGGCGACCGTCTGACGTTTCAGCTGAACGTCGCGAAAATTGGCAAGAGTTCGGTCCATGTCATCGTGGTGGGCTCCTGTCAGGGCGAAGTGCGCCTGACCGCCGAGCAGACCTTGGTGTTCATGAGCGCCACGGAGCGCAAGGCGGTGGCCATTCCCGCCGATATCGTGCATCGGCTCAAGCGTTACGTCGTTGCGGTGCCGACCAAGAAAACCAAACCCGGCGCCTGAAGCGCCACTCAAGGTCAGTGCGGCGCCCCGGCAATCGCGTCGGTGATCGATTGGGTGATAACCGCGCGTTGCGTGGTGCCGCGCGCGTCGCTGCTGTACAACGCCTGCAGGAAGCCCAGATCCCAGGGCGTCAGCGCCGTCGGTGCCTCCGGGTCATACACGCCGTGCGCGAACAAGGACAGCACTGAAGAAACGCCCTCGGCCGTGGCATTCGGGTCGATCTCGGCCAATGTCATCAGCGTCAGATAATCGGCCAGTGCGTCCAATGACAATCCGGTCAGCGCGCGCGGATCGACCACCGCAATCACACTGTCGTACACACGCACCTCGGTGTAGACGAGGCGGCTGGCCGAATACGATTGCGTCGCGCGGGCGCCCGCAAAGCCAGAGCCGAGTGCCGCGGCCGGCACATCTTGTGCACTGCTTACCGCTCCGGGACTGTCGTGGGTGATATTGCGCCACACGCGCACCGGGCGGCGATCGGCGAGAAAGCGCCGGATCTGCGGCTCATAGCCGGTGCCGTATAAACGCGGATCTTTACGCCGCCAGGCCCGTAACAACTGCTCCGGATCCGCCGTCACCACCACAAACAAATTGACCGCACACGGCGCGGGCGCGGCCACGGCACCGACCGCAAGGATCCGCAGGGACAAGCGCTGTAGTAAATATTCACCCGACGCGCGTGGCAGTCCGCCCACCAGAGGACAGATGGGCACGTTCCATCGGGAGAGCGACTCCGCTGTCGTTTGATGGGCAAAGAGTTGTGACACGAGCATCTCTGCCCGTCGCGCAATCACACTCCGCTGCCCCTCCACTTGCACATTCGGCAGATCACCAACCTCGGCAGCGAGCGCGGCGCACCCCAGTGCACAACACACCAAAAGCGACACTACCCAACACCCGCGCTGCCTCAAACAGCGCTCTCCACAAAAGCGAGCACCCGCAAGGGGCTGCCCGAACCCTGTTTGATTTTCAACGGCGGACACACGAGGTAGGCCCCCGTCGCCGGCAATTGATCGAGGTTGTTCAGGCACTGCAAACCGTAACGGCCTGCCCCATGCAACAAATCGTGTGCAGGATGCGGCGGACGCAGGTGGAAGGCTTGACCGGCATCGGTACCGATGGTCTCCGTACCAAAGCCCAGCACCTGCCGCTCAAAGACCAAGAACTGCATCGCATCCACCGACGGACCAGGCGTGTGCTGACCGGCCTCGTCAAAGTTCTGGTACGCGACCGCATCGACAATCTTCTTCGACCAGTCGGTGCGCATCAGTACCCACGCGCGGGCCGGGATCTGCCCGTGTTCGGCCTCCCAAGCCAGCAATCGCTCCTTGGTCAGCAAAAAATCAGCATCTAACGCCGCCTCCGCCGAACAGTCGATGACACAGGCCGGACCCATCAGATCCTCGACGGGGATCGAGTCGGTGGCGTTGTTGGGCAAGTAGCGCCCCGAGATCCAATGGATCGGCGCATCAAAATGCGTCCCGGTATGTTCGCTGCAGGTGAAGTTGTTCCAGTACCACGCACTGCCGCGTTCGTCATAGCGCGAGATTTCCTCGATCCGAAACGGCGCGGCTTGGCCCAACTCCGCCTGCAGCACAATGGCTGGGAACTGCGGGTCCAAGGTGTGCGTCAGATCCACGACCCGGATACGCCGCGCCGCGACTGCTGCTGCAAATTCGGCCAATACACTCATGCCAAGGTCTCCTTAGTCACAGCGCCAGGCTTCCAGCCGAGAGACCGCCGCAGACGTAGAGCGTCTGACCGGTCACAAACGAGGCCTCGGGATCCGTAAAGAACGCTACCGCCCGCGCGACATCCTCCGGTCGTCCGAGTCGACGCACCGGAATCGCTTGCGCCAAGGCCTGGCGCCGCGCATCGCCCGCAGCCAGGACCCCATCAAACATCTCGGTCTCGGCGATCGGGCCGGGCGCCACCACATTGGTGGTGATGCCATCAGGACCCAGTTCTAAGGCCCAAGTGCGCGCCAGACCCAGCAAACTCGCTTTGGTGGCGGCATAGACCGTGCGTTTTTGCAGCCCCAACACCGCGCGACTCGAGACCAGCACAATGCGACCGTACTGTGCGGCTCGCATCGCCGCCAGATTCGCCTGCACCAGCGTGATCGGGGTACCCAGATGCAGTTGCGTCAGCGCCGCAATATCTTCCGGCAACACCTCGGCGAGGGGTTTCTCGAAAATGGCGCCGGCGTTATGCACAATCGTGGTCACCGGACACGTCGCCGCCAGTTCGGCTGCGATCGCGCGCGTCGCCGCCCCATCGCTCAGATCCACGGCAATCGAGCGCAAGTTCGGATGCGTCAGGCCCGCACCGCGACGCGACAGATTGATCACCTCATAGCCTGCCGCGAGCAAGCGACCCAGAATCGCAACGCCGATACCCGTACTGCCGCCGGTCACCAGTGCGCGCCGCGGCGCAGGCGCGCCACTCATGTGCCGCTGCCTACGGACAGTTCCCGCTCAAACGCCTTCGCGCTGTCCTTCAGTCGCATGCGCCACTCCTGCGCCACATCCCCGGGATAGACGTCTTCAATGCCATCGCGCAAGGCGTCGATAATGGCGTTCGCCACCGCCGTAGGCGCGAGTTTGGGCGGCGGCAGCAATTGGTTCCACTCGTCGTCGATCGGACCGGGAAACACATTGATCACGCGCACGCCAGCCACACGCATCTCCGCGCGCAAACACTGGGCCAACGACAAGGCAGCTGCCTTGGAGGCCGAGTACGTGCCATGCGATGGAAAGTTCGCCAACGCGAAAATCGACAACAGATTCACCCACGCCACGGCACTGGATTGGCCGTCCGCGCCGCGCGCCTTCATCACCGGCCCGAACTCCTGCGCCAAGCGCAGCAGTCCCAAATAATTCACATCCATTTCCATGCGCGCAATGTCCGTGCCCTGCCGCGCGGAAATGCTGAACGCGCGATGGTACTCGGCGGTATTGATCAAAATATCGACCTTCGCGCCGACTTGACTGGCCACTTCCTTGATCGAACGCTGGTCGGTCACATCGAGCGGCACCAACGTGACCTGCTCGAGCGCCTGTAACGCCGCAAGGCCAGGCACCAATTTCCACGGCTCGGCATGACCAACCCAAATCAGGTCGGCACCCGCGGCCGCCAGCGCACGCACCACCGCCTGCCCGGTCGCGGTCTTGCCATCGGTCACGAAGACCCGCCGAAATTGCGGGTTGCAGGTCAATTCCCGAAGCTGTCGGTCGTCGGCCATGTTCGGCACTTCCTCTGCTGGAAAACCCACGAGCACTGCCATGCCCGCCTTATCGAGTTTGCACGCTACCCGCACCCGCGCAGGTGGGGCAGCCACATCCCCATGCAAGTGCACCACTACCGTTGGTCCGGCATCCAACTGCACCATGCCGAGTCGCCACGGCACCCGCTCGCGAAAATACAGGTCGTGGCTGTGCAAGAGACGCGTCTGCGAAATCAACTTCCCACCGCCGTCGATCTCTACCCACGGCAAGTCAATACACAAGCAGCGATGACAGGCCTCCCGCGGCGGGTACTGCACCGCCTGACAGCGCGCGCAGCGCTGCAATTCAAAACGGCCTTCCGCCGCGGCGGCGGTCATGCCGAGCGCCACCCGGCTGCGGGTCCACGGCGGCAGCGTCGGCTGGCGCGTCTTGCAGACGGGATTTTTCTTGTTCGGCCGTTGCAGCGGGGCGGTCATTGGACGTGCCCGCGCGCCAACACCGCAGCGCCGCTACACAAGCCGCGATCATAATTGATCATGCCAAAGCCACTGACGAGACCGAATTGGGCGTTCGGCACCGGAGTCCCCAAAGTTTGTCCAGTCAACTGACGCAGCGCTTCCACCAGCCCAAGGTAGCCTCCCGCGGCACCGGCTTGACCCACCGACAACTGTCCGCCGCTGGTATTGAGCGGCAGCGTCCCGTCGCAGGTGAAGCTGTGGGAGCGAATGAACGCCTTGACCTCGCCCTTCGGACAGAACCCCAAATCCTCCAGTTGCATTGCCGTGATGACCGGATAGTCGTCGTAGACTTGCACGAAATCCATCGCCTCGGGACCCACGCCCGCCTGTGCGTACAAATCGTCCCGATCCATCGCCCAGCCACCGCGGTATTGAATCGGATCCTCCGGATAGGCGTTGTGGCGCTCGATCGTGCCGAGCACTCGCGCATAGGGCAATCCCAGCGCACGAGCCCGGTCCTCGGTCGTGACCAGGAAGGCCTCGGCACCGGCACAGGGCATCACGCAATCGAATAAATGCAAAGGCTCGGCGATCGGCCGTGCCGCTAGGTACTCCGCCAACGACAAGGGTTTTTTGAACAAGGCGTGCGGGAACGCCAACGCGTTCGTGCGCTGCGCCACACAGAGCTTGCCGTAGTCCTCGCGCGTAATGCCCGTCGTGCGCATCACATAGTCCGTGAGAAACGCAAAACTGGCGTTCGGCCCACCCGAACCATACGGGTACACCGCATCGCGGGCGAACTGACTAAAACTGGCGACCGTATGCCGAAAGGAATCGACGTGATTGGTATCACCGGCCAGACAGGCGACAAATTCTGCATCCCCGGCTTGCACCGCACGGGCCGCGCGGCGCAGCGCCACCACCCCACTATTCCCACCCATCGGGATGTGATCCAGCCAACGGGGCGATAAGCCCAGATGTTGCATCAAGCCGACCGCCGTATCCGGGAACAGCAAAAAGCCCGATACACACACGCCATCGACCGCCGCCTTCTCCACACCAGCCGCTTCGAGCAACGCCGCCAGCGCTCGTGCAATCCACCAGTGCGCACTCATGGTGGAATAACGGACATAGGGCACCGTGATCGGTACCGCGACCGCAACACCCTGATAGCCCGCCCGTGTCGTTACACTCATGCGTCCCACCGCTTCTTCATGGCCCGCAAATCCAGACACTGACCGCTAGACACTAGCGCGTGCCCCAGCGTCTTGAGCACACCGCGCTGGATCTTCTCGGTCGGCGTCAACGGCAGCGTAGCGCAGAATGCGATATAGCCGGGCGCCTTGTAGTACGCCAACCGCGCTAATACATACTCCACCAATTCACGCGCCAAACCCACCTCCCCCGCCACACCCTCCCCCACCACAACCTGCGCCAAGACTTCATCCCCGCGCACCGCGTCCGGCACCGCACTAATGCCCACGCTACGCACCGCACCGTGCTGCAACAACACACTCTCTACTTCCACGGCCGAAATGTTCTCGCCACTGCGACGAATAATATTTTTTTTGCGATCCACAAAGCGAAAGTCCCCGGCCGCATCGCGCCGCACCAGATCGCCCGTATGGAACCAACCGTCCGCCCACGCCGCCGCCGTCGCGGCGGCATCTTTCAGATAACCCCGAAAGAATCCGAACTGCGGATCGGGACCTGCGTGGCGCACCCATAACTCCCCAGGCGCATCGGCTAAGACGTCCTGTCCCTCATCATCGACCACGCGGCACTCGACCGCCGCGGCCGCCCGCCCAAAACATGCCGAACCCACCTGCCGCGGCTCATGATTGGCGATCACGACGGCACCAGAGCCCGTTTCCGTCATGGCCCACGCCTCGAGCAACGGAAAGCCGAAGCGATGCTCGAAAGCGGCGTGATGCCGCGCATTCACGCCCGCCCCAAAACCATAACGCACCGTATGTTCGCGATCGCTGGCCGCGGCGGGAGCGCCCAGCAACAGCGCCGGCATAACGCCGAGGTAATGAATAATCGTGGCCCGCGCTGCCCGCACACTCGCCCACCAAGTCTTGGGATGGAACCGATCGAGCAGAATCAAACAGCCCCCCGACAGAATGACGCAACTAGTCGACACCGCCATGGCATTCATGTGCGTGAGCGGCAACGGTGAGAGCATCCGTTCGACCCCGGGGCGCACCACGCACAGCCCCCCGATCGTGGTGTACCAAAGCCCCGCATAGAGGAAATATTCGTTCGGTAGCAGACAGCCTTTCGGATGCGCCGTCGTCCCGGACGTGTACAGCAGCGCGCACTCGGATTGCAGATCCGGCTCGCCCTCCCGTATCGGCTGCTCGGCCGGCAACAGACCCTCGCCCTCGGGTCCCACCAAGACGAGCGTCCGACCCGCCGCCTGCGCGGCCGCCACTAACGCCTGCCGATGACTCGGGAGTGCCACCACCAGCGCGATCTCACTGTGCGCAATCAGATATTCGAGCTCCACGGCACGAAAATCTGCGTTGATCGGCACCGCGGAGACGCCCAGCGTATTCAACGCTAGAAAATGCAATAAGAACTCAGGCCGATTCAGCAGCAATAAGCCGGCGCGATGACCGTGCCCGTAACCGGCCGCGGCATACAACGCCACCAACCGATCGACCGCCTGCAAAGCACGCGCATAGGTCCACGTGCCCGCCGCAATCCCATAGGCGGTCGCGGTCTCCGGCAGCACTTCGAGAAAGTCATGCTCTGGAAAAGTCGCTGCCGTGGCCCGGAAGGCCCTCGCGACCGTGGTGTAAGGCAACGCCGTCATGGGAAGAGTTGGATCGACGGCAACGCCGCATCGCAATTGACCAGTTCGACCTTCTTCATACGAATCCGCAGTCCGCTCGCGGTCGGCAGCAGATGATGCCACGCCACCCCGGACAGCAATACCGACTCATCCCGCTGCGATTCCATATAGAAAAACGGTGTGCGCAGCACGGTGAGCCCGGTCACTGCATCCACCGAGTCGACCTGCGGCGCCTGCAGCACATGCTGACCATGGCTGCGGGGCTGCTGGGCGAAGGCATGCGGACTCTTGAAGCGCTCTACCCGAATCTTCAGCAACAACTTGTCCTCATAGAGCAGGGAGGTATGGAGAAGCCCATCCGGTTGCCCGCGGGTCAGTGGGACCCAGTACAAGGCATCGTCGGTGTACAACGCATACCACTCGTCAAAGCGTTGTTCGTCGAGCAAGCGCGCCTCGTGATAGACCAACGCGATCGGGTCGTGGAGCGTGCTCATACGGACTCTCCAGTAGGTTTCAAAGGTTGCATAAAACGCGCCCAGGCACGGAACTGACCGCGCATGGATACCTCCGACAACCCGTTATACACACCGGCCATGCCCTCGCGCTCCACCGGGTCGTGATTGCGATGCAAGCTCACCCATTCGTTGCCGTCAGTGGCTAAACCTTGCTGCATCGCGCGGTAGCAATGTCGATCGTCATGGCCGACCACGGAGGTGGGTGCATTGATCAAGCGCGTGTACAGCACGGTCCGCTCCAACAAATGATCCGGCGCACCCACGAGACGAAAGGTGACGCTTTCGATCAAGGTTTTGTCATGCGCAATCGGGCGGGCAATGCGAATCGCCTGTATCGCCCCTTTGATCGTTAGGCTCGGGTAATACACGGTGTTGTGGCGCACTTCACCGAGAATCGCACGGGCCCGCTCAGCCCCATAGGCCTGCTCCATCAACGTTTCGTACTCCCCCTCGGCCGCATACTGCGAGTGGATGGAGAACTTCACGCCCGAATAACTATGCCCGTTCTCCCACAGTTTGACGCCCATCCCTTCGAAGAAGGCATAACCATTCACAAAGGGCAGAAATTGCTCGACCGCCATGGGCTTGGGCATCGTATCGGGTTGACCCGCCCAGAGTTTCTTGGCTGTGCCGGCCGCCGCCTCATGCGCGACCATCGGGTGCATGGTGTCGTTGAGATTCTCGATGAACATCTTCCAATTGCAGTCATGTAAGTACCGCAAGGTGCCGCCTGCCACCTCCAGGCGTCCGCCAGGGGCGCGGTCCACCATGTTGTCGATCGAGGACAGGGAATCACCGAAGTACTCCTCGAAGCTCGGGCCCGATTGCGCGAGGCGCACAAACACAAAGCCCCGATAGTTCTTGATGTTTTGGAGCACCACGACGCCCTGCGCGGCAGTGCTGTCGGCAAAGGCCGTGCCATCGTAGCCTGATTTCTGTGGAATCGAGCGGACGGAGCCGTCCAAGCGATAGGTCCAGCCATGATAGGGACAGCGCAAGAGATGACCCTCACACTGGCCACTCGGCGCGGAGACCAATTGCGCCCCCTTGTGTGCACAGCGGTTCATCAGGACGCGCACCACCGCGTCCTCGCCACGCAACAAAATCACCGGCTGGGTCGCGACCGTGGTCGTATAGAAGTCACCACTGGTGGGCACCTGACTGTCGTGACCGACATAAATCCAGGTGTTGCGCCACAAGTGCTCCATTTCCAACGCGAACACCTCGGGGCTCAAGTAAACGTCCCGATGCACCTGATCCTCACGGACCAAGGCTTGCACAGCGTCCGGTTGATTGCGGTATTTGTCCATGTCGCTTGTCTCTCCTGCCCGCGTTACGGGGTTGCTGCTGCGCCTGTGATCGATGCCCATGCCAGTTCAAAGCCGTCCCCATCGCCGTCGTGCTCGGCGGCGAGGCGTAATTGGCGCACATTCGGCGCCGTATACGCCGCCGCACGAGACGACAAGGCAAGCACCTTCTGCAGTCGATGATGGCCACGCTCAATGGTCTCGCCGTAGCCGCGCACAAGGCTTTGACATTCGGCCAGCTCCACTGCGAGCTCGGTGCGTCCCGCTGCGGCGGCCGCAACCACCGCCTCGAGCCAGTGCAGCAAACGCCGATTCTCCTCGACGTAGCGCAGCATGCCGCGTCGCCACGGCCGCAAGGCCGACAGCGCGCGCAGCAACAAATAGCCACGGATGGAGGTCGAGGTCACGATGCGATCCTTCTCGAAACGCCGCAGCCAGTGGCGCAAGCCACGCGAGGCCAACACTTTGCGGCCCCAGGCATTGGGCAGTAGCCCGGCTAGTTCCTCCACGCGCGGATGCATGAACTCCCGCACCTGCACGATCTCCCCGGGCTTGGCACGCACGTGGCGGCGAATCTCCGCGACCCGACCGGGCGCCAACTTCAAGGCCGCGACCCGAATCGGATCCTCAAAGCACATCCACAGGGCCAGCGTGCGCGCCACCACCGGCAACACCGCCGCCGATTCCGCCGCAGCAACCGACTGCAAGCGCTGCACATACAGTTCCGCGTAGGCGGCATCTTGGTATTCGATGCAACGGGCAGCGCCATGGACGACTACGGCGTGCACTGCCGCCGGAAA
>CAIVRI010000094.1 GCA_903908265.1 uncultured Pseudomonadota bacterium
TACGCGGATCTATTTCAAGACGGGCAGTGAAGGCTTGGCGCGCGATGTGGCGGCGTTACTGCTCCGCCTCGGTATCGTGGCTCGAATCCACGCGACCTTAGCGGGATCGCGCCGACCCGTTTTTTCTGTTGATGTCGCTGAGCTGCGTCAGCAGCGTCTATTTTTGGAGGCCGTGGGCGCATTCGGTCCTCGGCTCGAGTCAGCGGCCAAGCTGACGAGTGTTCTGCGAAGCAAGCTGGCTGACGTGGGCGTCGCTGCACTAGCAGTCCCTGCGGCTGCGGCAGGCGGTGAGTCCAGGGCCTATGGCCTGCGCGGTGATGGCGGTGCACAGACCGCCGCATGCAGTCCCGCTACGGGCGGCAGCATTTCGTCCGACCACCAATTGCCTAGTGATGCCGCGCGGCATGCGGTTGTCGACCAAACAGACCGCACGCCATTTCCGCCCGAATCGGTATCGAGTTTGTTCTGGGACCGTATCGTTGCGGTGCAGGCCGCCGGCGAGGAGGATGTTTACGATCTCACTGTGCCGGGACCAGCGTGCTGGCTTGCTGATGGCATCGTGACGCACAACTCCGGTGCTATCGAACAAGATGCTGATCTCATTCTCATGATTTATCGTGAGGAAGTATATGAGCCCTCCACGCCGCGCAAAGGTATTGCGGACATCATCATCACTAAACAGCGTAATGGCCCGACCGGCGAGGTGCATCTCACCTTCCTTGGTGAGTACACGCGCTTTGAGAATCTTGCCTCTGAATCCTATGGCGAAGGCGCATTCCGTTGAGTGAGGATGCTGCCTTGCGGATCAACAAATTTCTGAGCGAGCGCGGTCTGTGTTCACGCCGAGAGGCGGATGCGTGGATTGAGGCTGGCCGGATCTTAGTGAACGGGCAGGTGGCTACGCTAGGCACTCGTATTACACCGACGGACCGTGTCTGTGTAGACGGCGAGGAGGTAGGCGCTCCCACCCGACATGTGTATATCGCGTTGCATAAGCCGATAGGGGTAGAGTGCACCACTAATCGTAGTGTTCAGCACAACATTGTAGATTTCGTTGCGCATCGCGAGCGGGTCTTTCCGATCGGTCGGTTGGATAAAGATTCCGAAGGTCTGATCCTGCTGACGAATGATGGCGATATCGTTAACCTGCTGCTGCGCAGGGAACACCAGCATGAGAAAGAGTATCTCGTGACTGTAGATCGTCCGGTAACTGATGATTTTATGCATGAGATGTCGCAGGGCGTCACCATACTAGAAACGGTGACGGCGCCCTGTGTCTGTACCCGTGTTTCGAAAAACGTATTTCGTATTGTGTTAACGCAGGGGCTCAACCGACAGATTCGCCGGATGTGCGATGTCTTTGGTTATACGGTGCGTCGTCTTGTTCGCGTGCGCTTTTGTAACATCATGCTAGAAGGCCTGGAGCACGGGCGCTGGCGCAACCTGACCCCACAGGAAATCGCTGGCCTGATTCCGGAACAACCCGCCGCGGAGTCGGTGCAGGAGATCTGAGATGCTCATTCGCCTGATGCTTGCAACCTGCCTGCTCTGGGGGAGTGCAGCTGCCGGCCCACGCGCTCGTGATCTTGGAATTCCTTTCGATGGCGTACCCGGCCCGCTCAATGCGATCACCGACGTAGCCGGTGTGACCGTAGGGCATACGACGCTGATTAGTGGCACAGATCCAAAACATATGGTGCGTACCGGTGTGACTGCCGTCTTGCCGCGCGGCACGAAAACGGCGTCTCTGCCGAGTTTCGCTGGCTGGTTTTCGTTGAATGGCAACGGTGAGATGACCGGCACGACGTGGCTGGATGAGTCGGGCATGCTCGAAGGCCCTATTTTTCTGACCAACACACACAGCGTTGGCGTGGTCCGCGATGCGGCGATCGCTTGGCGCGTTAAACAGGGTGGTGCTGACAATAGTGGTTACTGGTGGTCATTGCCGGTAGTCGGGGAGACTTGGGATGGGTATCTCAACGACGTAAATGGATTTCATGTGCATCCCGAACACGTTGCCGACGCGATCGATTCCGCGCGCGGCGGCGCAGTTGCGGAGGGCAATGTTGGTGGCGGCACTGGCATGATCTGCCATGAGTTTAAATGCGGCATCGGCACCGCCTCGCGTGTGGTGAAGATTGGTCCGACGCACTACACCGTGGGCGTATTGGTGCAGTCCAACTATGGTTTGCGCGATACGCTACGCATTGCGGGGGTGCCGGTCGGTCAGCATTTACGCGAGCATCGGGTTTATACCGAGGATGCGCACGATCTGGAGACCGGTTCGATCATTATTATCGTAGCCACCGACGCGCCGTTGTTGCCCCATCAACTCAAGCGCGTTGCGCGGCGGGCTTCACTCGGTCTTGCGCGCAACGGCACTTACTCGGGCAACGGTTCTGGGGATATTTTCGTTGCCTTCTCCAACGCGAATGCCGAGGGGGTGACGGGCGCGACGGAAAATACCGCCCGATTCATTGGTAACGATGATCTTGATCCGGTGTTCTTGGGTGCGGTAGAGGCCACCGAAGAGGCTATTATCAACGCGATGGTCGCCGCCAAAGATTTGACAGGTCAGCATGGCCACTACGCGATCGCTATTCCGCATCAAGCCTTGCAGGACCTGCTGCGTCGTTACGGCCGGCTGACTTTGCCCTGATCAAGTGAGCGCGGCGCTGATGAATCCGTCGGCATCGGCAAGCTGCATATCGTAGGCTGCGACCACGCGTATGACTGGTTCGCTGACGTTATCCGGCGCTGGCCAGTCGTAGAATTCGTAACCTGCGCTGCGCAAGCGAGCAATGATCGCTGCAGGCATCGCTAAAAACAATTCATTGGCTTCGACCGGCATCAGTACGGTCACGCCGGGCAGTGTCGCCAGACCTGTGGTCAGGCGTGCGGCGACGGCGTTGGCGTTGCGGGCGTTGTGTAGCCAACGCTCGTCGGTGATGTAGGCGGACAGTTGGGCGCTCAGAAATCGCATCTTGGACCACAGATGGCCGCCGCGCTTGCGGCGGAACTCCAGGTCGCGCGCGAGCGTGGGATCGAAGGCAACGATTGCTTCAGCCGCGAGCGCCCCATTCTTGGTCGCGCCGAATGATAAGAGGTCCACGCCGGATTTCCAGGTGATGTCGGCCGCGGTGCAGCCAAGGTGCGCTACCGCATTGGCGAAACGCGCGCCATCCATGTGTAGTTTGAGTCCCAGACCATGCGCCTCGTCGGCCAGTGCTCGCACTTCTGGCGGTGTGTAGATGGTGCCCCATTCGGTGGCTTGTGAGATGGTCACGGCGGCGGGGTCGACGTGGTGGACGCCCATCGCGTGCGCGAACGCGACCGCAGCGCTGACCTGACCGGGTATTAACTTGCCATCCGGCGTCGGTAGCGCGAGCAATTTGCAGCCACTGTAGAACTCGGGCGCACCACATTCGTCGGTATTGACGTGCCCGGTGCTTGGGCAGTAGACACCCTGATAGGGTTTGGCGAGTGTGGCGAGCGCGATGGCATTGGCGGCGGTGCCGGTTGCTACCGGCAGTACGGCCATTGGGCATTCAAACAGGGCGTGCATCTGCTGATGTAGTCGTTCGGTGTACGGGTCGGCGCCGTAGGAGTGGACCGTGCCGGCATTCGCAGCCACGAGGCTGGCGAGGATGCTCGGGTCGATGCCTGCGATGTTGTCGCTAGAGAAATCCTTGCGGAGCGTGCGGGTCGTCATCGGAAGCCTCATTCGTCGGAGCCGTGATGCTACTGCAGCGCGGCGTGTATTGCTAAGCGATCGCGCGGCCACCACGCCAGACCGAGTGGCAGTTGGGTTTGCCCAGCCAATAGCCGAGTTCGCGGGGATGGTTGACGTTCCACAGCGCGAGGTCTGCCCGCAGACCGGCCCCCAACTGACCCCGGTCGCTTAGCCCCAGTGCCCGCGCGGCATGCGCGGTCACGCCGAGGAACCCTTCGGATGCGGTCAGTCCGAACTGCGCCCGGGCAAGCGTAATTGCCAGCGTGAGGGAATTCAGCGGCGAACTGCCGGGGTTTAGGTCGGTCGCGATGGCCATCGGTACGCCCGCTGCGCGCAGGGCGGCGATCGGAGGGCGGCGCGTCTCGCCGAGCATGAGGAACGCGCCGGGCAGGAGTACTGCAACCGTGCCACTTGCTGCGAGCGCTTGTACGCCTGCAGTGGAGGTGAATTCAAGATGGTCTGCCGATAGGGCGCCAAATTGTGCCGCTAGCGCGGCGCCGCCCCCATCGGTGAGTTGATCGGCATGCACTTTGACGTGCAGACCCAACTGGCGTGCGGCCTGCAGCACGCGGGCGCACTCCGGCACGGTGAAGGCAATGTGCTCACAAAAAACGTCGACGGCTCGGGCGAGCTGTCGTTCCGCCACGGCGGGCAAGAGTTCCTGGATGACCTCGTCTACATAGCCGGAGCGGTCATCGGCACGCTCTCGTGGGAGCGCATGCAGGGCCAATAGGGTCGGCTCGATCGACACATCGAGTGCGAGACCGACCAGTCGCGCGGCCTCCAGCATTTTTAGTTCAGAGGCCGTGTCTAGCCCGTAACCTGACTTCACCTCGATGGTGGTGACGCCATCGGCGAGCAGCGCGCGGGCACGGGGTAGGGCGATCTCGGCCAAGGCCTGCGCCGATAATTCGCGCGTCAGGCGCACCGTGGAACGAATGCCCCCACCCTGTGCCGCGATAGTAGCGTAGTCGACGCCCTGCGCTCGCAGGTCGAACTCGAGGGAGCGTTCTCCGCCAAAAATCAGATGGGTATGGCAGTCGATGAGTCCAGGTGTCACGAGCCGTCCGCCGCCGCGATGGATGGCCTTGGCGAGCGTGCTCGGCTCTGCCGGCAAGTCCTTCACGGACCCGACCCAGGCAATGCGATCGCCCGCGATCGCGATGGCGGCCTCAGGAATCAGACCAAAGCCGTCCGCCGTTGGAACGGCGGTCGCCGCCTGTACATCGATCAAGAGCTGGTCCCACATAGGGCACCCCTTGCAAGGATTCCGGATGGCGGTATTATGCGCTAATCAGACCTGTATATACAGGTTGGAGGCGACGATGCGACTGCGTTTCCAACAGGCCTTACTGCCGGATGGGATTGCCGAGGACGTGACGGTTGAGGTCGGCGCGGATGGCCACATCCGCTCGGTCGACCGCAGGTTGCCGACTGATCTGCCGATGCGGCGTGGATTGGCGCTGCCGGGGATGCCCAATTTGCATGGCCATGCGTTCCAGCGGGCAATGGCCGGATCGGCTGAAGTGCAAGCGACGGCCGAAGGCTCGTTTTGGGGCTGGCGCGATGTCATGTATCGCTTTGTGGAACAGTTGCGTCCCGAGGATGTCGAGGCGATTGCAGCGTTTGTCTATGCAGAAATGCTCGAATCCGGTTATACCGGCGTGGCTGAATTTCATTACTTGCACCATCAGCCGGATGGTCGATGCTATACGCCACCGGCGAGTCTTGCGTTCGCCATCCGCCGCGCAGCGCGATCGACCGCGATCCGGCATTTGCTATTGCCGACCCTGTATCAGCAGGGGCACTTCGATGGGCGCCCACTTGCCGCATCGCAACGGCGCTTTGCGCACGACACCGACGCGTTTCTGTCATTGGTTGACGCGCTCCAGGCGGATGATGACAGCCGGAACCGTACGGGCGTGGCGCTGCATAGCCTGCGCGCGGTGCCGGCATCGGCGCTGACGACGGTCGTCGATGCGGTGCGTTGCGGCTCACATCCCTTACCGGTGCACATCCACGTGGCTGAGCAGCAGCGCGAAGTGGAGGATTGCTTGCAGGCGACGGGCCGCCGACCGGTGGAATGGTTGCTGGAAACCGGTCGTGTGGATAAAGGCTGGTGTCTGGTCCATGCGACCCACGTCAACGGTGCCGAGTTGCGTGGTTTGGCCGAGTCTGGTGCGGTCGTCGGTCTGTGCCCGACGACGGAAGGCAACCTCGGTGACGGCGTTTTCCCAATCGATGATTACCTTGCGCTCGGCGGTGCGTTGGGCATCGGTTCCGATAGTCATGTGTCGGTAGACCCACGCGAGGAACTACGCCTTGCGGAATACAACGTACGCATGCAGCGGCAACGGCGCGTACTTTGCGGTCACAGCCAGCAGCCGCATGTGGGATCTGCTTTGTGGCAAGCCGCCGTGGTGGGTGGTGCAACTGCGCTTGGATATCCCGCGTCGGGGTTAACAGTGGGTGCGCCGGCGGACCTCGTGCGGATCGATACCGACCGGCCTGAGTTCGCCGGCACCGCGCCGATGGCGCTGATCGACGCGTTCGTCTTTGCGCCGCGACCCGGTGCGATCTCTGACGTGTGGGTCGGCGGCGAACACCTCGTCGAGGCAGGCCGTCATCGTGCGCGTAGCGCCATCGATGCGGCCTACCGGGCCAGCCTGACCCATCTGAAATCACAGGGAGTCGCGTGAGCGCTCAACCCCTGTACGAGCGAGTGAAGTCATACGTCACTGATCGTATTCGGTCCGGTGCGTGGAGGCCGGGTGCGCGTGTCTTGTCTGAACATGAATTGGTGCGTGAATTGGGCGTGTCGCGCATGACGGCAAACCGCGCGCTGCGTGAATTGGTGGTCGCAGGCGTGTTGTCGCGCGTGGCAGGCTCTGGAACTTTTGTTGCCGATCTCCCTGCGGCCGGTAATCCACTCGAGATTCGCAATGTTGCAGCGGATATTCGTGCTCGTGGCCACATGCATCGTGCGGTGCCGATTCGGGCCGAATCGGCGCAGGCACCGGCAGTCATCGCGGCACACTTTGGCCGTGACGTGGCGCGCCGACCGCTCTACCACAGTGTGATCGTCCATATGGACAACGATCGCCCGCTCGAAGTAGAGGATCGTTGGGTCAATCCTACAGTGGCGCCCGATTACCTGGACCTTGATTTTACAGTAACCACGCCGCATGAGCATCTCATGCAGGTTGCACCCCTCGAGCGTGTGCAACAAGTCGTACGCGCGATCGGCGCCGAAGTGGGTATCGATGCCTTGCTGCAGATGTCGCTCGGTGAGCCGGTGTTGCTCATTGAGCGCACCACCTGGTCTCGTGGGCAGCCCGCATCTTTCGCACGCCTCCATCATGCCGGCAGTCGTTTTGAACTGCGCGGTATTTACGATATTTAATTGATTGTCTTTGAGCATTCACGGAGAAATGACGATGACTCTAAACCGCAAGGATCCTTCCCGCGTAATCCGTGCACGTACTGGCACCACTCTTGAGGCCCGCTCCTGGCTCACGGAAGCGCCGCTCCGTATGTTGTGTAATAACCTCGATCCGGATGTCGCGGAACGGCCTGAGGAACTGGTGGTCTACGGCGGTATCGGTCGTGCCGCTAGAAATTGGGAATGTTTCGACAAGATTGTCGAGGTGCTAAAGCGTTTACGCGACGACGAGACCTTGCTCGTGCAGTCCGGCAAGCCGGTCGGTGTATTCCCAACGCATGTCGACGCTCCGCGTGTGCTGATCGCCAATTCGAACCTGGTGCCGCATTGGGCCAACTGGGAACACTTCAACGAGCTCGATCGTAAGGGGCTCATGATGTACGGCCAGATGACGGCAGGGTCATGGATCTATATCGGTAGCCAAGGCATCGTGCAGGGGACTTTCGAGACCTTCGCGGAGATGGGCCGCCAGCATTTTGGTGGCAGCCTTGCCGGGCGATGGTTCCTCACGGCAGGTCTTGGTGGCATGGGTGGCGCGCAGCCACTGGCAGCCACCATGGCTGGCGCCTCGATGCTCGCGATCGAATGCCAGAAGAGTCGTATCGCGATGCGCTTGCGGACTGGCTATATCGATGTCGAAGCGAAGGATCTTGACGAGGCGTTGGCGATTATCGGGAAGGCAACGCAAGAAAAGCGCGCGCTTTCCGTAGCGCTCTGCGGCAATGCGGCGGAGATTCTCCCCGAACTGCTGCGACGCGGCGTTCGCCCCGATGCGGTCACGGACCAAACTTCCGCCCATGATCCTGTCAATGGTTATCTGCCGGCGGGTTGGACGGTAGAACAGTGGGAAGCGAAGCGGCTTTCGGCGCCTGATGAAGTGAAGAGGGCCGCGCGTGCGTCGATGAAAGTGCATGTCGAAGCCATGCTGGCGTTTCATCGTCTGGGTATCCCGACGGTTGATTATGGCAACAACATTCGCCAGGTGGCGCTGGAGGAGGGGTGCAAGGATGCCTTTGCATTCCCAGGCTTTGTGCCCGCCTACATTCGACCGCTGTTCTGTCGGGGTATTGGTCCCTTCCGGTGGGTAGCCTTGTCGGGCGACCCGGAGGACATTGCCAAAACGGATGCAAAAGTTAAAGAACTCATCCCTGATGATCCACACCTGCACCGTTGGCTCGATATGGCCGCGCAGCGGATCAAATTTCAGGGTCTGCCCGCCCGCATCTGTTGGGTCGGACTTGGGCAGCGTCACCGTTTGGGGTTGGCCTTTAATGAGATGGTCGCGAAGGGTGAGCTGAAGGCGCCGATTGTTATTGGCCGAGATCATCTGGATTCCGGGTCGGTGGCCAGCCCCAACCGTGAAACCGAGTCCATGCAGGATGGTTCGGATGCGGTCTCGGACTGGCCGTTGCTCAACGCGCTATTGAATACGGCAGGTGGCGCGACGTGGGTTTCCTTGCATCATGGTGGCGGCGTCGGTATGGGATTTTCGCAACACTCGGGTGTCGTCATCGTGTGTGACGGTTCTGAAGCCGCAGCGCGGCGTGTGGGTCGTGTGCTCTGGAACGATCCGGGCACCGGCGTGATGCGTCATGCGGATGCGGGGTATGGCGAGGCCATTGATTGCGCGCGGGAGCAGGGTCTCGACCTGCCTATGCTGGGTCGATGATTCATTCATCCGAGGGCTCGGCCCCGCTCGTCATCAGTTTTCCGCATGTTGGCACGGGCCTGCCGGCCGATCTGGCCGTCGGGATGACGGAGCGTGGGCGCGCGGTGCCGGATACGGATTGGCACGTCGAGAAACTGTACGCATTCGCGAAGGAACAGGGGGTTTCTTGGGTTGAGCCGACGCTGTCACGCTATGTGGTCGACCTCAACCGTCCACCCGATGATGCGGCGCTCTATCCCGGGCAAGTCTCGACTGGCTTATGCCCGTCGGCCACCTTCGGTGGCGAGTCGCTTTATCTGGGCCAGCCACCGGATGCCTTGGAGATTGCACGTCGGTGTGACTTGTACTGGCGTCCCTACCACCGACGCTTACGGGAGTTGCTCGATCGTACGGTGGCACAGCATGGCTACGCGGTACTGCTCGATGCACATTCCATAGCAAGCCACGTGCCGAGACTGTTTGAGGGCCGTCTGCCGGATCTTAACGTGGGTACGCATGATGGTGGCAGTTGTGGCCCCGGCCTTGGCCAGGCTGTGCTTGTGGCCGCCAGCACGGGGCAATTTACCGCTGTACTGAATGGGCGCTTCAAGGGCGGCTATATCACGCGGCATTACGGGCGCGTTGCCGGGCCTGTGCATACCGTTCAGCTGGAAATTGGCCAGTTGGCCTATCTGCATGCGGAATCGGTCGATTGGGCGCCGGCCCGGGCTGCCGCACTTGTTGCAGTATTGGAAAGCGTCGTCAGCGTGTTGTTGGCGTGGCGACCGACGTGACTGGGCGCCGAACGATAGCGGCTAGTCACGACTTGAGCGGCTGGCAGTGGCCGGTGACAATAGCGTCGTTTCTCTTGCAGGGGCGCACAGCGCAATCATGACGACCGAGCGTCGCGACGTATTACACAGTTGGTGCGTCCAGGCAGACTGGGATGCACCCACGATCGTTGGGGGCGAGGGCGCTTACTTCATTGATTCGGCAGGCCGGCGCTACCTGGATATGAGCAGTTTGGCCGAGTGCATGAACTTGGGCCATCAGCATCCGCGCATCGTGCGGGCTATTCGAGACCAAGCGGAGAAATTGTGTTTCGTGACCGCTGCGTGGGGCGCCGAGCCGCGCGCGGCGCTTGCGCGACGTTTGTTGGAACTGTCCGGCTTTGCGGGGGGGCGTGTTTTCTTCTCCCTAGGCGGCGCTGATGCCAATGAGCACGCGGTCAAGTTTGCGCGCCAGGCGCGCGGCTTGCCGCAGGGCCGTGTAGTGGCCCGGGACCGTTCCTACCATGGCGCCAGCTACGCCACCATGGCCCTTTCAGGCGATACCCGCACGCAGACGCAGGTGGATGCCGCCTCGTTTGGCGTTGTGCGTGTGCCGCCCCCGTACGCCTACCGCTGCCCGTTTGGCACAGAGCATGCGGCGGACTGTGCCGAGGCGGCTGTGCAGGCCGTCGCTGCAGCCATCGATGGGGAGGCAAATGAGGCCGTCGTGGCGGTACTTATGGAGCCCAATGCGGGCACCAACGGCATTGTGGCGCCTGCGAACTTCTGGCCGCGACTACGTGAGGAAACCCGCACTCGTAGCGTCTACCTCATCGCCGATGAGGTGATGAGCGGATTTGGGCGTTGCGGCGAGTGGTTCGCCTGGCAGCGTTATGGAGAGGCAGGCCGTCCTGACCTGATGACCTTGGCCAAAGGTCTCACGGGGGCGCATATGCCGCTAGGCGCGGTCGTGCTGTCGGCAGAGGTGGCTGGCCGCCTCGAACACGAAATGCTCTATACCGGCCTCACGTACTGTGGTCACCCATTGGCCTGTGCAGCGGGAATTGCCGCGTTGGCCGCCTATGAAGAGGGTGGCCTGATCGAGCGCTCCAAACGGCTGGGTGCTGCACTCTACGAGCGCCTCTTGGAGCTTAAAACGCGCCACGCCGTGATCGGGGATGTTCGCGGTGGCGATGGCCTGTTTGCCGTTATCGAGTTGGTACGCGATCGCGCGACGCGCGCAGTGCATGCGCCTTGGCCGATGACGTCGCTGCCGCTGCGCACCTTGGTTGCACGCGCACTCGAGGCGGGCGTCTCTCTGGCTGTGCGCGGTAATTTGATCCTCTTGGCGCCGCCGCTGGTCATTGCGGAACGTGATCTCACTGATGCGGTCGACTTGCTCGATCGTCTGCTTGCGGAGTCTGATTGGTCATGAGTTTTAAACTGACATATTCGACAATGTTTAATCCACCCGCCGAAATGCACGAGCGTTTCGAAGCGGCAGTTGCCCGTGTGCGCGCGGCGCTTGGTGCGACCCACCCACTGTATATCGACGGCGTTGATGTGGTCGGTGCAGGCATTATCGCCAAGCACTCGCCGATCGACGGCGCCCATCTGGGTAACTTTGCTACCGCCGATGTGGCGCAGGTCCGTGCTGCAGTCGATGCGGCGGCGCGCGCTTTTCCGACGTGGCGCGCGCTCTCACCGGCTGAGCGCGTCCGCTTGTCGTATCGAGTCGCAGACCTGATCGATGAGCGGGTCTACGATCTCGCGGCGGTGTTGTCGCTGGAGGTCGGGAAGAACCGCCTGGAGGCGCTGGCGGAAGCGGCCGAAGTCGCTGATTTTTTCCGTGGTTATGCGGATGAATATACGCGCTGTGATTATTACGATCGGGTGCTGCCGGATGATCCTCTGACGGACTGGCGTTCGCACAATCGCAGTGTCCTCAAACCCCATGGCGTCTGGGCAGTGGTTGCCCCCTTCAATTTTCCTTTGGCACTGGCGGCGGGCCCGACGGCTGCGGCCCTGTTAACCGGCAACACGGTGGTGGCGAAGGGAGCGAGCGATACGCCTTGGGCAGTGCGTCTACTGGCTGAATTGATCCGTGACGCCGGATACCCGCCGGGAGTGTTTAACTTCGTGGCAGGTTCTGGTGAAGACGTCGGAAATGCGCTGGTCGATGATGCGCGGATTGCCGGTATTACTTTTACGGGTTCCTATCGTGTCGGCATGGAATTAAGTCGCCGCATGGCGGCCGGACCTTGGGTCCGTCCCTGTATTACTGAGATGGGTGGAAAAAATGCCGTGATCGTTACGGCGAATGCCGATCTGGATCGCGCAGCGACGGGAATCGCGCGCTCTGCCTTCGGCCTGAGTGGGCAAAAGTGCTCGGCCGCATCGCGTGTCTATGTCGCATCAGAGGTAGCGCAGGACTTGCAGGACCGTCTTGTAGCCGCAGCAGAGGCGATCCGGGTGGGCGATCCGACGCTACGTGAGTA
>CAIVRI010000095.1 GCA_903908265.1 uncultured Pseudomonadota bacterium
AATTCTCTTGATCCGCGCTATACGCAGACGATCGATTCCATCGGTCGACTTTGGCGCGCACTTCGATCCACTGCTGGCGCGTATTTACGCGGCGCGAGGCGTTAAAAGCGTTGAGGAAGTTGCCGATTACGGCATACAGCACCTTTCGCGTGTCTCGACGCTCGACGCGGTAGACGCCGGTGCGGACCTCATCGCGCGGCATATGCAGTCGCATGGCGACATTCTGGTGGTCGGCGACTATGACGCGGATGGCGCCACCGCAACGGCTCTGGTCATCCGTGTGTTGCGGGCACTAGGACATCAGGCCGTAGGTTACTTGGTGCCGGATCGATCCAAGTTCGGTTATGGACTGACGCCAGGGATCGCCGCTGTGGCCATCGCGCAAGCCCCAGCCTTGATCATTACGGTCGACAACGGCGTGTCGAGCCTGGAGGGCGTGGCGGCGGTCCGGGCTGCGGGCATTGATGTGCTAGTCACCGATCATCATCTACCCGGTCGCGTGCTGCCCGACGCCAATGTCATTGTGAATCCCAATCTCGATGGCAGCAGATTTGCGAGCCCGGCATTGGCAGGGGTGGGCGTGGCCTTCTACGTCCTGACGGCGCTAGCGCGACAGTTGGGGCAGCCTGCGGCACTGGTCGCCCAGTTTTTGGATCTGGTCGCGTTGGGCACTGTGGCTGATGTGGTACCACTCGATCGCAATAATCGAATTTTGGTTGAGCAAGGCTTGCGCCGGATACGGCAGGGTCGGTGTGTGCCGGGTATTCAGGCTTTGGCCGCACAAGCGGGCCGGACTTTGGTATCCGCCAGTCCGGCGGATCTAGGGTTTTTGGTTGGGCCGCGCTTGAACGCGGCGGGGCGGCTCAAGGACATGCGGATCGGTATTGAATGCCTACTGGCTGACGATATGGCGCAAGCCACGGTATTGGCCCAACAACTCGATGGCATTAATCGCGAACGGCGGGTGATTGAGGCGACAACGCAAGCGGAGGCGTTATCAATCGTTGAGCGGTTGCATCTGCACGAACCTGGGGTGGCGCCGCCGGCCGCGCTGACCCTCTACGACGCACAATGGCACCAAGGGGTCGTGGGGCTGGTGGCCGGCCGTATCAAGGACCTTGTGCATCGACCGGTGGTGGTGTTTGCGCCGGCTGAGGATGGGCTCTTGCGCGGCTCTGCCCGCTCCGTTGCGGGCATCCACATCCGCGATGCGCTCGAGGCCGTCTCGACCGCTTATCCGGGGCTCATTGAACGGTTTGGTGGCCATGCGATGGCGGCTGGCCTGTCCCTACGGCCGGAACGGGTAGCGCATTTCGGTGCTGTTTTTGAACAGGAAGTGGCGCGTAGGGCAGAGCCCGGTCAGTTAGAGGGCGCTATTTGGACGGATGGGGAGCTGCCGGCCGATGATCTGAACGTGGGGACGGCTGATCGCCTGCGCGCCGCGGGTCCCTTTGGTTCTGGGTTTCCGGAGCCGCAATTTGACGGGGAGTTCCGCGTCAGGGACGTGAAAATTCTCAAGGAGCTCCATCTGAAGATGACGCTCGTGGGCGGGCCGCGGACACCGCCGATCGAGGCCATTGCCTTCGGTTGGGTGATCAAACCAGGCGCGCACCAGCCGGCGCGGGATTCGACCATTCGCGCGGTCTATCGCCTCGAGGTAAACGAGTGGCAGGGGTTGCGCCGGCCGCAGTTGCTGGTCGAGCACCTCGAGGCGATCGAGACGGCTCGCATGCTATGATTGACCGCTTGAATTTACGGGTCTAGCTGCATATGACTGTCGATATCTCCCAACTGTCGGGTCCGATTCGCCGCCTACTCAAGGACCTCGGGGAACGCCTCGAATCCTTAAGGGGGTATCTTTGAGTACGATCGCAAGAGCGAGCGATTGGCTGAGGTAAATCGGGAGCTGGAAGATCCAAAAATTTGGGGAGTTCCGGAGAAAGCGCAAGCACTCGGTAAAGAACGTGCCCTACTTGAATCGCTAACTACCCGCCTAGACCGCGTGCGAGATGGTATCGAAGGCGCGCTGGAACTTCTAGAACTGGCGGAGATGGAGGCGGAAGTCTCTGCCATCGAAGGCGTCGAGGCCGACGCAAATACTTTGGAACGCGGGGTAAAGGAATTAGAGTTCCAGCGTATGTTTCCGGGCCAAATGGACCCAAGCAACGCCTTCCTCGATATACAAGCAGGTGCCGGGGGCACGGAGGCGCAGGACTGGGCCTCGATGTTGTTGCGCATGTATTGCAAATGGTCTGATCAGCACGGTTTCAAATACGAGATTCTTGATCAAAGTGACGGCGAAGTGGCCGGAATCAAAGGTTGCTCGATCAAGATTGACGGACCATTCGCCTACGGCTGGCTACGCACTGAAACCGGGGTGCACCGACTCGTCCGCAAGTCGCCGTTTGATTCTGGCAATCGTCGTCATACCTCGTTTGCATCGGTATTCGTATCTCCGGAAGTAGATGACGATATCAACATCGACATCAATCCGGCGGATCTTGAGGCAGACACTTTCCGCGCCAGTGGCGCCGGCGGTCAGCACGTCAACAAGACTGAGTCAGCGATCCGCATCCGGCATATGCCAACGGGGATTGTGGTTGCCTGCCAGAGTGAGCGTAGTCAACATAAGAACCGATCTTCGGCGATGAAGATGCTGAAAGCCAAGCTTTATGAGTTGGAATTCAACAAACGAAATGCGGCAGCAAAGGTGCTGGAGGATTCCAAGTCTGATGTGTCATGGGGTAATCAGATTCGTTCTTATGTGCTCGATCAGGCGCGCATCAAGGATCTGCGTACAAACATTGAAATAGGCAATACCACGTCCGTGCTTGATGGCGGACTTGATCCTTTCATGGAAGCCAGTCTGAAGCAGGGGCTCTGAGCATGAGCGAAAACGAGACGACCGCGTTGCCGGTTGATGACAACAAACTAATGGCCGAGCGTCGCCAGAAACTGGCCGCGTTGCGTGCGCAGGGAAATCCCTTCCCGAATGACTTTCGCCGCGACGCGCATGCGAGCGATTTGCAAGCGACCTTTGGCGAGAAACCACCCGAGTGGTTCGACGCCAATCCAATGCGGGTCCGTGTCGCCGGTCGCATGCTTGCCAAGCGTGATATGGGCAAGTCTAGTTTTGTGCGCTTAGTAGATGGTTCTGGGGAAATTCAGCTGTATTTGCAGGGCAACCTGTTGGGTGAGGTTTACAGCGCATTCAAGGGTTGGGATGTGGGTGATATCGTCGGCGCATCGGGTCTGCTGATGCGCACGCGCACGGGTGAGTTATCCGTCAAGGCGGACGAATTGCGTTTGCTAACGAAGTCCCTGCGCCCGTTGCCGGACAAGTGGCATGGCCTTACCGATACGGAAGCGCGTTATCGCATGCGCTACGTCGATCTCATTGTTAATCCCGTCAGTCGCAAGACCTTCGAGACACGCACGCAGATCATCCGTTACATCCGTAGCTTTCTCGATACAGCGAACTTCATGGAGGTGGAGACGCCGATGATGCAGCCGATCCCAGGTGGCGCGGTTGCTCGGCCGTTCGTTACGCATCACAACGCGCTGGATATGGAAATGTATCTGCGGATTGCGCCGGAGTTGTACCTCAAACGACTGGTCGTGGGTGGCTTTGAACGGGTTTATGAGATTAACCGCAATTTCCGCAATGAGGGGTTGTCAACCCGACACAATCCCGAATTCACCATGCTCGAGTTGTACTGGGCCTATGCGGATTACCACGAACTTATGGATCTGGTGGAGCGCTTATTCATGGGTATCGCGGATGCGGTTCTCGGGACGCGTCAGGTTGTCTACCAAGGCACAACGATTGACCTCTCCGGGCCGTTTCGGCGGATTTCTGTCGAAGACATCATCATGGAGTGCAACCCGACGCTCGAGCGTGGGAGGCTGCGGGATGTGGGCTATCTGCGCGCGGTGCTCGATGGGTTGGGTGCGGGGTACGCGCCCGGTGATGGCGCCGGCAAACTACAGATCGAGATCTTTGATCAGACCGGTGAGCAGACTCTCGTACAACCGACCTTCGTCTATGCCTATCCAACGGAAGTATCGCCGCTGTCGCGCTGCAATGATGCCGATCCGTTTATTACGGACCGCTTTGAGTTTTTCGTTGGTGGGCGTGAGTTGGCGAATGGGTTCTCTGAGTTGAACGATGCAGAGGATCAGGCGGCCCGGTTCCGTGCACAAGTGGATCGGAAGGATGCCGGTGATGAGGAGGCTATGTATTTCGACGCAGACTACGTGCGTGCATTGGAATACGGGCTGCCGCCGACCGCCGGTCTCGGTGTGGGCATCGACCGGTTGGTGATGTTGTACACCGACGCGGCTTCGATTCGAGATGTGCTGCTATTTCCGCAGATGAAACCGGAGACCTGAGGGCTCAAGGCACGGCGTAGGGTAGGGCTTCGGGCGTGCAGAGGCGCCCGTCGAGCAGCGTCAGCGTGCGGTGGCGTGATTCGAGGCCGACCACGGCGAGACACTCTGCCGCAGGACCATCGGCAGCTGCGACCACGACCTCACCGACCTTGACGCCATCCGCCAGCAGCGTGTCTAGCGCTTCTGGGGCCGGTCCATCGAGACGGTATCGGCACAGACGCCGCTTGATGCGGCCGAGATGCTGCGTACGGGCCACGATTTCTTGCCCCGTGTAGCAGCCCTTTTGGAAGCTGATCGCGCCGAGTAGGTCGAGGTTCAGCATCTGGGGAATCCATTCCGACGCCGTGGCGGCGCTGACTTCAGGTTCGCCGGCGCGGATACCCGCGAGGCGCCAGTCTGCGCAGTTGCTGGCTAGGCGGACTGCGTGCGGCCCCTCTAGGTCGGTCTCTAGGGTGGGCGTCAACGACAGTTCCACCTTGGATCGCAGCAGGTAGCGCAGCAGGTGTGCGCGTAGGCGGTCGGCGAGGTCGGCTGGGAGCAGTAGGCGCAGGCCTTCTTCGACGCCACGCACCCAAGCCAAGGCGAAGATGCGCCCCTGCGGGGTCAGGATGGCGGCGCGCGTCGAGGCCCCAGCGGGCAGCGTCAGAACGTCTTGGGTGCACTGGCCTTGTAAAAAACGCCGGGCGTCCGGGCCCATTACAGCGAGCGTCACCAAGGTGCCGGCGGGTGGAGGCGATAAAAGGGGGGGGGTCATCGGACTGCTATTTTTGAGTGATGCCAGAGAATACAGAAAAGGCAAGCCAAATGGCGTATACGACAGATCAATCAGATACTTATGCCATTTGTTGCGGTGCGCTAGGTGTGGCAAACTTAGCCCTATGCCGTCGTTGGACAAAAATTCGTTGGTGGTAGGTGGTAGGCCGCCCATAGCGGTCGCGGACGCGGTCGGCGCGCCCATTGCGCTAGCGCCGCCTTTGGAGCCGCAGGCCGAGATTGGCGGGCGTTCGGGGCCCGAGCCAACGCGGTTTGGTGATTGGGAGCGCGCTGGTCGCTGTATCGATTTTTAAGCACTACAGTGCGCGTCGTGTCGGGGGCAGTCTCCGCAACGCGCAAAGGAATTTTTTGCATGAGCGCACGCGAACGGCCGCTATCGCCGCACCTCCAAGTGTACAAACTGGAGTACACCATGCTGTTGTCCATCCTGCATCGCGCCACCGGGTGCGCGCTGGTGCTGGCTTTGCTGGGCTTCGTTGCGTGGTTATGGGCCTTAAGTGCCGGCCCAGTCGCTTACGCTTGCATGACTACGGTACTAGGATCGGTTGTCGGTAAGCTGGTCTTGGCCGCCGCGGTGACTGGCTTTTGGTATCACTTCACCACGGGGATTCGTCACCTGTGTTGGGATGCAGGCTATGGACTGGATAAAGCGCAGGCACGGCGCAGCGCCAAAATTGCGCTTGTTGTGATTGCACTGTTGAGCGCCGCGAGCCTGGCCGTCATGTTTTGCTGCGGAGGGCGCTCGTGAGCTTTAAGTCTCCACTCGGTCGCGTGTTAGGGCAGGGTTCCCATAGTGGCACGCAACACTGGATTTCCCAGCGCATCACCTCGGTCGCGCTAGCGGTGCTAGGGCCCTGGTTGGTTGTTTCGCTACTAACCATGCCCGACTTTTCGTATGCCTCAGCACATGCGGCGATGGCACGTCCCGCTAACGCCGTGGTCACCATTTTGTTCCTGCTTGCTGCCTTCCATCATGCCTATTCGGGTGTGACGGTTGTGATCGAGGACTACGTTCCTGCCAAGGGTAAGAAGATCCTCGCACTGCTAGTGCTGCAGTTTTTACACGTTGCCTTCGCTGTGGCGGGCATTATCGCGGTGCTACGGCTCGCAATCTGGAGCGCCGTATGAGCGACTATCAATTTGTTGATCACACCTATGATGTTGTCGTCGTTGGTGCAGGCGGCGCCGGGTTGCGCGCGATTTTTGGTCTCGCTGAATCGGGGCTAAAAGTTGCTGGGGTCACGAAGGTTTTTCCGACTCGCAGTCATACGGTGGCCGCGCAGGGAGGCATTTCGGCGGCATTGGGCAATATGGGTGATGGCGACAATTGGCGCTACCACTTCTACGATACGATCAAGGGATCGGATTGGTTGGGTGATCAAGACGCCATCGAGTACATGACCAAAGAGGCGCCGAGCGCTGTCATCGAGTTGGAGCATTACGGTGTGCCCTTCTCGCGTACGCAGGATGGCCGTATTTATCAGCGTCCTTTCGGCGGTATGACCACCGAATACGGCAAGGGCATCGCCCAGCGGACTTGCGCGGCGGCTGACCGGACCGGACACGCTATGCTGCATACGCTGTATCAGCAGTCGCTCAAGCACGATGCGACCTTCTTTATTGAATATTTTGCAATCGATCTGATCATGGAAAATGGCGCCTGTCGTGGCGTCATCGCGTTAGACATGGCGACTGGGCAGTTGCATCGCTTTCGCTCCCATGCAGTCATTCTGGCTACCGGCGGTTATGGTCGAGCCTACTTTTCCTGTACCTCTGCGCACACCTGCACCGGTGATGGTGGTGGCATGGTGGCCCGTGCAGGCTTGCCATTGCAGGACATGGAGTTCGTTCAGTTCCACCCGACCGGCATCTATGGTTCTGGCTGCCTGATCACCGAAGGGTCACGAGGCGAGGGCGGTTATTTGACCAATTCGCGTGGCGAGCGCTTTATGGAGCGTTATGCACCCAATGCGAAGGATCTGGCGAGCCGCGACGTCGTGTCGCGCTCCATGACAGTTGAAATTCGGGAAGGCCGTGGCGTGGGTGAGCAGGCCGATCACATCCATCTGCACCTTGAGCATCTCGGTTCGGCAGTCATTCAAGAGCGACTGCCTGGTATTGCGGAGACCGCACGCATCTTTGCTGGTGTTGACGTTTCGAAGGCGCCGATTCCGGTGCTGCCGACGGTGCACTACAACATGGGTGGAGTGCCGACCAACGTGCACGGTGAGGTAGTGACGCTAAAAGGTGGCAATCCCGACGAGGTCGTTGCTGGGCTGTTTGCGGTTGGGGAGGCGGCATGCGTCTCTGTGCATGGTGCGAATCGACTGGGTTCAAATTCGCTGCTTGATCTGGTCGTTTTCGGTCGCGCAGCAGCTCGCCGGGCGGCTGAAGTAGTCAAACCTGACACACCACACGCGCCGTTGCCCCAAGACTCGTCCGAGGCCATCGTCGCGCGGCTTGATCGATTGCGTCATTCCAAGGGCCCACGCCGGACGGCGGAAGTGCGCAGCGAGATGCAGAAAATTATGCAGCTGGACGCTGCGGTATTCCGTACCGGCGAATCGCTCGACCAAGGTTGCACCAAATTGGCAGCCACGTTTTCCTCTTTTGGGGACGTGGGTATCACCGATCGCTCCCTGATTTGGAATACGGACTTGGTTGAAACGATGGAGCTAGAAAACCTGCTCTTGCAGGCAACGGCGACCATCCAGTCGGCTGCTAACCGAACGGAGAGTCGAGGCGCTCACGCGCGCGAGGACTTTCCGAATCGAGATGATGTCGAGTGGCAGAAACACACTCTAGCCTGGGTCGATAGTAATGGCGCGGTGCGTATCGATTACCGTCCAGTGCACATGAACACACTGACGACTGATGTTGAGCCTATTCCGCCGAAAGCGCGGACCTACTGATTGCGAGCGAGACACCCGAATGGCTGAATTCAAGCTCCCTGCAAACTCCCGGTACAACGAAGTCCCGGGAAATTATTATCCCGCTCCGTCTGCGGTGCGGATTAAGACCTTCAAGGTTTATCGTTACGATCCCGATTCCGGTGATAAACCGCGGGTTGATCGCTATGAGATCGATTTGGATCGCTGCGGTCCGATGGTTTTGGATGCATTGCTTAAGATCAAGAATGAGGTGGATCCAACCCTGACGTTCCGTCGCTCCTGCCGCGAGGGTATCTGCGGTAGTTGCGCGATGAACATTGACGGCAAGAACACGCTCGCGTGTACCAAGTCTATTTCAGACGTGAAGAAGGACGTAAACATCTTTCCGTTGCCGCATATGCCCGTTGTGAAAGATTTGGTGCCCGACCTGACCAACTTCTATGCGCAGTACGCATCGGTGCAGCCATGGTTGCAGACGCGCACGCCGGCGCCGCCTGATCAGGAGCGGCTGCAGAGCAAGGAAGATCAAGAGAAGATTGACGGCCCGTCTGCCTGTATTCTCTGCGCGTGTTGCTCGACCAGTTGTCCCAGCTATTGGTGGAATTCTGACCGTTATCTCGGACCTGCTGCTCTGTTGGCTTCCTACCGGTGGATTATTGATTCCCGTGACGATGCTACCGGTGAGCGACTCGAATTCTTGCAGGATTCATTCAAGCTGTACCGCTGCCATACGATCATGAACTGCACAGAGGCCTGCCCGAAGGACCTCAATCCCGCCAAGGCTATTGCAGAGATCAAGAAGATTCTCGTCGAACGCACGGTTTGACCGTGCTGACGGATCGCGCCCCAAATCGGCTGAAGTGGCGCTGTCGTCGGGGCATGAGAGAGCTGGATGTCTTGCTCGGTCGTTATTTGAGCGAGCGTTGGCCGAGCGCTACGCCGGTTGAGCAAGCGGCGTTTGAGGCCTTTCTTGAGCTGCCTGACCCGGAAATTTATGACTTGTGTCTGCGTCGGGCGGTGTCCGAGACCGCCGCCTTTGAACGCTTGGCGGATATCCTGACCGGGTCGACTGAACTTAATGGGTCTGCCGTGGTCAATCAGGCTAAGGACGGCCGACCGGCGTCCGGGGAGCCTCAGACTTGACGCCAGAACAAAGTGATCTCGCGTTAGTCCAACGGGTTCAACGGGGCGAGCGTTCGGCGTTCGACGTGCTGGTGCTGCGGTATCAGCAGAAGGTCCTGAAACTCGTCTTGCGCTATGTCCGTGATCCCATGGAGGCGGAGGACGTCTGTCAGGAGGCATTCATCAAGGCCTTTCGGGCGATCGGGTCGTTTAGGGGCGATAGCGCTTTTTATACCTGGATCTACCGGATCGCGATCAACACAGCGAAGAACGCACTCGTGGCTAGCAAGAGACGGCCGATAAACTACGGTATCGACGTGCAGGATCCCGAACAGGGCGATCTGGAAGCGCGATTGACCGACGGGGAGACGCCGGAACAATTGCTACTCACCGAAGAGATCCGCGAGACGGTTAATCGTGCGATGGCCGATCTGCCGGAAGACTTGCGCACGGCCATTGTTTTGCGTGAGATCGACGGGCTCTCCTATGAGGAGATTGCCGAGTCAATGGGCTGCCCGGTTGGCACCGTTCGCTCTCGAATCTTTCGTGCGCGTGAGGCAATCGATCACCGTTTGCGACCGATATTCGCCGGCGGCCTTGGCCGCGAGGATCTGTGAGATGACCCTAGGCTTTTCCAATGTTTGCGGTAAGGAATGGTCATGACAGACCTACTTAATGAGCAGTTGTCTGCGCTCAGCGATGGAGAATTGCCACCTGAAGAAACCGCGTTGCTGTTGAAACGCATTGAGCGCGAACCGGCGCTTGCGCGGCGTTTGGCGCGCTATCGCGCCATGGGGGATGTATTGCGCGGTGAGCGGGCCGGACTTTCGGCAGATTTTGGGCAGCGTCTGAGTGCTGTTGTGGCGGCGGAGCCTCTGGTATTGCCGGTTATAGAGCGCTTGCGGCCGCGGCAGTTGATGGCCCGTTTCCTACGCCCGGTGGCCGGATTAGGCGTTGCCGCAGCGGTCGGTGCGCTGGCGGTGGTCTTGATTGCTAAAGAGCCAGGTCGTGTCGACTTAGTCGCTGCCGTTCACGTGCCGCCTACGACGACCGTTTCCGTTGAGCGCGCCGCGTCCCGTGTAATGGCGACTGCATCTTTGCTGAGGGCGAGCGTTGAGCCTGCCAGTTATGTCACGCCAATGGCTGCGCCCGCCCAACTGCGCCAGATTAGCGGGGCGACGCTGGCTAACTATGTGGCTGCCCATGCGCGGATGAGCGGAACGCTTGGAGAGCGCGATGCGTTGATTCATCTGCTGTCAGACCCCACCCCTGAGGACGTTGTACGGCCATGAATGTACCGGGCGCACGCGGGCTGCGTTTCGCTGGCGTCTTAGGGCTGCTCGGTGTCATGGCTGCGGCCCGCGCCGATGTGGAGGCGCGCCGTTGGCTGGCGGACATGAGCGAGGCGCTGGCGGAGCAGTCTTACGCGGGCGATTTTTTGCATTTGGGTAATGGCCCGGTAGAAAAATTGCGCATTCTGCATCGAGTTAGCGAAGGCCATGTCGCCGAACGGTTGATCAGTTTAGGAACAGCGCATCGTGAAGTGGTGCGCCATGACGACGAGATGCAAGTGATCCTGTCGGATCGCGGCGTCGTGTTGATCGAGGCTGCGCCGGCTGCCGGCTCGCTATTGGGTTCAGTGCCCACTTTTGCGGCGGATGTGGCAGATCAGTATCAAGTTGAATTCGCAGGCAGTGCGCACGTTCTTGGGCGGCTTGCGCGGGTGGTGGAGGTGCAGCCACGAGACGGTTATCGTTTTGGCTACCGTCTCTGGATTGACGAAGCCACGCGCATACCGTTACGCACCGACCTCACGGATGGTGCCGGCCATGTACTAGAACAAGTGGTTTTCACTTCCCTGGATCTACACAATGCGATCCCCGATAGCGCTTTTCGCTCGAGTGTGGATACCAGTCGCTACGCTGTCGTGCGCGAACCGCCGCCGGGCGGCGGCACGACTGGGCACGCCGATGAATGGACATTGAGTCGGCTACCACCGGGCTACAGTATTCGTTCACGCTCGATCGAACACCTCCCAGGTACGGGCACGCCGGCAACGCATCTGCTGATTTCAGATGGTCTTGCGACAGTGTCGGTGTTTATTGAAGAGCCGCCGGCGCCACCGCGTCAGGTGGTTGAGGGCGAGGGTAAATTAGGTCTTGCCTATGCCTATTCTCGGCTTGTGGCCGGCCATCAGGTCACGGCGGTCGGGGAAGTGCCGGCGGCTACGGTCGAATTTTTGGCCGTGTCCGTGGCGCCCATGGGGGGGCAGCCCATCGATTTGCGTCAGCCCTCGCCGTTGTCGCCGCTGCGGGCGGCCCGTAAGGGGGGGCGGCCTCACGAGCCGCGGCGACCGTGAGGACGCTGACGGTGTTTAGCCGCGAGGCCTGTCTGCTTTGTGACGAGTTATTGGCCGAATTGACGCCTTGGGCCGCCGCCCGAGGGCTGCCTGTGCTCGTCGTGGATGTGGATTCAGACCCGATCTTGAAGCGTCGCTACGGCTTGAAAGTGCCTCTGGTGGACCTTTCCGGGGAGACCGTGTGCTTCGGTCACCTAGATCTAGAGGCGCTCGAACGACTCTGGCGGCCCGGTTAGGCCCGGTTAGGGCCGGGGTAAGGCACCCGGGGCTGCTATAATCCCGCGATTCGACCGGCCCCAGTGGCGCCGGCAGGACCTCACGCTTCGAATGCCGAACATACGCAATTTTTCGATCATTGCCCACGTCGACCACGGCAAAAGTACGCTTGCCGACCGCCTCATTCAAATGTGTGGCGGTTTGCAGAAGCGTGAAATGCAGGAACAGGTCCTCGACTCGATGGATCTGGAGCGCGAACGCGGGATCACCATCAAGGCGCAGAGCGTTACCCTGCGCTACATAGCCAAGGACGGTATCGACTACCAGCTCAATTTCATCGATACCCCGGGCCACGTTGACTTTTCCTATGAGGTCTCGCGCTCGTTGGCAGCCTGTGAGGGGGCTCTGCTGGTGGTGGATGCCGCCCAAGGGGTCGAGGCGCAGTCAGTCGCTAACTGCTACACCGCGCTCGAACAGGGCCTCGAAGTGCTTCCGGTCATCAATAAGATTGACCTGCCTTCGGCTGATATCGCGCGCGTTTCCATTGAAATTGAAGAAATCATCGGCATTGACGCGACTGATGCGGTTGGCGTCTCCGCCAAGACCGGCGAGAACGTCGACCAGTTGCTCGAGGCTATTGTTGCGCGCATTCCGGCGCCGAAGGGCGATCCGAACGCGCCACTCCAAGCCCTGATCATCGACTCCTGGTTCGACAACTACGTTGGTGTCGTGTCGCTCGTGCGGGTGATGAACGGCACTTTAAAACGTGGGCAGAAGATCCGTGTTTGGTCCACAGGCCGTGCTCACGAGTGCAGCCGATTAGGTCGCTTCACACCCAAGCGTATGGACGGCGAGGAACTGTCGGCGGGCGAAGTGGGCTTCATCATGGCGGGAATCAAGGAGATTGATGGCGCCCCGGTGGGCGACACAATCACACTTGAATCCGAGCAATGCAAAGAACCGCTGGCTGGCTTCAAAAAAGTACAGCCGCGCGTTTTTGCCGGGCTGTTCCCTGTATCCACTGATGACTATGAGCAATTCCGTGATGCACTGCAGAAGTTGCGCCTAAACGACTCCGCTTTGCAGTACGAGCCCGAGGTTTCCACCGCTCTCGGGTTTGGATTCCGGATTGGCTTTCTCGGTTTGTTGCACATGGAGATCGTGCAGGAGCGACTTGAGCGCGAGTACAACCTCGATCTCATTACCAGTGCTCCGACCGTGATCTACGAAATCGTCACGACGGATGGGCAGGTGCATAACGTCGACAATCCGTCGAAGCTGCCGCCGTTGGATCGCATCACGGAGATGAGAGAGCCGATTATCACGGCTAATATATTGGTGCCCCCCGAACACGTGGGCGGCGTGCTGCAGCTGTGTACCGACAAGCGGGGCGTGCAGAAAAAAATGCTCTACGTTGGCAACCAAGTGTCGTTGCAGTATGAGTTGCCGCTGGCTGATGTCGTTCTGGATTTCTTTGATCGCCTAAAAAGCACCAGTCGGGGTTACGCTTCGTTTGATTACGAATTCAATCGCTTTCAGGTGGCCAATCTTGTCCGCCTCGATATTTTGATCAATGGCGATCGGGTCGATGCGCTTAGTCTGATCGTGCACCGCGATACCGCCTACCACCGTGGGCGCGAACTGGTGGACAAGATGCAGGAACTGATTCCGCGGCAAATGTTCGAAGTGGCTATTCAGGCAGCTATCGGTAGCCAAGTTGTTGCGCGCGCTTCCGTGAAAGCGATGCGGAAAAACGTTCTTGCCAAGTGCTATGGCGGTGACATCAGCCGCAAGCGAAAATTGCTCGAGAAGCAGAAAGAGGGCAAGAAGCGCATGAAGCAGGTTGGTACCGTCGAGATTCCGCAAGAAGCATTTTTGGCTGTACTTAAGCTGACCAATAAGTAAGGAAACGACATGAGTTCTATGGGACTGATTTACGACTTTTCGTTCTTGCTCGTGTTGCTGGCAGCGATCTCCGGACTGATTTTGCTAGTGGATCGGGTGACCGGTCGGTATAAGCGTCCTGCTGGTACTAAGATGCCGGTGGCGGTTGATTACGCAGCATCATTTTTCCCGGTAATTCTCTTTGTTTTAGTGATTCGTTCATTCGTATTTGAGCCATTCCGCATCCCCTCGGACTCGATGATGCCGACGCTGTTGGACGGTGATTTCATTTTCGTTAGCAAGTACAGCTATGGCCTGCGCTTGCCGGTGTTGAACGTAAAGATCGTAGAGACTGGCACTCCGCAACGCGGCGACGTCATTGTCTTCCATAAGCCCAGTGAGCCTTCGGTTAACTACATCAAACGGTTGATAGGCCTGCCAGGTGACAAAGTCGAAGTGAAGGGTGACGGCGTCTGGATTAATGGCGTCGCCATGGAGGCTCGCGATGCGGGTCCTTTCATGGAAGATTCTTGTTATAGAAACTTCCATCAAGGCGTTGAACATCTCGACGCAGGTGACCATCGGGTGATGTATTGCCCGGTTGAGCCCATGCGCTCCTATCGCAAGTGCACTGATTCGCGTGATCTGTCGGAATGTCCGGTAGATCCTGCCATTCCCGCGTTGCTTTCTGACGACGCGACCTTGGCGCCGACCGGCATTTTTTACGTCCCCCCAGGTCACTATTTTTTCATGGGTGACAACCGAGACAACAGTGCCGATAGCCGCTTCGGCGAACTCGGTTTTGTACCGGAAGAGAATCTCGTTGGTAAGGCTGTGCGAGTCTGGGCGAGCTTTGGCGAGCACTATTTGCCGCGTTGGAGTCGTCTCGGTATGAAGGTGCGCTGAGGCCATCACGATGCGAGGCTATAAAACACGCAGTGTGCGAGGCGTCAGTCTGGTTTCGACGCTTTTTGTGCTGGTTATTTTCGGATTGTTCGTTTATATCGGCGGCCGCTTGGTGCCGGTTTATTTGGAATATCGCGGCGTCGTTCAGACCCTAGATGCTGTTGCCGCCAGTGGTAGCGGGGATATTGCGGCAGTACGCGTTTTCATTACGCGGGGCTTTGACTCGGCTGGCGTGCATACCTTGGAGCCAAACGACGTAGAGGTCACCCGACAGGATGGCCAGTTGAGCGTCACGGTGGATTACGATGCCGTTGCGCCCTTTATTGGCAATGTGGGATTTGTCGTGCATTTTCATAAAGCCGCGATCATTTCGGGCCCTGCGCAGCCGTGAAAATTGCGCCGGGGCATGAATCGGACTGGCTCTTTCAGGCGGTAGGTTATCGTGCACGTAATAAGGCATTGCTCGAGCGTGCCTTGACGCACCGCTCTGCAGCGGGTGCCGATAATGAGCGATTGGAATTCCTCGGTGATGCGGTGCTCTCGTTCGTCGTAGCCGATTTGCTGTATCGCGACTTTGAAACCTCAGATGAAGGCGATTTGACCCGATATCGCGCGGCCTTGGTCAGCGGGGACGTGTTGGCAGAGGTTGGCAAGGCCGTCGGAATCGGCGAGCGGCTTCGACTCGGGTCCGGTGAGTTGCGTTCGGGTGGGTTTCGTCGACCGTCGATTCTCGGTGACGCGTTTGAGGCCATCCTTGGGTTTATTTATCTCGATGGTGGTCTTGAGGCCGTGCGCGGTGTAATCGAACGCATCTGGCGGGATCGTGTGCAGGCCATTCAACAGTCGCCGCCAGATAAAGATCCAAAGACGCGTTTGCAGGAATGGCTGCAGGGACGCTCCCTGGGCTTGCCGGAGTATTTGGAAGAGTCGGCGCATGGGGAGCCTCACGCCCGCACTTTTACGGTGCTGTGTCGTGTGGCGCAGTCCGGTCTTGCAGCGCGCGGTACCGCGTCCAGTCGCCGCCGGGCAGAACAGTTAGCCGCCGAGCAGGTGCTCGAGGCGTTGGCAAAGGAAACATTGAATGACTGACGCATCGCACCGTTCGGGATTTGTAGCCCTTGTGGGGCGCCCGAACGTAGGCAAGTCGACCCTTCTGAATGCGCTTTTGGAGCGCAAGTTATCGATTGTGACGCCGAAACCGCAGACGACGCGGCATCGTATTCTCGGCCTGCTGAATCGGCCGAATTATCAGATTGCGCTCGTGGATACGCCGGGATTGCACCTGGGTGGTAAGCGCATGCTGAATTCGGTGATGAACCGGACGGCTGCCTCAAGCCTTGCGGATGCAGATCTTGTGGCGTTTGTGGTGGAAGCGCTGCGCTTTACCGAGGAGGATGAGGCTGTCCTGCAGCGGATCAAGCATCTGGAGTTGCCGACCGTTTTGATTGTGAACAAAGTCGATCGGGCCCATCCGCGCGAGCGCTTGCTGCCGTTCATCGCAGATCTCTCGGCGCTACACCCCTTTGTGGATGTCATCCCGTTGTCGGCCTTGAAACACTCCAATTTGCAGGCGTTGCCCGAGGTGCTGGCGAAGCACCTGCCGGAAGCACCGCCGATGTTCCCGCCCGAGCAGATTACGGATCGCTCTGAGAAGTTCAGGACCGCCGAAATTATTCGTGAAAAACTGACCGTGCGCTTGCAGCAGGAATTGCCGTACGGGCTCTCGGTAGAAATTGAGCGAATGGCGGATACCGAGGACGGTCGGCTCGAGATTCATGCGATTATTTGGGTGGAGCGCGAAGGCCAGAAAGCCATCGTGATCGGCGAAAAGGGCTCGCTACTGAAGGAGGTAGGAAGTTCAGCCCGCTATGACCTGAACGGACTGTTTGGCCGACGCACCCATCTGGTGCTTTGGGTGAAGGTCAAGGATAACTGGGCTGATAGCGCCAACGCGCTACGTTCCTTTGGCTACGACGGCTACGAAGGCTGAGATGGCGCATGCGCGCAGCCGCCGGGTCGAGCTGGAGCCAGCGTACTTGCTGCACCAGCGTGACTGGCGGGATTCGAGCCGCATTGTCGAGTTCTATACGCGCGATCACGGCCGCATTGCCCTGTTCGCGAAAGGTGCCCGGCGACCGGGCAGTGGTTTGGCCTCGGTCTTGCGCCCGTTTGTACCCATTGTGCTCACTTGGCAGGGCTCTGGTGACGGGGGCACACTGATTGCAGCCGAGACGCCGGTAGTGGTCTCGCCGGTGGTGCCTGCCTGTCTAATGAGTGCATTTTACCTAAACGAGCTTTTGCTAAAATTGCTGGCGCGCGAAGACCCCCACCCGGAAATTTTCGAAACGTATGCAACGACGCTTGCCCGGTTGACTGCCGCTTCCACGGAGCGCGAGGCGCTGCGGATGTTCGAAAAGAGATTTCTCGACGCGCTCGGCTTTGGGATCGATTATTCCCACTGTCTGGGTACCGGAGACGGCGTCGTGGCCGAGCGGTACTATGCGGTGGATCCGAGTCGCGGTGTGCTGACGATGGTTGCACCGGAGACAAAAGGTGCAGTCGGTGGGGTGGACCTGCTTGCGCTCGCGGCGGAGGACTTGACCACCGAGGGGCAACTCGTGGTGGCGCGGCGTCTTTTCGGGGCCACCATTGCGGCGGCGCTGGATGGTCGGGAATTGAACAGTAGGCGCGTGGCGCGGGCTGTGAAGGCTCGGCCATCGACGCCGGAGGGTTGAGAACATGCGTATTTCAGGTAGTCGGGGCGCGCTCGCCCTGGGCGTGAACATTGACCACGTCGCGACCGTGCGTCAGGCGCGACGCGCGCGCTTTCCCGATCCGTTGCTTGCCGCGCTGGTGGCCGAGCAGGCCGGTGCGGACAGCATTACCCTGCACTTGCGCGAGGACCGGCGGCATATTTTGGATGGTGACGTCGAGCGCTTCGCAATGAGCCTGACGACCCACATGAATCTGGAGATGGCCGCGACCGAAGAAATGATCGCGATTGCTGAGAAAATCAGACCTTCAGACGTTTGTTTGGTGCCAGAGAAACGGACCGAGGTAACCACCGAGGGTGGTTTGGACGTGATCGGGGGTGGTGCCACGTTGGCCGGAGCGGTAGCTCGATTGCGCAATGCAAGCATTAGGGTGTCTCTGTTCATCGATCCGGATCTGCGCCAGATTGCCGCGGCGGCCGCGATTGGCGCGCCAGTCATTGAGTTGCATACCGGCGCGTACGCCGACGCGGCAAATCCCGTGGCGCGTGCGGCGGAATTGGGCCGCTTGCAGGTGGCGTCCACGGCTGCGCAGGCGCTCGGCCTGATCGTCAATGCCGGACACGGGCTGGACTACCACAACGTCCAACCGGTGGCGGCGATTCCCGAGATCGCTGAACTGAATATTGGGTTTGCCATTATTGCGCGCGCGATTTTTTCTGGGCTCGATCCGGCCGTACGGGAGATGAAGCGGCTGATGGCGGAGGCGCGGCGTTGATTTTTGGTATCGGGACGGACCTCGTTGCGATTGATCGGATCGCCGATAGTTATCGACGCTTCGGGCGCCGACTCGTCGAGCGGATTCTGATGCCTTGCGAGGTCGTTGTTTTTGACGCCCTACCGGATCGGGAGCCGCGCAAAATCCGCTTTCTAGCGCAACGATTCGCCTCGAAGGAAGCTATCGTCAAGGCCTTGGGCACCGGATTCGCGCACGGCATGTGGGTCCGTGACTGCGGCGTGCTGGCCAATGCCTGGGGTCGCCCTGAAGTGGTTTGGAGCGCACGGGGCGCCCGACGTGCCGCTGAACTCGGTGCAGGCGCGGGCCATATCACGATCACGGACGAACAAGGTCTGATCGTGGCGGTTGCGGTGTTGGAAAAAGCGGTAGGGCTGGTATCGTGAAGACGCCCATTGAGGTTGCTGTGCTCGATCTTTCACATGATGGGCGGGGCGTTGCCCGTCACCAAGGCAAGGCGATATTTGTCGCTGGCGCATTGCCTGGTGAGACGGTGCTGATTAGCCGTAACAAGCGCCGCTCCCGCCATGATGAGGCCGAGTTGGAGGCCGTGGTGACCGCCTCGCCGGACCGAGTGCAGGCGCCTTGTGTGCACTACGATCGTTGTGGTGGCTGCGCGTTACAGCATTTGCAGCCAGAAGCGCAATTGCGAGCCAAACACGGCCAATTGCAGCGGGACCTCGAGCGAATTGGCAAGGTGCAACCTGCCACCTGGTTGGAGCCCCTGCAGGGTCCTTGGCTGGGCTATCGGCGCAAGGCGCGCTTGGGTGTGCGGGTGTTGCCCAAAAGTGGTCGGGCGATTGTGGGCTTTCGAGAGCGCAGCTCAGCCTTGCTCGCTAACGTGCGCGAATGCGCGGTACTAGCGGCACCGATTGGTGCGCTGGTCGATACGTTGGGCACCCTAGTCAGTACGTTGTCGATTGCCGGGCAGGTGCCGCAAATTGAAGTGGCGATCGGTGAGCGCGTTACGGTTCTGGTTCTCCGAGTCATGGAGGCGCCTACAGCAGAGGACGTGGAGAAGCTCGTCGTCTTCGGGCGTGAACGCGGGTTGTCGTTTTGGTTGCAGCCGGGTGGCGCGCAGACGGCAGCCCCAATAGAGCCAATGGCGATTCCGCTGGACTATACCCTTCCAGAATTCGATCTCCGGTTCGAGTTTCAGCCGCTCGATTTCGTGCAGGTCAATGCGGAGCTGAATCGGCAGATGGTTCGGCACGCCTTGGACTTGCTCAACCCCAGTCCGGCGGATCGGGTCCTCGACTTGTACTGTGGTCTTGGCAATTTTACGCTGCCTTTGGCGCGGCGTGCCGGCGAGGTGGTGGGGATCGAGGGAGACGAAAGTCTGGTGTCCCGTGCGCGTCGAAATGCCGAAATAAATGGCCTAACGAACGTCCGGTTCACCGTTGCAGATTTGTTCAAGCCGGTTGCCGGCGAGATCTGGTCGCGGCAGAAGTACGACCTCATATTGCTGGATCCGCCGCGTGCCGGGTCAGTTGAGTTACTGCCGACTATTGCGGCCATGCAGGCGCGACGTATCGTCTATGTGTCCTGTCATCCGGGTAGCCTTGCGCGGGACGCTGGGTTGTTGGTTCGGGAACATGGCTATCGGTTGGTGTCCGCAGGAATCATGAATATGTTCCCGCACACGGCGCACCTAGAGTCGATAGCTGTCTTTGAAAGGGACGTATGAGCCTCGGGTGCCTGATGGTCGACGTCGCAGGGCGCTCGCTGCTCCCAGAAGATCGTGAGGTGCTCGAGCATCCCTTGGTCGGCGGCGCGATCCTGTTTACCCGCAATTATGAGTCACCAGAACAGTTGGCCGCGCTCGTGGCAGAGATAAGGGCGTTGCGCCGACCGTCGCTGCTGGTGGCAGCGGATCATGAGGGTGGCCGGGTGCAGCGGTTTCGACCGGGCTTTTCCTTGATTCCCTCCATGCGCCGCCTCGGTCATGCATACGACGCCGATCCGGTTGCGGGACTCGCCACGACCCGGGAGATGGGCTGGTTGCTTGCCGCGGAACTGCGCACGATGGAGATTGATCTGGCCTTCGCGCCGGTGGTTGATCTCGACTACGGCGTCAGTGCGGTGATCGGTGATCGAGCGTTCCATCGTCGTGCCAGTGTTGTGAGCGCAATGGCCGGTGCTTTGATGGCGGGCATGCGGGACGCGGGCATGGCGGCCACAGCCAAACATTATCCGGGGCACGGCGCGGTGGCGCTCGACTCTCACGTGGGCTTGCCGGTCGATCGACGCGAGTTCGCCGATCTGCATCGTGATTTGTATCCCTACCAACGGCTCATTCCGAATGGGTTGCCCTCGGTGATGATGGCGCACGTTGTGTTCGAACAGATCGACAGCTTGCCGGCGAGCCTGTCCCGGCGTTGGGTGCATGATATTTTGCGTGTCGAGTCGGATTTTCGCGGCGCGGTCTTTACGGATGACCTGAGCATGGCCGGTGCTGCGGCCTTCGGTGGGCCGGTCGAGCGCTGTCGACTGGCCTTGGCGGCGGGATGTGACATGCTGCCGTTGTGCAATCATCGAGCGTCCGTTGTGGCGGTGTTGCAGGGTTTGCAGGCGACGCCGGAGCCCGTGTCGGCGCTGCGCCTCGCACGCCTACATGGCAAGGCCGGCCTCGTACCGGCAACCCTGAGCCAGTTACAAGCGTTGCCGCGTTGGCAGGCTGCCCACGCGCTCGCGCAGCGCTTACGTGAGGAGCGCCCGAGTTTGTTGCTCGATGGCGGTAGCTGATCCGGCCATTGTTTTTTTGTTGAACGCTGCGACGAGGGATGGACGCTATGCAAACCCGTGAACTTGGACGCTCTGGCCTTCGGGTCTCACCCATTGGCCTAGGTTGCATGGGCCTGAACTTTGCCTATGCCCATCGACTCAGTCGTGCACAGGGCATTGGGTTCGTCCGGGCGGCCGTGGAGCATGGCGTGACCTTCTTTGATACCGCGGAGGTCTATGGGCCCTGGACCAACGAAGAGATCGTTGGAGCGGGCGTGGCACCGTATCGGGAGCAGGTCGTGATTGCGACCAAATTTGGCTTCAACATCGATCCGGACACGGGCGCGGCGCGGGGCGTAGATTCAAGCCCTGCGCAAATCCGCCGGGTGTGCGAAGCCTCGCTAAAGCGCCTCAACGTGGAGGCGATTGATCTGTTCTACCAGCATCGGGTCGATCCCAAGGTGCCGATAGAGGAGGTGGCGGGTACTGTTGGAGCGCTCATCGCTGAGGGCAAGGTCAAACATTTCGGCATGAGCGAACCGGGCGTAGCGACGCTGCGGCGGGCGCATGCGGTCCAGGCGGTAACGGCGGTGCAGAGCGAGTATTCGCTTTGGACCCGTCAGGTCGAGTCGAACGGTATTCTCGAGGCCTGCGGTGAACTCGGTATTGGCTTTGTGCCTTACTCGCCACTGGGTCGAGGCTTCTTGACCGGCACGATCAGTTCCGTTGACGATGTAAAGCCTGGCGAATTTCGGGCGGTGCAGCCGCGCTTTCAGCAGGCCGCGATTGCGCATAATTTGAGTTTGGTCGCGATCCTGCGCGAACTGGCCGTTGCGCGCGACGTGACGCCCGCGCAGATCGCGTTGTCCTGGCTGTTGGCGCAACGGCCTTGGATCGTGCCGATCCCAGGCACCACTAAGTTGCATCGCTTGTTGGAAAATCAGGCCTCTGCAGGGATTGATCTCACCGCGGCAGACCTGCAGCGGATCGAAACAGAAGTGGCTCGCGTGACGGTTGCGGGTGCGCGCTATACCCCGCTGTTCGAGGCGGCGACCGGCCTTTAAACCGGCGTTTTGGCCGGGTGGGTGCGCCGGGCAGCAGCGCCACGGCGGGCTCAGTCGGTTGCTTGCGCGCCCTTGGACGGGCTGACTTGGGCGATGACGCCGAAGGCGGGGTGGTCAAAATAGTGCCGCTCGCCGAACTTCACGCGGCGTTTTTCGCGTAACCCATAGGTCTGTCCAGCCAGCGTGTAATCCAGTTCAAGGCCCATGAATAGGTATTGACTGCGCTGCACAGCGACTGAGCCGAGCAGGGGCCCCGTGTCATCGTTCAAGAGATCCGCCAAGTGCGTTGTGGTGCGGCCATTGGCAGGCACTATCACCGCCCACACGAGGTGATTGAGAATCTTGAAACCACCCTTATGCGCGAGCGCCTCTTTGGCGGCGCTCAGTTGCAACTGGTCTGGGCCGAGCAGTTCCACCCGGCCGGCAATGGTTTGGGCGGCGCTGAGTGCGGGTACCGGATAGGCTTTTGGCGTGGCGCTGGGCGCATGAAAAGCCAACAACTCCACCACGTAGCGGGCACTGCCGGGTGGCGGGGGTTGTGTCGCTGGGGCGGCCGGCGTCTCGCCAAAGGCGAGCGGGGCCCCCAGCGTTGCGGCGAGCGCTGCCAATACATCGCGGCGGTTCAAGAGCGGATTCATCGCCTGAGTTTAGCCGAAGCCGCGGGCTTGACCGCGGCCAGTGCAGACGGTGGCGGGGGCGGTGCGGCGAGCAGCTCCAGCAGGGCATGGCCCAATTTCACCCGTTCGGCGGCGTCGGGCACCTTGCGGATGAAGCGCAGCTTGTTTGGTCCATCCAGGCGGTAGATGGTCGACTCCCGCTGCACGAGTCGTAACACATTGGCCGGATCCACCGTGTGCTCGGGACCGAACTCGACCAGACCACCAGCGGGCCCAATATCCAGTCGCGTCAGACCCATGCGAGCGGCGATGAGTTTCAGGCGCGTGATCTTAAACAGCGTGTCGATCGGCGGTAGCAGGCTGCCAAAGCGATCGATCATCTCGCCGGTGAGTTCACTCAACGCGGCCTCGTCTACAGCGGCCGCGATCCGCTTGTACAAGACCAGACGTAGGTGCACGTCGGGCATGTAGGACTCTGGGATCAAGGCCGGGGCATGCACGTCGACATCGGGGCCTGCGTGCAATGGGCCTTCCAGATCTGCTGTTTTGCCAGATTGCAGCGCCTTGACGGCCCGGTCCAGCATATCCAAATACATTGCAAAGCCGACTTCAGAGATCTGGCCGCTTTGTTCATCGCCTAACAATTCGCCGGCACCACGGATTTCGAGATCATGCGTGGCTAGCGCAAAGCCCGCGCCCAAATCCTCCAACGACTCAATTGCCTCTAGTCGCCGCGCCGCGTCGTCGGTCAATGCTGCCTTGGCTGGCGCGATTAGATAGGCGAAAGCACGGTGATGGGAGCGACCGACGCGACCGCGCAGTTGGTGCAACTGCGCCAGTCCAAAGCGATCGGCCCGATCAATAATGATCGTGTTGGCCGTTGGGACGTCAATGCCGCTCTCGACGATCGTCGTGCACATCAATACATTGAAACGGCGATGGTAGAAGTCGAGCATCAATTGCTCGAGATCGCGCTCGCGCATCTGACCGTGGCCGACGCGAATGTCTGCTTCCGGTACCAATGCGCGGATTTCGGCGGCGCGACGTTCGATCGAGTCGACCGTGTTGTGCAGGAAGTACATCTGCCCGCCGCGGCGGATTTCGCGCAGCATGGCCTCGCGAATGGTGGCGGCATTCCATTCGAGAACGAAGGTCTGTACCGCAAGGCGATCCGCCGGTGGCGTGGTGATGAGCGACAAATCGCGTAGTCCCCCCATCGCCATGTTCAAGGTGCGCGGAATTGGCGTGGCGGTAAGAGTCAGGACATCGACGTCGGCGCGCAAGGCCTTCAGTTTTTCCTTGTCGCGCACGCCGAAACGGTGCTCCTCGTCAATGATGGTGAGGCCTAGGCGCGCAAACTTGACACCGTTCTGCAGCAACCGATGGGTTGCCACAACCACGTCGACGGTGCCGTCGGCCAGACCCGCCAATACGGCTTTGGCTTCCTTTGGAGAGCGAAAGCGCGACAGGCTTTCCACTTTAATTGGCCAATCTGCGAAGCGGTCAGAGAAGTTCTGAAAATGCTGTTGTGCCAGCAGCGTGGTCGGCACGAGGACCGCCACCTGCTTGCCGGCCTGTACGGCGGCGAAGGTCGCCCGCATGGCGACTTCCGTTTTGCCGAAGCCGACGTCGCCACAAATCACCCGGTCCATTGACTTGGGTGCCGCTAGATCGGCGAGTACGGCCTGAATAGCTTCGAGTTGATCATGGGTTTCTTCGAAGGGGAAGGTGGCTTCAAAGGCGGCGTACTCGCGCGGATCGACGACCAGTGAGGTGCCTTCACGGGCCGCGCGCCGGGCGTAAATGTCGAGCAACTCGGCTGCTACGTCCCGAATACGTTCGGCGGCCTTGCGTCGTGCTTTGGGCCACTCGGTTCCGCCTAACTTATGCAAGGGTGCGGTTTCTGCCGGAGCACCGGTGTAGCGACTGACGCGGCCGAGTGCCGTGACCGGCACGTAGAGCTTGTCGCCGCCGAGGTACTCAATGACGAGAAATTCGTACGGCGAACCATCGACGTCTAGTGTCTTCAGGCCTTGATAACGGCCGACGCCGTGTTCCTCGTGCACCACCGGGGCGCCGATGGTTAGGTCGCGCAGATCGCGCAGAATTTGCTCGGGATCCCGCTCCGCGCGCTTGCGCCGACGCTCCTGTCGGGCGCGTTCCCCATACAACTGTTCTTCGGTGATGAGTGCTAGGCCCGGCGTCGGTAGCAGCAGCCCGCTGACCGCGGGGTTTACTGTGATGGCAAGCGTGGCGTTCGAAGCGACGAACTCCGCCCAACTGGCCACGGCGGTCGGTACGTGCTCGTGTCGACGCAGGAACTCCAGCAGGACCTCGCGTCGACCGGCAGATTCAGCAACCAGCAGGGCACGTCCGGCAAAGTTTTTGCAGAACAGTCCCAGTGCGCCGGCATCCTCTTCGCGTCGCGGATCCATGCGCAGCGGCGGCGGTGGCTCTGAGGCGAAGTTTTGGACGTCCTCGCCAGCCAGTTGCGCGGCGATCGGCTCCGCCTTGACAGCGCTCAAGCGAATCCGCAACCGTTGTTGGAGCGCTTCGCTCAGTTGCGTCATCTGGAGAAATACTTCGCTCGGCTCGAGCAGCGGTCGTTCCAGATCATGCCGACGCTGCTCGTGGCGCTCTGCAACGTCCTCTAACGCGCGTTCGCCGGCAACCTCGATGTCGCACAGGTCGACGACCAACAAGTCATCGGGCAGTTGTTCAAACAGGGTTTCAAGGCGTTCAAAACACAGCGGCAGGTAGTACTCTATACCCCCCGCCGGCATCCCCTCGCTGAAACTTTTGTAGATCTGCGAGCGCGTGACGTCGCCTTCAAAGCGCTGTCGATAACGGCGTCGAAAGTCTTTGATTGCTTCGGGCGTTAGCGCAAATTCGCGCGCCGGAAGTAAACGGATGCGTTCGAGTTTTTCTTGCGATCGTTGCGAGTCCGTATCGAAGGTGCGGATGCTTTCGACGTCGGTATCAAACAGGTCAATGCGATACGGTTGCTCGGCGCCCATGGGAAACAGGTCAATCAATGAGCCGCGGACGGCAAATTCGCCCGGCGCGACCACCTGCGATACGGCGGCATAACCGGCGGCCGC
>CAIVRI010000096.1 GCA_903908265.1 uncultured Pseudomonadota bacterium
GCACCTGCGCCTGATCGTGATTGATGTCTCCGAAAATAACGATCAACCATTGGTTTTTATTAATCCTGAAATCGTGTCGATTGACGGGCTACCCGTGCAACACGACGAAGGTTGTCTGTCTGTGCCCGGCTACTATGAGACTGTCAGCCGGCCCCCGCAGGTCCGGGTCCGAGCGCTGGATCGGGATGGTAAATCCTTCGAGCGTGATTGTGAGGACCTGCTGGCTGTGTGCATCCAGCATGAGATGGATCACCTGGAAGGCAAACTATTTGTCGATTATTTGTCAGAACTGAAGCGCACTCGTATACGCCAAAAACTTGAGCGCGATCAGCGTCATCATGCGGTGAAACGCCCGCATAGTCCGGCGCTCTGAGCGTGACACTCTCCATTGTCTACGCGGGTACCCCAGAGTTCGCGGTGCCCGCGCTGGACGCCCTGATCGATGCTGGTCATCACGTCTGTGGTGTCTATACCCAACCGGACCGACCGGCTGGGCGTGGTCGTGCACTGGCGCCCTCGGCGGTCAAGCAGCGCGCGGTGCAGCTAGGGTTGCCGCTGGAGCAACCAGACCACTTACGCGACCCGGCCGCCGCGGATCGGCTCGCCGCCTTCCAGCCGGATGTGGTCATCGTCGCCGCGTATGGGCTACTGCTGCCGCCGGCCATTTTGGCAATTCCGCGCCTCGGCTGCCTGAACATTCATGCGTCGCTATTGCCACGCTGGCGCGGCGCAGCGCCCATACAAAGAGCGCTCCTAGCCGGCGATGCCGACACCGGGATTGCCATCATGCGTATGGAAGCTGGCCTCGATACCGGCCCTGTTTATGCTACGGCCCGACACGTCATCTCAGCGGATGACACGACAGCCACCCTCACTGCCGCACTGGCGATTTTGGGCGCAAAAAAATTGATTGATGTATTGCCTGTTATTGCCGCCGGACAGTTGTCCGCCGTGCCCCAATCGGAGGTCGGTGTGATGTATGCCGGGAAAGTAACCAAGACGGAGGCGCGCCTAGACTGGTGTCGCGCTGCTGTAGACATTGAACGCGCCGTACGGGCCTACCAACCGTGGCCGGTGGCCGAAACGCATTGGCGAGGGGCGCAATTGCGCATCCATGCCGTGACCTCCGCGGCGGCGTCAGTGAACGCGGTGCCCGGCACTATCGTGGCGGCGAGCGCGCTGGGTATCGATGTGGCAACCGGTAGTGGCTTGTTGCGCTTGCTACGTGTGCAACTGGCCGGCCGCGGGGTCGTCAGCGCGAATGAATTTGCGCAGAGCGAGGCGCGTCACGGCGCGCTGGTCGGGCAAACATTTGCGGTGCGGTCATGATCGAACTAGGCGCAGGCAGTCGTGCCGCAGCAGTGCGAGCCGTCGCGGCTGTGTTGGGCGACGGGCTTATGTTGGAAGCTGCACTGGAGGCTGCCGCTGCGGCACCTGCAGATCGGGCGTTTGCGCAAGCACTTGCGTTCGGCGCCATGCGCTTTGGCCACCGTTTGCGTCGTGTCGCAGTGCAGTTATTGCCGCGACCATGGGATGATCAAAAACCAGTCGTCCAAGCGCTCTTGTTGGTCGGTTTATATCAGCTCGAATATGCCGATACACCACCGCATGCTGCGGTCAGCGCCACCGTTGCCGCGGCGCGCTTGGTCGGTGCCGTCGGCGCCGTCGGCATGGTGAATGCCTGTTTGCGTCGCTACCAACGAGAGCGTGAGGCCCTCCTCGCCGGCGCTGATGAAACGCAAGCTGGTCGTTGGTCCCACCCTGATTGGTTTGTCGAACAATTGATGCGCGAATGGCCTGACTACTGGGAACGGATTCTCGAGGCCAACAATGCGCATCCGCCACTGACGTTGCGCGCCCGTCGCGGTCGCATCAGTCGCGATAGTCTCGCGGCCGAGTTTGCCGAGGCTGGCATCGCCACCCATGCCGTATCCTTTGCCAGTGACGCGCTTGATTTAGCGGTGCCGACGGATGTGCGCGCGCTTGCAGCATTCGTTGCTGGCCGCTGCTCTGTGCAGGATGCCGCGGCACAACTTGCCGCGCCGCTGCTCGCTGCTGCACCGGGCATGCGTGTTTTAGACGCTTGCGCAGCGCCTGGGGGCAAGACGGGCCACCTACTAGAGACGGTCCCCGGGTTAGGACAGTTGGTTGCCGTTGACATCGATGCGCAGCGCGCCCAGCGGATTCGCGACAATCTCGCTCGTTTGGGACTCGCCGCCGATGTGCGCGTGGGCGATGCCGCGGACCCCCGAGTCATCGGTGATGTTCTGTATGACCGGATCCTGCTCGATGCGCCGTGTTCGGGCACGGGGGTCATCCGGCGCCATCCGGACATCAAGTGGCTGCGCCGTCCGCGGGAACTACCAGGCCTTGCGGCACGTCAGCATGACCTACTGAACGCGCTCTGGCGCCGGCTAAAACCCGGTGGCCGACTCCTCTACGCGACCTGTTCTGTGCTGCGGGCAGAGAATACCGCTGTGGTGAAACAATTCCTGGCCGATACCGGGGATGCGGTCGATGTAACCGAATCTGCTAGCCTAGCCCTGCCGGGGTTGCCGCCGCGGCCCGAGCTGCGGGGCCCGGGCCTGATGCTTTTGCCGGGCTACGCGGGTACTGATGGCTTCTACTACGCCTGTCTCGAGCGGCGTTCAACTTGAACGCATGGAATCCGGAAATACACCCTGCATGACCTTCTTTGCGCCCTTCTGTCGTCCCAACTGGCCTCGCTCGCTCATCGCTGCGTTGTGCGGTGTGGTTATGCTCTTAGGGCCCGCGGCAGTCCCGGCGGACGTGTCCACGCTGGAGGCGGGCGGTGCATTTGATGTACGCAGTGCGTATCTGGAGCCGGTTGATCATGTCTATCACCTCAACGCAACCCTAGACCTTGCTCTGTCGCAAAGTGCCGAACAGGCGCTCACAGATGGCGTTCCTGTTGTTGTTGCTCTTGACGTACAGCTCGTAAGACAGCGCCGCGTCCTGCCCGACGAGCGTGTGGTCTCTCTGACGCAGCGCTGGCGCTTGCAGTACCACGCGCTCTCAGAACGGTACCTGATCGTCAACTTGAACAGCAATCAACAATCCTCGTACTCGACCCGTGCGGCTGCCGTCACTGCACTGTCTGATGTGCACCTGTTGCCGTTGTTTGACGAGTCCGCAGTTCAAAAGGGCGGCCGTTATGAAGCATCGTCGCGCGTGACGGTGATTGTTGAGGGGGGGCTCCCTAATGCCTTGCGCACCATGATGTTCTGGATGGACTGGAAGCATGTGACGGAGTGGTATACGTGGACGGTGGCGCTCTGACCTCGAAATCGCCGAGCCTGAACCCGGCCGGTCGTCGGTCGGTCGCCGTCACTGTGTTGACGGTGCTTGCCGTGATGGCGAGTGGTGCATCGTTGATTCTGATGGCCGCGACCGCTCAGGACGCGACGCGATTCGCGTCCTTACAATCTTGGCTATTGGTCGTGAACCTGTTGGGCGTGGTTGTGCTTGCCGGGTTAATCGGCCACAAGTTGTACGGATTGGCGCGCGACTGGCGTCGCCGTCTTCCGGGCTCACGCATGAAGGCCCGGGCGGTCCTCACCTTCTCAGGGCTTGCGCTGCTGCCGATCATGATCGTGTACATGTTTTCGGTGAATGCGATCAATCGCGGAATCGATAGTTGGTTTGACGTAAATATGGGGCAGGGTCTGGAAGATGCGTTGTCGCTCTCCCGTGCGGCTCTACGTTTACGCGAACGTGAATTTTCCGAGCATACCGCAACGATTGCTACGGACCTGCGGGACCGGCCCGATCTTGGTCTGGTCACTGAACTGGATCGCTTGCGCCGTCTGGCTGGCGCCACCGAACTTCTCGTGATCGGTGATCATGGGCACATCATTGCAGCGAGCACCGATTTTTCCAACACCGCACTGCCGAAACCACCCAGTGAGGATGTGATTATCGAAGCAAGGACGCGCGGTAGTTACGCAAATCTTGAACCATCCCCTGCTGGGGGGCTGCGTGTGTTGACCGCTGCGGTCGTGAGCGCTCGGTCAACCGGTGCTGCGCGGGTACTGGTCGCGTCCTACCCAGTACCAGAGCGAATGGTGGGACTGGCAGATGGCGTCCAGACCGCCTATGAGGCTTATGGGGTGCGCAATTACGAGCGACCTTACCTCAAGTCCTCATTCACGCTGACGCTCACAATCATTCTGTTGCTTTCTGCTTTGGGCGCGATCTACGGCGCATTTTTCTGGGCCACCCGACTCGTAAAGCCTGTGCAGGATCTGATTGCCGGCACGCAAGCTGTCGGTAAGGGCGATCTGGGATTGCGCTTATCGTTGCCATCGCACGACGAGATGGGGCTACTGTTCCATTCTTTTAACGATATGACCAAGCGTTTGGCGCGTGCTCGTGGCGATGCCGAATTGAGTCGCGGCGCCGTAGAGCAAGAACGTGGCCGCTTGGCCGTGATTTTGGCAAGTCTATCCAGCGGTGTGATTTCTCTTGAAGATAATTTAGTTGTCCGCAAGGTCAATCCAGCGGCCAGCACCATCCTAGATGCCAATCTCGATACGGCGGTCGGCCGTTCACTCGAAGACATCGCACCGAATGCGCCGTTGGTTGCCCAGTTTTTGGCAGCTTGCCGAAGACATCTGGACGCTGGTGCCGCCGATTGGCGCGAACAAGTACAGTTAAAAGGCGACGCTGGCAGACGCGAACTCATGGTCGCATGCACCACATTGCCGGCTTCTGACGGCGCAGCCGCAAGTCGCATTTTTGTGTTCGATGACATCACCGCTCTCTTGCGTGCGCAGCGAGATGCTGCGTGGGGTGAAGTGGCGCGCCGTCTCGCTCATGAGATCAAGAATCCGTTGACGCCAATTCAATTGTCCGCCGAGCGGATGCGACGTCGTCTTTTTGACCTGCTCCCGGCGAAGGACGCTGAGGTTCTCGAGCGCGGCACCAGTACGATCGTACAGCAGGTGGAAGCCATGAAGCAGATGGTCAATGCGTTTTCAGAATATGCGCGGGCGCCATCCATCGAGATCGCTGCCGTGGATCTTAACCAGATCGTCATGGAGACCGCCGAGCTCTATCGTGCCCAGGGAGGGGCAAGTGGCAGTGGGGTGGCGGTCCGACTGTTGCTAGACCCGAACCTAGGCCTGGTGCACGTAGACCGCAATAGGGTCTTGCAGATCCTGAATAACCTGCTGACCAATGCCTGCGAGGCGCTAGACGGCCGAAGCGATCCGACCGTGACTGTTGAGACGCATCGCGGTACTGTCGGAGGCCATGCAGTTCTTGAATTGGTGGTGACCGACAACGGCAATGGCTTCGACGCTGATATCGTCGCGCAGGTCTTTGATCCATATGTAACCAGCAAGGCGAAGGGCACCGGACTGGGCTTGGCGATCGTCAAAAAGATCGTCGAAGAGCATGGGGGACGAATTGCGGCGGAAAATGTGTCGGTGGGTGGTGCGAGGATTGCAATCTTGCTCCCGCTAGACGAAGGTTCAAGAGAATTCCTCGCGGCCGGTGGCCGTGATGGACGCAGAACTGACCTGAGGAGAGAACGGACATGAGCGCTCCAAGAATCTTGGTCGTCGATGACGAGGCAGATATTCGTGGCACTTTGCGCGAAGTGTTGGCCGACGAAGGCATGGAAGTGGATGTTGCCGCAGATGCAGCGCAGGCACGTGCGGCACGTACTCGCCATGAGCCGGACCTCATCCTGCTCGACATTTGGATGCCCGATACAGATGGCATTACGCTGTTGCGGGAATGGTCCAGCCAGGGTGGACTGTCGTGCCCGGTAGTCATGATGTCGGGGCATGGCACGGTCGAGACCGCAGTGGAAGCGACTCGCCTCGGCGCATACGACTTCATAGAAAAACCGCTATCTCTGACCAAGCTTTTACGGGTTGTCGAGCGGGCACTAGAGTCCGGACGTCAGACCCGCACCGGCTCACGCGCCTTGTTGCCACCGCTACTCGCGCCAGTGGGTAAAAGCCGCGTCATGCAGCAGTTGCGTGAGCAAATTCAACAGGTTCGAATGCACGATTCTAATGTTCTTTTCATTGGTGAAGTGGGCGCGGGTAGGGAAGCGTTCGCGCGCTATCTGCATTCAATCGGCTCGCGCGCCGGTGCGCCCTTCGTGTCTATTTCGGGCGGTGGGTTCGAGGAGGCGACGCTCCTTGATCGCCTGCATGGCCGAGAGCAGGATGGTCAGGTGGAGCCGGGAATTTACGATGAGGCGCGCGGGGGCACGCTGTATTTGTCCGGTTTGGAGGACTTCTCGCCGGCGGCCCAGCGCATTATTGCCGCGACGCTGGAAACGGGTAGCTACGTCCGCGTCGGCGGCACACGACCGCAGCCCTTTGATGTACGCATGGTGTCTGGCGCGCAGCCTGGCCTCGAGCTGCGGCAGGTGCCGGAACCTTTCCGTCGTGATTTGCTTGCGCGTCTTAGCCTGATTACGCTGAAAGTGCCGCCTCTGCGCGATTATGCAGAGGATGTGCCCGAGCTTTTGCGCCATTACGTCGATCGTTTAGTCGAAGAGCAGCGCTTGCCCTTCCGCCGGTTCGGCGTGGCGGCCCAGAATCGTCTGCGCAATTACCCATGGCCGGGCAATATGAGCGAGCTGAAGAGCCTCGTGCATCGCCTGCTGCTGTTGGGCAGCGGAGAAGAGATTCGCTTAGAAGAGATTGAGCGGGAACTTGCGGCGCAGTTGTCCAAAGATGAGCCTTTGGTGAAGCAGGATTTATTGGCGCTGCCATTGCGTGAAGCGCGTGAAGTGTTCGAGCGCGCCTATCTGCAGCAGCAATTACTTCTCTGTGGTGGCAAGGTAGGGCAACTTGCCAAGCGGGTTGGTATGGAGCGAACGCATCTCTATCGTAAGTTGCGTTCATTGGGCGTGGATTTCCGGCAGGGAGCTGATGACTGATGCCTGATGCTGGTGTGATCGCACCGCAGCGGGCTGCGATTGCGTTCATTCTCGGGACTGTAGTGCTTGACGTGCTCGCCTTCGGCCTTATTGTGCCGGTCTTGCCGCTGCTAATTCAGTCCTTTCATGGCAGCGATATTGCCTCCGCTGCAGTAACCTATGGCGTTTTTGCGACGGCGTGGGCGCTGATGCAGTTCCTTTGGTCGCCGCTCATGGGCGTGCTCTCGGATCGGTTTGGGCGCCGGCCGGTACTCTTGATCTCGTTGGTCGGTTTGGGTCTCGACTATGTGCTGATGGCAATTGCGCCTACGTTGACCTGGCTGTTCATTGGTCGCGTCATCTCCGGCATTACCGCCGCTACCTATTCGACTGCTGCCGCCTATGTAACGGATGTCACGCCGCGAGACAAGCGAGCGGCGGCCTACGGTTATATTGGCGCGGCATGGGGCATTGGCTTTGTCGTGGCGCCTGCGATGGGTGGCCTGCTCGGTCAATGGCATCCGCGACTGCCTTTTTGGGTTGCCGCGGTACTGACGTTGGCTAATGCGCTATATGGTTGGTTTGTGGTTCCCGAGTCACTGCCTCTGGAAAGCCGAAATACCTTCTCCTGGCGCCGCGCCAATCCCTTCGGTTCCCTACTCTTGATCAGAGCCCGCCGGGGGCTCGCCAGTCTTTTTACGATGCAGACCTTTCACACCATTGCGCAGTTTTCGCTGCCGAGCGTCTTCGTGCTTTATGCGACGCATCGTTATGGGTGGTCACTGGTCCAGATTGGATGGACGCTCGGATTTGTTGGCGTCTGTACGGCAGTCGTGCAAGGCGTTCTGATCGGCCCACTGGTGCGACGTTTGGGTGAGCGCCGTAGTGTGCTGGCCGGTCTGGTCGCAGAGACCATCGGCTATGCAGGCTATGCGTTCGCACCCAACGGCGGTTGGTTCCTAGCCGCGATTCCATTCGGCGCCTTCGGCGGACTGTATAGCGCCGCGTCACAGACTCTCATGGCGCACCGGGTCCGTGCTGAAGAGCAAGGAGAATTGCAGGGTGCTTCTTCCAGTCTGATGGGCTTGGCCGGCATCGTAGGCCCAGGCATTTTTAGCGGTAGTTTTGCCTTTGCCTTAGCCGCTATAGGCGCCCGACTACCCGGTCTACCCTTCTTAATCGCCGCCTTGATGACTGCCGCTGCTTTTGCGGTTGCCCTTACAGCAACCAGACCCCAACACGAGTACGTGGTTTAGTCCCCAATCCGTGTTTGCGTCGCTTCGATCTCCGCGCCGCGCAGCCGATCGCGGATTCGGTTCAATTCATCCAAGCTCTTGAATGGGCCGACACGGACTCGGTAATAAGTCTGGTCGTTTACCGTCACCATTTGGATGCTCGCTTCCACGCCGATCATAGCGAGCTTGGCGCGTTGGCGGTCTGCATCCGCCTCGGTTTTGTAGGCCGCAATCTGCAGCACGTAAGTGCCTGGTCGCAGTTCGGGTACTGGCCTGGCGTCTCGATGGGGCTCCGCGGTCTTCTCAGGAATTTCGACGCGGCTGTTTTTGAGGGTCTTGTCGTAGGTATACGGCCCTGCCGGGCCGGGATCAACCTCCGGAATATCGCTTTCGGAGATTGGCTCGCGCTTCTTTTGTCTTGAGACCGGCGGCTCCGTAGGAGCCCGACTTTTGATTTTGACGTAGATGCCGGCAATGCCGAGTCCGATTACTAGGCCGACGACGGCCCAGAGCCAACCCGGCGCCCCTTTGCGGTTCGCAGGGCGTCGGACAGCACCTTTACGATAGTCCCTTGATTGGGTCACATGGTTTCCGGGGCGGACACGCCGAGCATAGCCAGACCATTGCGTAGGACTTGTCGAGCCGCTGTGAACAGTACCAACCGCGCCTCACGCGCCGCTTCATCGTCGACGATCACGCGCAGATCTGGATTGTCATTGCCAGCAGAATAAGCGGCATGGAACTCATTCGCCAGATCGCGCAGATAATTGACTAGCGTGTGTGGAGAGCGCGTCGCTGCCGCGAGCGTAATGACTTCGGGATAGCGGGTCATCGCGACCATCAGCCGGCGTTCATGCGGATAGACGAGGCGGTCCAGTGCTGCTCGACCACGGGCGGGGTCATGTACGAAGCCGCGGTCAGCAAGTTGCCTTAAAACGCTCGCGACGCGTGCGTGCGCGTATTGAATGTAATAGACTGGATTTTCTGAACTGCGTGATTTAGCCAACTCCAGATCAAAGTCGAGGGTCTGGTCGTGTGAGCGCATCACAAAGTAAAAGCGACACGCATCGTTGCCTACCTCATGACGCAACTGTCGCAGGGTCACGAAATTCCCTTCCCGTTTTCCCATCGCGACCTTGACGTCGCCGCGGTAAAGATTAACGAGTTGCAGCAGCGTGACTTCCAGCGACTCAGGCGGTTCTCCCATTGCCGCGAGGCCGCCTCGCACCCGTGCAACATAGCCGTGATGATCGGCGCCCAGTACATCGATCAGGCGGTCAAAGCCGCGTAGCCGCTTGTCCAGATGGTAAGCAATATCCGATGCAAAATAGGTGCGCGCACCGTTTTCGCGTTCGACTACACGGTCCTCATCGTCGCCAAAAGCGCTGGCACGAAACCAGAGTGCTCCATCTTTACGGTAGGTATGTCCCGCCTGATCAAGGCGCCGCAAGGCTTCCTCGATAGCGCCACTTGTGGCCAGGGATCGCTCCGAATACCAACGATCGAAGGTGACGCCCATTTCGGCAAGGTCGCCACGGATCCCGGCGACCATGCCTGCGAGCGCATGATCGACTACAGCGGCGACATCCGAATCACCGAGTAATACCCGCATACGGGCAATCAGCGCGTCAATGTACGCCTCTTTGTCACCACCCTGCGGCTCGTCAGGCGGTAGGTTGGAAACCACTTCCTCTGCGGAGCGCCGGAACTTGTGCGAATACTCCGCTTCTAGTCCGGCCGCAATGGGCAGCAGGTAATCGCCTTTATAACCATTCGATGGCAACGTCACCGGCTCGCCAAGGCGCTCGAGATAACGCGTCCAGACGCTGACGGCGAGAATGTCGACCTGGCGGCCTGCGTCGTTGATGTAGTACTCGCGGTGCACCGTGTGGCCGGCCGCGGACAGTAGGTTGGCGAGCGCCGCCCCAAAGGCTGCGTGACGGCCATGGCCCACATGCAGTGGGCCTGTTGGGTTGGCGGATACAAACTCAAGCAACACTTTCTCGCCGCTGCCGATCGGTTGGCGACCGTACTCGGTGCCGCGATCTAGGATCGCGCCGACTTCCGCATAGTAGGCCGCATCGGAGAGATGGAAGTTGATGAAGCCCGGTCCCGCGATCTCGACTTTCGCGACTGCAGGGTCCATCGGCAGGGCCGCGATGATGGCCTCGGCCAACTGTCTCGGGTTACAGCGCGCAGCCTTGGCATGGCGCATGGCCACATTGCTTGCGTAGTCGCCGTGGCTGGCGTCGCGTGTGCGCTCGACGTCTGGCGGCAGGGCGCGCGCCTGCGCCGAGAGCAGGTCATCGGGCAGTGCGGCGAGAGCCGCGCTGATCAGTCGTTCGATCGTCGCTTTCAAAGGATATTCCGGACTCGGTCGCGCGGGAAAACGCTCTGAATTCTACCGGAATCGACCGGGTCGGGGGTTTCTCGTCAAGTGACTTCGAGTGGGTCGACATCGACCGACCAACGGACTTTGCGGCCTTCTGGCAATTTTTCGACCTGAATCAGCCAGTGGGTCAGAAATTGGTGCAAGGCCGCTCGCTGTACGCTTTCGACCAGTAATTGCGCGCGGTAGCGCCCGGCGCGGCGCTCCATCACGGAGGCTACCGGGCCGAGTAACCGGACCGGGTATTCGGTCGGTGCGGCCCGCCGGGCGGCCTCCAGGAAGCCCAACGCATCGGTACGCTCCGGGGCATCGGCTCGCAGCAGGGCGAGTCGTGCGTAAGGGGGCCAGCCGGCGGCGGCGCGCTCCGCCAGTGCGCTTTGGGCAAACCCCTCATAACCTTCGGTAACCAGCCGCTGTAGGAGCGGGTGCTCCGGGCAAGCGCTCTGGATGTACACCTCACCGGGTCGGCTGGCGCGCCCGGCGCGCCCTGCCACCTGCACGATGCTCTGCGCTAGTCGTTCGCTGGCTCGGAAATCGGTGCCAAAGAGTCCCTGATCGGCATTCAGCACGACGACGAGGGTGACGTCGGGAAAGTCATGCCCCTTCGTCAGCATTTGCGTGCCCACGAGGATGCGCGCTTCGCCGGACTGGACCCGTTCGAGCGCCTGTTCAATCTCGCCGCGGCCTTGAATCGTATCGCGATCAATGCGCACTACGGGACGGCCGGGGAATAACTCGTCGAGCCCATCTTCAATCCGTTCAGTACCCTGCCCTACGGGGCGTAGTTCGGCAGAGCAGCGTGGACAAGCGAACGGTACGGGCGCTTGCGCGCCGCAGTGATGGCAGATGAGTTGTTGCCGTCGCATATGGACGGTCATGCGGGCGTCGCACGCTTCGCAAGGGGCCGCCCAACTGCAGCCCGGGCAGAACAGGGTGGGAGCGTACCCGCGCCGATTCAAGTAAATCAGTACTTGTCCGCCTGCCGACAGGTGTCGTTCAATGGCCATGACCGTGGGTGTTGCGATGCCATGGCGTTCTTCGTGGATCCGCAGGTCGATGACGGTGATGCGCGGAATACTGGCCGCACCGGCGCGTTCCGGCATCGACAACAATTGATAACGATTCAGGGTCGCCTGCTGCAGGGTTTCCAGCGAAGGCGTCGCGGAGCCGAGCACGATAGGAACTTTTTCGCGCTGTGCGCGCAATACAGCGAGGTCCCGGGCCGAATATCGAAAGCCTTCTTGCTGCTTATAGGAGGCATCGTGCTCTTCATCCACGATGACGATACCTGGGCGCGCCAACGGCACGAATACCGCTGAGCGGGTACCAATCACGATGGGCGCCCGGCCTGTCCGTGCCAGCCGCCACATGGACAGGCGGTCACTGTCCGTCAAGCCGGAATGCAGGATGGCGATGGGGACGTCGAAGCGCGCCCGAAAACGCGCTACCGCCTGCGGTGTTAGAGCAATTTCCGGTACCAAAACTAGCGCCTGCCGTCCTGCTGCGACCACCGTCTCGATGGCGCGCAAATAGACCTCAGTTTTGCCGCTGCCGGTCACCCCATGTAGTAGGAATGGCGCAAAATCGCCGATTGCGGCCTCAATTGCGTCGATTGCTACTAATTGTGCTGGGGTGGGCGTCGGTCGCTCCCCGATGTTCCCAGCCGATGGTGCAGAACCCTCACTGCTCACCTCGTAACTATCGACCCAGCCCTTGGCAACCAAGCCGCGTAGCGCCTGACGGCCCCCTTCCCCCAGTGCTTCGAGGTCGGTCAAGTCGACGCAGTCACGCCGCGTCAGTTGGTCAACCAGGATGCGTTGTCGAGCCCCGAGTCGAGGTTTGGCGGCGAGAGCGGTTTGACCCAAATCGGACAGCCGCCAGCGGGGTTCCCGTTCGTCGAGCGGACGTCCAGCCCGTAATCCCGCGGGTAGGGCGGTCGCACAGGCCTCGCCGATGGCGTGGTGGTAGTACTCTGCCGCGAAGCGAACGAGGCCCAGAATCGTGGGGTTGAGCGCCGGTTCGGTATCGAGGATAGCGGTGACCGAGCGCAGCCGTGCGTCGGGCACTGCGCTTTGCTCGACGATCTCGATGACCAGCCCCACCAGTTCCCGCCGGCCGAATGGGACTTGCACGCGCATGCCCGGCACGATACCGGTCGCTCCGGTGGGGGCGCGGTAGTCAAAAAGGCGCCGCAATGGCGCATCCAAGGCAATGCGCAGAATAGACGCTGGGGCAGTCGCAGTGGGCTCAGACAAGGGGGGGTGTCAACCTCGACAGGGGATGGTCGTTATACCGAGCCTGTACCCGGGGGGCCAGTAGGCTGATTCGGGCGGTGGTCTGGTGCTGCGCAGTCCGGTTGGCCATGATTCTGTCTGTTACCCTGCAACTTGATGAAGTGCACTGGTCCGGCCCGCCGGATGCCCGCCCCGTGCGCACGACGGATGTCCGTGTGGAACGCGAGATCGAAGCATTCTTAAAGACTGTTGAGCGGCGCGCATTCCGCATTGCGGAACTGTCCCTGCATCATCCGGATGATGCGCTCGATGTCGTACAGGATGCGATGCTGCAATTGGTGAGTCACTACGCGAACCGGCCATCGGTCGAATGGTCGCCACTGTTCTATCAGATCCTGAAGAACCGTATTCGTGATGTGCAGCGCCGTCGTCGTACCCGCAATCGATTTATCGCTTGGTGGACGGCCGGTTTACACAGCGAAAAGGAGCCGGCTGACCCGATCGAATCGGCGATCGCCACTGATTTAGCCCCTGAAGATCTCCTTGTCCAAACCCAGGCGATGGGGGCACTAGGCGCCGCTGTGCGCGAGTTGCCGGACCGTCAGCGGGAGGCGTTTTTGTTGCGTGCCCTTGAAGGCTTGGACGTTGCAGCGACGGCGCAAGTGATGGGTTGTTCCCAAGGTAGCGTCAAGACCCACTATTTTCGTGCGCTCGCACGCTTGCGAGTTGCACTGGGAGATCATCGAGTATGACCGAGCAGGACGAAACGGCTCTCGTCGCATTGGCCGAGCGGTGCCGTGAGGAACTGGTCGCGCACGTTGCATCCATCGACTCGCAGACCCTCGAGCGACTGGCGCAGGCACGACATCGGGCCTTGACCGATGGCCGTACTATGGGCGGCGAACGGCCGTTTCGAGTGCCGGGAGGGTGGCTGCCAGTCAGCGTCTTCGCGCTGGCTGGCGCGCTGGTCCTTGCGGTCTGGATTTTCCGCCCTGTGGTTATCAATGCACCGGGTGCAGAGGTCGCCCCGGTGGAGGACGTTGAGATGCTGGCGGCTAGCGACGAGCCAGATTTCTATACGGAGGATGCCGCGTTCTATGAATGGGCCGGCAACATCGCAGGCGAGAGTTAGATGCGGGAGGTCGCGCGCAGTGTGGGGTCGGTTGCGCTGTTGCTCTACATGACCGCAGCATTGCCCCAGTCTGCAGTATCGGCGCTACCCAACGGGGAGCTGCTTGAATTTCTGGGTGGCGCTGATGCGATTGCGCCTGAACTGGCGCAATACCTGGCGGGCCGGGGCGCACAGGTGCGCGCACCGACCACGCTACCTGAACAGTCGCTGCCACCTGACAAAGCGCGGCAGCCTTGAATGAGTACGTGACCATGTGGGTACGAGTTGTTCGCATCGCTGTCCTTCTGCTGCTGTGCTGCGCACGGCCAGCCATTGCCGATGACGCAGGCGTCGCCTGGTCAGCACTTGCGCCGGCGCAGAAGACGCTTCTGCATGCGTTTGAGGAAGGTTGGAGTCAATTGCCACCGGAGCGGCAGGCGGCACTGTCGCGTGGTAGTGAGCGTTGGCTGGCGATGCCGGCGAACGAGCGCGAGCAGGCACAGCAACGGTTTGAGCACTGGCGCCAACTGCCCCCCGAAGCGCGCGAGCAAATGCGTGAGCGCTGGCGGGAGTTTCGCGCGCTGCCGCCGCAGGTGCAGGGACGTGTTCGAGACCAATTTCGGCGTTTTCACGACCTATCGCCAGAACGTCGTCAAGAACTGAAGCAACGCTGGCAACACTTGTCGCCGGATGAGCGCAAGGTGCTGCGTGAACAGTTTCGAATGGGTCATCCGCATGACCGCGGCGGCAATCACTGACCGAGCGGCCCTGATGCGTTTTGACTGGTTGCTCACCGGGGTGATTGTTGGTGGGACGCTCTGGTCCGCGCACCGCTTGGCGCGCGATCTGTCAGCGCAACTAGCCGTTCGTTGGGGGTCATTCCGGCGTCGCTCGGTGGGGTTTCGTGCACTCGTTTGGATCGGTTTGTTTTGGGTCGGTTGGCGAGTGCTGCGCTTGGGTTGGCGCCCATTCCTTGGCTACAGCCTCATTTTCGCGGGTCTGATCTTGTGGGCGGCCGTTGCCGCGCGCTCGCGCCGCTCTTGACGCATCCGACAGACACGCCTAGTGTCACAACCATCCCGCGTAGAGGTGCCTTCCGATGCAATACGATGCCGATCTCTCTGCGGACGCTGATGTCTACACGCCAGCCGCCCGGCGTCCCTTGCCGATCGATTCCGATGTTTGCGAATGGTTTATGGATCGTGCGCAACGGTCTGGCCATGAAGATGTGGCCGCGCTCATCAATGCCGCATTGCGGGAACATATCCGACGTGCAGACGAACCGCTGGAACGTACGCTTCGCCGCGTATTGCGCGAGGAATTACGCAAAGTCGGCTGAAGGGCCTGACGTGCGCAAAGTGCCGGCTCGCAGGATGGGGTCTGTCTGGCACGCGGCGCTGATCGAATGATTGGCCCTGCCCTTGAACCCATGCGCTCGCCACTGTTTCGGCGCCTGTGGATTGCGACACTAATCTCTAATTTCGGCACTCTGATTCAAAGCGTCGGCGCCGCTTGGCTGATGACGCAATTGGTCAGCGCATCCGATATGGTCGCCTTCGTGCAGGCGGCCACGGCCCTACCAGTCATGCTCCTGTCCGTTCCCGCGGGAGCGGTCGCGGATATCACCGATCGTCGGCACGTCATGCTCGCCGCGCTACTGGTGATGGTGACGGTGTCTGTGCTGATCACCACGCTGTCCTTCCTACAGTTGATCACGCCATGGTCGCTGCTCGGTCTGACGTTTCTGCTGGGTTGTGGCAGCGCCCTGTATGGGCCGGCGTGGCAGGCCTCGGTTGGAGAACAGGTGCCGGTGCGGCTGCTGCCCTCTGCCGTGGCCCTCAACGCGCTCGGCTTCAATATCGCAAGGACCGTCGGACCAGCCTTAGGCGGCGCCATCGTCGCGGCAGCTGGGGCGGCGGCGGCCTTCTTGATCAATGCCTGCTCCTATCTGGTCCTGATCTTTGTGCTCATCTTCTGGCGCAGGACGCTGTTACCAACCTCTCTGCCGCCGGAAAGCATCGGTGCTGCCATTGCCACCGGCGTCCGCTATGCGCGCCTGTCGCTACCGATCCGGACCGTGCTCGAACGGGCGACCTTATTTGGGTTTGGCGCCGGCGGCCTTTGGGCCACCCTGCCGTTGATTGCCCGTGACTTGCTCGGCGGCGGTCCATTGACCTATGGGACGCTGTTGGGTGGATTTGGTGCCGGTGCTGTACTGGCGGCACTGGGCATTGCGACTTTGCGTCGCGCGTACGGTTACAACCGGGTGGCGACGGCTGCTTCAGTCACTTTTGCCTTTGCCGCTGCGCTTGCGGGGCTGTCGCACTGGATGGTGCTGACTTTGCCGGCAGCGGCGCTGGCCGGCGCCAGCTGGCTGCTGTCCTTTTCAACGTTCAACGTGGTGGTCCAGGTTTCCTCGCCTCGTTGGGTTCTGGGGCGCACTTTGGCGCTCTATCAAAGCGCGGCCTTCGGTGGTGCTGCCGTGGGGGCCTGGGTCTGGGGCTTAGGGGCAGAGCACATCGGCCTTTCCACCAGCTTGGTCGCATCGTCCGTCGTCCTGTTGCTCTCGGCGGGTTGGGTGGGCCGGCACCGGCCGCTGGTGGCGCATGGGGCCGACGAATTGGGTCCATTGGCTACGGCGAGTGGGGGCCCCGGCTTGAATGTGCCGCAAGCTGCAGGACCGATCGTGATAACGGTCGAATATCGTGTAGCCGAGGCCAACGTCGCGGCTTTTCTGCATGCGGCGCACGCGCTGGGCCGCACCCGGCGGCGCGACGGCGCACGCCGTTGGTCGATGATGCAGGACCTAGACGAGCCGACGCGCTTTGTCGAACGTTATCAGGCCCTAACCTGGCTGGATCACCTGCGCCAATGGCAACGCGCGACGCTCGCCGATCAGTCCGTCCGCGACGGTGTGTTGGCACTGCACGAAGGACCAGCGCCGCCGGTCGTCCACCATCTCTGGGCGCGGGAGCCCGACGACGCCGAACCATCGCCACCGTCAGGCCCCGACTGACATCGGCGACGGCGACCCCCAGATCGCACTACAATAGCTGCCCAGTCGCCCGTTGTCGGGCCCGCCAGGATGGTCGTAGACCCATGGGTCGCATATTTGAAGTCCGCAAGCATGCGATGTTCGCTCGCTGGAACCGCATGGCGAAACAGTTCCACCGTGTCAGCAAGGACATCGCTATCGCGGTTCGTTCGGGTGGCGCTGATCCGAATTCCAATCCCTCGTTGCGCCGCGTTATTCAGAATGCCCGCGCAGTCAACATGCCGAAGGACAAAGTCGAGGCCGCAATCAAGCGCGCCGGTGGCAAAGACGCCGAAAATTTCTCGCTCGTGATCTATGAGGGCTATGGGCCCCATGGCGTCGCGATCCTCGTTGAAACGGCCACCGATAACCCCACGCGCACGGTAGCCAGCATCCGGCACATTTTTTCGAAATGGGGCTGCAATATGGGTGCTACCGGTAGCGTCGCCTTCCAATTCCGGGAAATGGGCGTGTTTCGACTCAATCCGCAGGACATTGATCAGGACGACCTAGAGTTGTATCTGATGGACCATGGCCTCGAGGAAATGGGCGAGAGCACCGGCGAAAAGGGCGAACCGCAACTCGTGATTCGCTGCGCGTTCCCGGATTTCGGCCACGTTCAGAAAGCACTGGAGGATCGAGCTCTCACTCCGCTATCGGCAGGACGCGAGTTCGTGTGCCAAACTCCGACCGAACTCAGTGAAGAGGACGCAAAGGAAGTGCTTGAACTGATTGATAAGTTTGAGCAGGACGACGACGTCCAAAACGTCTTTCACTCGCTCGCTTGAGGTTTTATCGCATGTTCTCGCTACGCTCGATCGCGCGCGGCGCTGCCGTTGCTACCGTGCTTGCCGCTGCATCCGCCGGGTCCCAGACACCGCCCACGCCCCCTACCGAGGGCGCAGCGGTACCCGCAGAAACGGCGCCAGCGCCGGTGAAGGCGTCGCCAAAATTGATGACGATGAATGAATTGCTGGCCGCGTCAAAGCCATCAGACTGGCGCCAAACCAACCCGGAACATCTGCTGTATTTGTCATTGGCGACAGGCAAGGTGGTGATTGAACTCAATCCTAATTTTGCGCCCCGACATGTCGCAAATATTCTGAAGCTGGCCCGCGCGCATTGGTATGACGGCATTGCGGTGCTTCGAGTACAGGATAATTTTGTCGCGCAGTGGGGTGATCCACTAAATGCGAAGCCAGAAGTGGGCGAAAAACGGCTTCCCGCCGAATTCACACGACCTGCGGCCAATTTGCCGTTTGTCCGGTTAATTGATGTTGACACCTACGCCGCTGAAGTGGGCTTCTCTGACGGCATGCCAGTCGCTCGACGCGAGTGGGGTGGGTTAGGAGAAGCCTGGCCGGTGCATTGCTACGGCGCTGTTGGCGTCGGGCGTGACAACGACCCGGCTACCGCAGTCGGCACAGAGCTTTACGCGGTGATCGGTCAGGCACCGCGTCAGCTCGACCGCAATGCCGCCATTGTCGGCCGAGTCATCTTCGGTATGGAATTATTGTCTGCCTTACCCCGTGGCGGGGCTCCGCTCGGTTTTTATAACCAGCCCGAGCAGCGCGAGCCAATCCAGAGTGTGCGCGTAGCCGCTGATCTGCCGGCGTCAGAGCGCTTGCCCTTGGAAGTCTTCCGAACCGACACTAAAACCTTCCAAAAGTTGGTTGAGATTCGCCGCAATCGTCAGGACGCTTGGTACAAAGTGCCTGCTGGTCGAATCGATATCTGCAACGTGCCGATCCCCGTGCGCGAACGGCGCTGACCACGACCCGCAGGATGCGCACTGCAGTTGCGAAGCGGATGGTCGTTGCCGAGCTCTGTAACTAATCCATCAATCCCGCTGGGCGAATCCTGCAGCAATCTGATTTTGGCTGAGTTCGCCTTCCCACCGGGACACGACAAGCGCGGCAGTCGCGTTCCCGATCAAGTTGGTCACGGCGCGCGCTTCGCTCATGAAGCGGTCGATGCCGAGCAGCAGGGCGATCGAGGCCACCGGGAGACTCGGCACAACCGCCAACGTCGCCGCCAGTGTAATAAAGCCACCGCCCGTGACGGCCGCAGCCCCCTTAGACGTCAGCATCGCGATCACCAGGATGGTCATCTGCTGTCCGAGGCTTAGCGACACATCCAGTGCCTGCGCCAGGAAGATAGCCGCTAGCGATAGGTAGATGCACGTCCCATCAAGATTAAACGAATAGCCCGTGGGCACCACCAGCCCCACGGTAGTCGGACGGCAGCCGAGCCGCTCGAGTCGCTGGATGAGTGGCGCAAGAACACTCTCAGAAGACGACGTGCCAATGACTGTAAGGATCTCGGTGCGCAGGTAGCGCACAAGGCGAATAATGCGAAACCCGCTGAGGCGAGCGACGATACCGAGCACCACCAGCACAAACAACGCACAGGTCAGATAGAAAACGCCCATGAAGCGCGCGAGTGGCGCGAGACTGTGCCAGCCAAACTTTCCGACCGTAAATGCCATAGCGCCGAACGCACCAATTGGCGCAAGCCACATCACAAACCCTACCGCACGAAAAAGAATAACTGAGGCAGATTCAATCAAGCCGACGAATGGGCGCGCACGTTCTCCCGAAACTGCCGCTGAAAACCCAACTAAGATTGCAATAAGTAGCACTTGTAGCAATTCACCAGAAGTCAGCGCTGCGGGCAGAGTCGTTGGGATGATGTTCATCAAAAAACTGGAAATGCTTTGGCTTTCCGCCGCCGCCGCATACTGCGCGACTGCCGTGCCATCCAGTTGGCTGATATGCGCGTGGAAGCCCGCGCCCGGTTTGAGTACGTTGGCGACTAGCACCCCAAGCAATAAAGCGACGGTCGATAGTGCCTCAAAGTAAACAAGTGCTTTGATACCGATCCGCCCTACCCGGCGTAGATCCTGCATTTGCGCGATACCGAGTACGACCGTTGTAAACACGATCGGTGCAACCAGCATGCGGATGAGCTTAACGAAGCCGTCTCCGAGTGGCTTCAGTGCGACACCCAATGCCGGATCGGCTAGTCCGACCAGGACGCCGGCCGCTACCGCGGCCAGCACCCAGGTATAGAGCGGCTGCGACAGTCGTCGCGTCACTTCAGTCGGCAGCCTTGACGGCTTGGATCAGCTGATTCACTGCGCCTTGCGCCTCGCCGTACAACATGCGGGTATTGTCCAGGTAGAACAACGCGTTTTCGATACCCGAAAAGCCTTGACCCTGACCACGCTTGATGACGATTACATTCTTCGCCTTGTCGGCGTCAAGTATGGGCATGCCGTAAATCGGGCTGGACTTGTCATTTCTGGCAACCGGGTTGACGACATCGTTTGCGCCGATAATCAGCGCCACGTCTGCGGTCTCAAATTCCGCATTAATCTCTTCGAGATCGGAAATCAGGTCGTAAGGGACACCTGCTTCTGCCAGTAGGACGTTCATGTGGCCTGGCATGCGGCCCGCTACCGGATGGATTGCGAACTTCACAGTCACCCCGCGGTTCTGCAGCAGTTGCGCCAACTCCCATACTTTGTGCTGCGCTTGACCCACAGCCATACCGTAACCCGGCACAACAATCATCTTTTGTGCATACGCCATCATGACGCCGGCATCGCCCGCCTCGATGGGCTTCTGCGCGCCAGACACGGGACCCGTTGCGGCACTGCTAGCCTCGCCGAATCCCGAGAACAGTACGTTCCCTAGTGACCGGTTCATGGCTTTTGCCATTAACTGCGTTAGCAATGTGCCAGCTGACCCGACCACCATGCCAGCAATAATCATTGCGGCGTTCTGCAGCACATAGCCTTCGAACGCGACGGCCAGTCCGGTGAGCGCGTTGTACAACGAAATCACTACCGGCATATCCGCGCCACCAATGGGCAACGTCATGGTAACGCCCAGCACGAGCGCCAGCACGAAGAACACACTGACGAACAGTGCTGAGGTGTTGTATCCAGTCGCAATCAGGAGGCCCAGAATCACTGCTACGCCAAGAATGAGCAGATTGAGAACCTGTTGGCCGGAGAAGCGGAAAGACTTTTTGATGAGACCCTGCAGCTTGCCGAAGGCAACGCAAGAACCGGACAACGACACAGCGCCGATCAGAGCACCGAGCACTGCCAATGCGCCGAAAGCGAGCCCTCGCTCCTCGCCACGGTACAGCTCCACTGCCGCAATTGCGGCCGCCGCACCGCCACCCATGCCGTTATACAGAGCAATCATCTGTGGCATGTCCGTCATGGCCACGCGCTTGCCCGACACCCAAGCCAATCCACCGCCGACCACGGTCGCGCCGATGACCAACGCGAGATTGAGGTTCGGCTCCGCACCCAGATAGGTGACGAGCGTCGCGATCACCATGCCAAGGCCAGCCCAGAGGATGCCGCCGCGGGCGGTCGCGGGCGAACTCATCCGCTTCAGACCGGTGATGAACAGGAATGCCACAAGAATATAAGCCGCATCACGGATGAGAGTCGCGGCGGACAAATTAGAGAAGTCCATTAGCGATGACCTCCACGTTGGCCTTTCCCGCTCGACTTAAACATTTCCAGCATGCGCTCCGTAACTACATAACCTCCCACTGCATTACCGGCGGCGAGGGCCACGCCAACAGTGCCTATTACGAGCTCGAGAAGACCTTGCGCCTGAAACAACGCCATCATTGCCCCGACGAGAACTACGCCATGCACAAAGTTGCTGCCAGACATCAAGGGGGTGTGCAGAATCACGGGGACTCGCGAGATCACCTCATAGCCGGTGAAGCCTGCGAGCATGAAAATGTAGATTGCAATTACGCCATTCACAGAGTTCTCCTTCAACCTGCCAACAGTTTTGCTGTCGGCTCGTGCTTGATCTCACCAGCGTGCGCAAGCGCAGTGCCGGCAAATACTTCGTCACTCCAATCAATGTTGAGTGCGCCACCTTTCAAAGCTGGGTTTAGCAGGTTGTATAGATTGCGCGCGTACATCTCAGAGGCGTGGTAAGCGAGCTGTGCCGGCAGATTGACTGGCCCCACAATCTTGACGCCCTTGTGGACTACTGTCTCGCCAGCACGGGTCAGTTCACAATTGCCGCCATTTTCAGCCAGAATATCTACGATGACGGCACCGGCCTTCATGCGCTCTACTGCAGCCGTCGAGATGATGCGTGGTGCGGTTCTGCCAGGGACCCCAGCGGTGGTGACCACGACATCGGCGACCGCAATACGCCCATCGAGGACTTCCTGCTGCTGCGCCTTTTCTTCCGCCGTTAACTCGCGGGCATAGCCGCCGACGCCCTCAGCGGTAACGCCCGTTTCGACGAACTTAGCGCCGAGAGACTTCACCTGATCCCGGGTCGCGCTGCGAACGTCATAGGCCTCGACCACTGCACCGAGACGTTTAGCGGTTGCGATGGCCTGCAGGCCCGCTACACCGACGCCAATGACCAGCACCTGCGCCGGCCGAATGGTGCCGGCGGCAGTGGTGAGCATCGGGAAGAACTTATCGAGCGTGTTGGCTGCGATCAGTACCGCCTTATAGCCGGCGATTGCGGCCTGGGAGGACAGCGCATCCATCGATTGTGCACGGGAGATGCGTGGCACCAACTCCATCGCAAAACTGGTGACCTTGCGATCTCGAAGGATCTTAACCGCTGCCAAATTGTTGTGCGGCTGCATGAAACCCGCATGGACCGTGCCTTCACGGACCATAGCGGCTTCCTCGGGCGTCAGTGGCTGCACTTTGAGCAGAACGTCCGCACGGGCGAAAACCTCTGCCGCGGAATCCACAAACTCGACATTGGCGTAGGCGGCGTCAGGGAACTGAGCCGAGAGGCCCGCGCCGCGTTCCATGACCACTCGGTGACCGAGCGTGGTGAATTTGTTAACAACCTCAGGAACAAGCGCTACACGCGCTTCCCCGACCTGAGTTTCACGGGGTACGCCCAGGATAAGTCCTGAGCCTGGAGACGACGACATTGCAACGTTCTCCCACAGACCGACCGGCGCGGACGCTGCTGTTGGGCAACCGCCGATAGACCTTAGTTATTTCAATTTTATGAAGCGTCCTGCCGGGTTTGATTATGGCACAGGCGTTTCGTATCGTAGGGGGATGAATTCGGGAAACCCGCATGCGTGGCCCGACCAGGCCGTGAATCCGGCCGACGCCTCGGGCGCCGGAGCCGCGTTGGCGACCCATGCCTTCGGCCAGCAGGCTTTACGGACCGATATTTCGGGTATGCCGCTGGAATGGATTGATTACAGGGAATCCGTTCGTCTCTATTGTCTGGGCCAAGTGGCCTATACCAGCGGGACTACCCTGTATCGCGTCCACGGCGGCACGAATGCACGTACGGGGTTGCCCTCCATCATCGAAGTCAATTCCATAGTCGCAACCGTGGGGTACGCAGCCAATGCAGGTGCGCTGCGCGGCGATTACCTTCCCCCATTGAACAACGAAACGCTGTTCCGGCGCGACGGGTATACGTGCTTGTACTGCGGACTCAGGTTTCCCTCACAGCAGCTCTCGCGGGACCACGTACGTCCATTTTTCCTAGGTGGTGAGGACCTCTGGAATAACGTGGTCACTGCCTGCCGGCGGTGCAACAACGCCAAGGCGGCGCGCACCCCAGAGCAAGCGGGTATGCATCTGCTTGCCGTGCCTTTCACCCCGACGTACGCCGAATATATCTATCTCAAGGGACGGCGGGTGCTCGCAGATCAAATGCAATACTTGGTTGCACATTTCCCGCGGACCAGTCCGCTGCACGGGCGCCTTCGCGCGTGGCTAAACTAACCGGATGAGTGATCTCTATCTCGTCGACGCTAGCTACTTCATTTTCAGAGCCTATTACTCGATGCCGCCCGATATGGCGGACCTTGATGGACGACCCGTAAACGCGCTGTATGGCTTTGCGCGATTCTTGTCAGATCTGCTTGAGCAGGAACGTCCTCTGCATATTGCAATCGCATTCGATGAGAGCCTTTCAAGCTCGTTCCGGAATCGGATTTACCCGGCTTACAAAGCCAACCGAGAACCGGCGCCTGCGGAATTAAAGGAGCAATTTTCTCGCTGCCGTGAACTCTGTGGCCACTTTGGCATCGCGCACTACAGCAGCCTTGAGTTTGAGGCAGACGACATTATTGGTGCATTGGCAACCCGTCTGCGGGCGAAAGGATATCGCTCCACCATCGTCACGCGCGACAAGGACTTGTCGCAACTAATCCGTGCGGGGGACCAATTTTGGGACTATGCGGCAGGAGAGCGCATTGGTTATCACGAGATCCCAGAGCGGTTTGGCGTGCAGCCAGAGCGCGTCGCGGACTACCTCGCTCTCACCGGCGATGCGGTGGACAACATCCCTGGCGTGCCCGGTATAGGCAAAAAAACTGCCGCTGTTCTGTTGAAAGAGTTCACTTCGCTAGACGATCTGTACGACAACTTGCCGCGAGTCGCAGGTCTCGCTCTGCGCGGGGCAACCGGGGTTGCAGCCAAGCTGGTCGCACATCGCGAGGTGGCCTTTCTGGCGCGAGAGCTCACTCGTATTGCCTGCGATATGCCCCTTGAGGTGCAGCCCGGTGATGTGCGTCGAGGGCCGGTTAATCTGGTCGAGCTGGCTGCCTTCTACGACCGCGCTGACTTTGGCTCGATGCTGCGTCGCCAAGCCGAGCGCATTGCTGGCCGCTCCGCCTAGCGTCCGGCCAGTACGCCCGCTATGGCGTCTGCTACCCGTCGTTGTAACTCGGCCTCCTCCCGGCTCTGCGGCGTATCCAAGCCCAGGCGATCTAAATACGGACGAATCAACGGGTCCTCGACAGCGCGTCGAGCGGGCAGTAACCGCTTGAAGGCCGCCCGCAGCCATGTCGGTGGCGCGGCGATCGTAGCCAATGCCTTTTGCAGTACGAGTTCCTCAGCGGTGTAATCACAGCCAAACGGAAAGGTTGAAAAGAATCCTTGGCCACGTAGCGGTCGTAGGGCCGCCGCGATCGCTTCCGGTGTATTGCGACGGTGTGCCTCTGGGACCTCATAAGAGGCTTCAATTTTGCCGGCGCGTTTTGCCTGCGTGAGAAGGTCCTTCTGGAATCGCGAGTCCGTTATCGCCAGCAGTGCGGCGATGCAGTCCCGATCCGTCAAACCCCTGAGTGCGGCGATGCCGTATTCGGTGACAACGACATCCCGCAAATGCCGTGGAATTGTCGTGTGCCCATAGCTCCATACGACATTGGAGACCACCGTTCCGGCTTTCTTGCGTGTGCTCCGCAGCAGCAGGATGGATCTGGCGCTCGGTATTGCGTGAGCCTGTGCGACGAAGTTGTATTGTCCGCCCACACCGCTGACGACCTGCCCCGAATCCAAGCCATCGGAAATTGCCGCGCCGAGTGCCGTAACCATCATGGTGGTATTGATGAAGCGTGCATCGCGCCGTTGGGTCACCTTCAGCGCGTGATGTGGGCCACCAGGCTCATTGGTCCAACTGACCCTAGTCATATTAAATGCGGCACGGTCGACTTCAGGAAGATTGCGCAGCGCACTATAAAAAGCACGCGACCCGAGCAGAAATCCGCCATGCAGTACTTGTCCGCCATCGAGTCGCTTAGATAAACACTCAGCAGCGATCCGGACCCGCGCCTTGGCATCTCTGAGGTCTGCCTCGATGCGTTTTCCCTGGGGGGTAATCAGTGTGTACTTGCCGTCATGCGTGGTGCCCGACGCGAAGAGTCCGCAATGCTCCAGAGCCAAGAACTCACCGGCATCGATTAATGCAACGCCCGCTCTGGCGAGTCCGACTAACAACTCTTCGTCCGGCTTTTCAGTCACTAACTCGTCATCTAATAACTGCTGAAGCGCAGCATGCGGATAGACCCGCCGTGACAAGATACCTGAGCGATAAAGCTCTAGAAATCCGTCAACAAACATCTCCGTGTTCGCAAACACCCCGCGCTCTAACGCGCTGAGCCCGCCGATAGAGGAAATTTCCGCAGCAAAACGCTCCGATATGCCAAGCATTCCATGAACATGTCGGAATACATCATTGCGCTGCTGGCGCAACTGCAGCGCGTAAACGATCGCATCGCCCAGTTCGCCTATGCCTAACTGCAGCGTGCCGCCATCTCGAATGAGGGCTGCCGCATTCAGCCCGATAGCATGCTCTACGTCACCCAGTGGCGCGCTGGGGATGCACAGAGGATCATGCTCGTACCGCTCATGGTCGAGAACCAACTCGAACCGTGGTCGGGTTAGTGCTGCATCACCCAGCATGAAGGGCAACCGGCGGTTGACACTCGCGACGGTTACGACTGCCGCGCCCTTTGCGGCCTCTGCTTCTAGGTAATCTAGAAAATCTAGGCTGAGATCCGAATTGCCAGACAAGCTGTACTGTTCCCGCGCACCGAGGCCGCGAGCGGAGACCTCTTGGGCCAGCATATTGACGCCCATCGCCACGGCATCGCGTACGACGTGTGAGTAGTTCGAACTGATGTACTCCTGCTGCGCGGACGGCATATTCAGCCAGGCCCCTGCCTGCATGAAGAATTCCCGAATTCGAATATTGGGCGGCAAACGCTTTTCTTTCGCTGCTCTCAGATAATCCAGATCCGGATAGTCCCCCCAGATTCTTTCTGCCATCGGCCCGACAAGTCTTTTCTCCAAATCGGTAGCACCAGCCGGACGATTGAGAGACAGCGCTGTGATAATGGTGAGATCGAGTGTTGGATCGCGTGCCACACGCCGATAGAGCTCGTTGACAAAAGCAACTGGTTTGCCCATGCCGAGAGGAATCGCCAATACAATGCGTTTGCCGACTCGGCGAATGGCGGTATCCACACATTCGCCAACTTCATCGAATCGTTGCGCGATCAATGCAGTCATGCCGTTATCCTTTGACCGAGGCGTCGGGCGATCACGGCCCCGGCTGCCAGTTGTAGCTGATGGTAGACGAGGAGCGGCATTACGATAAGGCCTATGGCAGGCGAACCTGCGAAGATGGCGTGGGCGGTCGGCAAACCGTTCGCCAGGCTCTTCTGGGAGCCGCAAAAGTAGGCCGCAATCGCTGAGGCGCGATCCATGCGCAGAGCTCGCGTGAGGGCAACAAGCACTAGGCTTACGAGCACTAGAGCCGCGGCGGCCACGACGACCGAGATGACCGCCGGGAGGGCCGCAGCCCGATTCCAGACGCCGGTCGCTACGGATTCGCAGAAAGCGCCATAAACGATAAGAATAATTGAAGAGCGATCAGCGAGTTGTACGCCCGCACGGTGGCGCTCCAAGAACTTCCATAATGTGGGCCGGAATAGTTGGCCTAGTATGAGGGGCAACAAAATCTTGACCGCCACCGAATGGATCACCTCAGGCAGAGACAGCGCCACTCCTATGGAGTGAGCCATCAGGGATGCGTAGGCAGGTGTCACCAAGACGCCAAGGATGCCCGACAGCGTGGCATTGAACAGCGCTCCAGCAACGTCCCCGCCAGCTACAGCCGTGAGCGCTACAGACGAGGAAATCGTCGATGAGACGGTCGACATGAAAAAGAAGCCGAGAGCGATGGACGAGGGGAACCAGCCTCCGCCTAAAGCGAAGATCAACGTGCCGATCGCTGGAAACAGTAGGAACGTAACGCCTTGGGCAACCAAATGGAGGCGGATGTTGCGAACGCCGCGCCGAAGCGCTTCAAGTGGCAGAATCGCGCCATGGAGGAAGAAAATGAGTGCGATCGCGAAGCCAGTCAGTACGTCGATGTGCAAAAGACCACCACGGGCTCCCAACTGTGGAAACAACGCGGCCGCTGCCACTACGGCACCTATGGCGATCAGAAATCCATCAGGGCGCCAGCTGACCAAGGCCATTAGTCCTTACCTACGGTCAGCACGTCAAACAACGCCCGAAACGCAGCGGCTGCCTTCGGGAGGTTGTGGGCCCAATCTTTGTCTGCGTCTTGGTCGCCTCCGTCAGTGATGTACTTGATCGATAAGAAATCGACGCCCTCCAGTACACAGACCTTGGCTAAGGCATAAGCTTCCATATCGACGACGTTGCAATCGAGGATCTCGTGTCCTTGGACAAAGCTGTCTCCGCTGCCGCAACGGCCCTCCAGGAGATCCGGGAAGCGCCGCGGTGTGCGCAGCACCGGCTGCATGCGATCCAGCGGCGTGGTCCCATGCGCAAACCCCAGACCCCGGGCATCCATGTCCCGCTGCACGAAACAGGTGCACTCCACTATCGAGTGCGTGGCAAAGCGAGGGCTGCCGGCCGTACCGAAGGAGACCACCAATTTAGGCCTAGAAGATCCTAGATGGCGTGTCAGTGCATAGGTGGCGTTGATCTTTCCCACGCCGGTATACAGCACGGGAGGGGCGAGATCATCGAAACAGCCGCCTGCTTCCGATTTGAGGGCGAAAACTACCAGCACGTCGAGTGGGGAAAGTTGGATCATCTGCTGCTGCGCAACCAAGTCCGCGGCAGTGTAGCAACCTGTTGCACCAGAGGCGTGGTGTCCGGATTATCCCGTATCGCGGGCCCCGGCCAGCCCGGGGTAACGTGTTTACATGTCCTTGACGCCCCAAAATGCCATTTTTGACGCCGAGTTGGTCGGTCGCTATGACGGCCCCGGGCCTCGGTATACCTCTTACCCAACGGCCGTACAGTTTCACGAGGGCTTCGGTCCTACAGACTATCAAGCCGCCGCTCGAGCCAGTAATGCGACTCCTGCCAAACCGCTTTCCCTCTATGTGCATGTGCCTTTTTGCGAGAGTCCCTGCTTTTACTGTGGCTGTAATAAAGTCATAACCCGTGACCATGGCCGCTCGCGGGTTTATCTCGATCATCTATATTTGGAAATAGAGCGGCAGGGCGCCTTGTACGCGCGCTCACGCACCGTCGAGCAACTGCACTTCGGTGGCGGTACGCCGACCTTCTTTAGCGACGCCGAATTGGCCGAACTATTCGGGGTCATGGCGCGCCACTTCACCCTCCGGTCCGACCCTGATCGGGAATATTCCATCGAACTCGACCCGCGTACCGTGACCCCAGAAAGACTCGAGCAATTACAAGGACTTGGATTCAATCGTTTTAGTCTCGGTGTGCAAGACTTTGATCCGCTAGTGCAAGAGGCCGTAAATCGCGTTCAGTCTGAAGAGGACACGCTGGCGCTGATTGCGCACGCACGCGCAATCGGCATTGAGAGCATCAGTGTTGATCTGATTTACGGACTGCCGCGCCAGACTGCATCTAGCTTCTCCAAGACGCTCGAAAAAATTATCACCGCGCGTCCAGATCGTATTGCAGCGTACAGCTACGCACACTTGCCACATCTTTTTAAACCCCAGCGCCAGATCAAAACAGTCGACTTGGTTACGCCCGCAGAGAAGCTTGCACTGCTCGGGCTAACGGTCAAGACACTGTCTGCTGCCGGATATATCTATATCGGCATGGATCATTTCGCCTTGCCAACCGACGAACTGGTTCGTGCGCAGCAGGGCGGCACTCTGCAGCGCAATTTCCAAGGTTATTCCACTCGCGCCGAATGCGATTTGGTGGCTCTTGGGGTCAGCTCGATTTCCAAAGTTGGCGATACCTATGCGCAGAACGCGAAAACCATTCCCGAGTATTACCGGCTTATTGAAGCCGGTGGTCTGGCCGTGCAGCGTGGGGTTGCACTGGCGCCCGATGATCAGCTGCGTCGTGACGTCATTCAGTCGTTGATGTGTGCCACCAAATTGGATTTCTCTGCCATCGAGGCTCGGCATTCGATTGCATTCGAGAGCTATTTTTCAGATGAGCTTCAAGCACTGATTGCTCTGGAAAACGATGGACTAGCGACGCGACAGGGGCGGTTTATTGAGATTTCACCGCGGGGCCGGCTATTGATGCGGAATGTCGCAATGCTATTTGATGCACATTTGCGCAAGCCGGTGCCTGAGAATGAGCAGCCGCGATTCTCTCGAGTGGTCTAGCTGATAGATCTTGCGACAATCAGAGTGCCTTCGGGTGCTACCAGCACCACGTGCGTGGCGCGGTCAAGAGTCGGCGCTAGCCGACGGTCCTCTTGAATGCCGAGACGACTGAGGGTTTCTCGAAGCGCACTGACATCGTCGCAATAGAACGTAAGCCAGGGTCTAGCGGGCGATAACGTCTCATGTAACCCAATTGACAGCGTATCACTGGTCAGCGTGATACGAGGCCCGACGCCGTCGATGGCCTCGAAGGCCACAAATCCCAGACCTTCCCAGCAGTCGGCCTTGTGTTCCGTCGGTATTATAGGGAGCCAGATTTCCTCGAACCAACCGAGTTGAGAGTTGTAATTAGGTAGCGGCGAGTGGGTGCGCGCTTCCACCAAGGAAATGGGCGTCCCGTTTGGTAGGCGACCCTCTAGGCGATTAAAGGTATGGTCGCCCCCGCTGACCCAGTCAATGCTAAGACCCGCGACTTCTAGTCGTTCGACCTCGCCAATAAATCCGGGGCAGACGAAGACGAGGGTCGGCTCCTCCAGCGCGCTACCGTGAAGAGCCACCGTGAGGCGACCGTCGCCGAGGGCGACATACCGTTCGGCAGCTGCACCGGTATCAGCGGCCGTAGCGAAGCCGAGCTGACTATAGAAGTCTAGGGATTCAAGCAGGCGCGACGTCGGTACGGCATATTCGAGAAAGCGACCTAGCATGGAAAGAGTCTATCGCGGTGGCAGAGGGTGCGTGGGAGGCATCCGCGTGTGCAGCGGCGTTAACCACCAGATTGTGGCACCGAGCAGGGCGCCGCCAGCGATGAAGGTTGTTACGGCGATGGGCGTTTTCGTGTCGGCGTTGGCCATGCCCTGCACGGCAAGCGCCCCGATGATTTGCTGGCCAAAGCCCAACATCCCGGAGGCTGCGCCTGCGTTTGCAGTCGAACGACCCACTCCCGCAGCGGTCAGATTGGGCAACGTAAGTCCTTGCGCAAATGCGATCAGGAACCACGGGAAAAAAATGAAAATCGGTTGCCACAGGCCAAACCAGGCGAGCGCTGCGCCGAGTACAGCGCCAACGGCCTGTATCCAGATACCCGTGCTGATTAGGCGATCAAGACCCATGCGGAACGAATGGCGGGTCGTGTACCAATTCCCACAAAAATAACTAAAGGCGAGTAGTACGTACCATGAGCCGTATTCCGCGCTCGAACGACCGAGGTTGCGGAAGATGTACGGAACAAGTGAGACGAAGACGAAGAAAATTGCGTAGAGAACGCTGGTTTGCACCGCAAATCCGATGAAGGCCCGATCTTTAGCTAAGCGTGCCGACGCCCTGAGTACGCCATCGGCGCGTCGGCCGTCGCCGTGAGAGAGGGTTTCCGGTAGCCAACGTAAGGCAGCCAACCCAACGACGACTGCCAATACGACTTGGATAGCAAAGATGATGCGCCAGCCCACGAGATCGCCCAACACCCCGCCTAGCGCGGGGGATAAGGCACTGGCTATCGACATGACCATCGAAATGGTCGCCAGGCGGGTGGCCATGTGTTCCCGGGCATAAAGATCACCCAATACGGCGCGCGCGACGGTTACGCCTGCAGAAGTACCGAGTGCCGCAATCACGCGGGCCACGGTTAGCATGCCAATGGAGGTGGCAAGCAGTGCTAAGAGCACGCCCACTAGGTAGACGGTGAGCCCGGTGAGGATCACCGGGCGCCGGCCGTAACGATCCGAGAGTGGGCCATAGGCAAACAAGCCGATGGCATAAGCGACTAGGGCAGCCGTCACGGTCATGCTGGCTGCCGCAACGCTAACGTGAAAATCAGCCCGTGCCAACGGCAGCACGGGCATATAGATACCGAGAGAAACGGGCCCCGCCGCCGTTATGGCAGCCAGCAGTACCGTAAGGCCACGTTCAGATAGCTTTGCCCTCAAGGCATCAGACCGCCGACACAGACGTACTTCAGTTCGGTGTAATCGAGTATTCCGTAACGCGAACCTTCCCGACCGGTCCCTGACTCCTTCCAACCGCCGAAGGGCGCTTCCTCAGTCGAGATGATGCCGGTATTCAAGCCCACGATGCCGTACTCCAGCGCCTCTGAAACGCGCCATGAGCGAGCAAGGTCACGGGTGTAGAAGTACGACGCAAGGCCGAACTCCGTGTCATTGGCCATTTGGATAGCTTCGGCCTCGGTCTCAAATCGAAAAATCGGGGCAACGGGACCGAAAGTTTCATCCCGAGCGACCTGCATCGCCGTGGTCACATCCGTCAGGATCGTGGGCTCGAAGAAGGTACCCCCGAGCGCATGACGGTGACCGCCCAGTACCAATGTCGCGCCCTTAGCCAGCGCATCGGCAATGTGCTCTTCGACTTTCGCAACCGCCTTGTCGTCAATCAGAGGTCCCTGCTCGGTTGGGCCGTCGAGGCCGGCGCCGACGCGCAGCTTCTTTGTGGCTACGATCAGTTTTTCGACGAACGCGTCATAGACCCCAGACTGAACGAGCAGTCGGTTCGCGCAGACACAAGTCTGTCCCGTGTTGCGATATTTCGAGGCGATCGCGCCGAGTACTGCAGCGTCCAAGTCGGCATCGTCGAAAACGATAAAAGGGGCATTGCCGCCCAGCTCGAGCGATACTTTTTTGACCGTATCGGCGCACTGGCGCATCAGCAACTTGCCAATGTCCGTCGAGCCGGTGAACGTGATTTTCGCAACCTTAGGATTGGCCGTCAGTTCGCTGCCGATCGCCTGAGAGCCACCCGTCAGTACGTTGAATACGCCCTTCGGCACACCGGCCCGCTCAGCAAGCTCGGCCTGCGCAAAGGCCGACAACGGAGTTGCCGACGCGGGCTTGATCACAATTGTGCAGCCGGCAGCGAGGGCGGCACCGGCCTTGCGGGTAATCATGGCCGCTGGGAAGTTCCATGGGGTAATCGCGCCAACGACACCGACGGGCTGGCGCATGGCCAGGAGGCGTTTGTCTGGGGCCGGCGAAGGAATGATGTCGCCGTAAATGCGGCGTCCTTCTTCGGCGAACCATTCATAGAACGAGGCCGCATAGCCGACCTCGCCTTTGGCTTCGGCGAGCGGCTTGCCCTGCTCGGCCGTCATGATCTTGCCGAGGTCCTCCGCGTTGGCCGTCATGAGATCTGCGAAGCGACGGAGAATCTTGCCGCGCTCCTTAGCGGATTTTGCGGACCATGCGGGCAAGGCACGTTTGGCCGCCTCGATGGCCCGTCGGGTCTCGTCCGTGCCGCACTGGGGCACTTGGGCTATGACCGCGCCAGAGGCAGGATTGGTTACCGCAAAGGTCCGTCTACTGTCTGCGCCGACCCATTCGCCGTCTATGTAGCAAAGGCTACGTAACAGAGAGGGATCGTTTAATTCGAGTGTGGTCATGGCGATATCCAGAGTCTGTGAAGTGAGTGCATCAGCCTAAATGGCGACGCAAGAAATCAACCGAGCGCTTGAACGCTAGCGCGGCACTGGCCGCATCGAAGGAGGAACGGTCGGCATTACTGAAGGCGTGCCCTGCAGGATAGAGGTGGCATTCTGCTTGCGGGATCGCGTGGCGTACCTGCTCGACGTCCGTGAGTGGTATGCCCTGATCTTGCTCACCGAAGTGGAACATCATCGGCGCATTTGGGTGCTCGCCAAGACAGCCGGGTAGACCGGAGCCGTAATAACTGATCGCGGCGCAGAGGTCGAGACGACAGGCCGCAAGATAGCCGATACGGCCACCCCAGCAGTAGCCAACGAGTGCGACCCGATCCGGCTTGCTCGCAGCAAGGCGGGTCGCCTCTAGATCCGCCATGGTAAGCGCCGTCTCGATGGATCGGGCATGGGTCAGGCCGGTCTGCCACTGCGCATAGGGGACCTGAAGATCCACGGACACCCGGTCAAATAGTTGGGGTGCGAGGGCCTCATAGCCTGCCGCTGCATAGCTGTCAGCAACGCTTTTTATATGGGCCGTGAGGCCAAAAATTTCCTGCACAATCAGCACACTACCGCGGCAGTGTCCCGTAGGCTTGGCGCGATAGACGCCCAAACGATGGCCATCGGCAGCGGTCACTTTGAGGTGGTCGACTTGGATCGTGGTCATGGGAGGCTCATTCGGCAGAGCCGCTATTCTGAGGGACCCTTCGTTTCCCCGCTACCGGTGAAACGACCTCAGCATGCCGGGAATCGCGCAGGGGTGCGCACGTTCGGGGTGGCATAATCAAACCTGAACCCGCTCTTGAGGAGGCCCGTATGAGTTTCGTCACGTCAGCGCGCGACGGCGCAGTCGCCGTTATCCGATTCGGCGAACCGCCCGTCAACAGCTTGGGTCGCGAAACACGCTTGGCCCTCGCCGGGGAAATCGCCGCCGCGATCGCCGACCCCGCTGTATTGGCGATTGTGTTGTGCGGGCGTAACGGCTTGTTCTCGGCCGGCGCTGACATCCGCGAATTTGGGACGCCGGCCATGCTGGCGGCTCCCAATTTGGGGGATCTGATCGTCTTGGTGGAGTCGAGCCCGAAGCCCGTCGTGGCAGCGTTGGAAGGCACCTGTTTGGGTGGCGGTCTTGAATTAGCGCTCGGGTGCCATTACCGAGTAGCCTCTGATGGGGCGAAGCTTGGGCTACCCGAAGTAAAAATCGGCCTCCTGCCCGGTGCTGGCGGCACGCAGCGGTTGCCGCGCCTGATCGGCGTTGAAAATGCCTTGAATGTCATCCTTGGCGGAGAGGCGCTGCCGGCAAAACTGTTTGTCGGAAGTCCGTTGCTGGCGGCTCTGGTCGCCGGAGATCCGGTGCCCGCGGCCGTCACGCTAGCGGCCGAGCGTGGACCCTTGCACCGTGATGGGGAACCCCTGCCGAAGGCCCGTGACCGCTCTGCAGCTGGCCCAAACGTGGAACCCCTGCTCCTGTTTGCTCGCAATACTGCCCGGGCAGCTTATGCCGCTTATCCCGCGCCGCTGAAATGCATCGATGCGATTGAGGCCGCTGCGACCAAATCTTTTGACGAGGGACTTGCGACCGAGCGCTCATTGTTCGTCGAATTGATGTTCACGCCCGTATCGAAGGCCTTGCGGCATGCATTTTTTGCCGAGCGCGCGACTTCGAAGATCGCCGACGTGCCCGAATCGACCCCGCTGCGTGCAGTCAACAGCGCTGCCGTGATTGGCGCCGGGACCATGGGCTCGGGCATTGCTTTGACGTTCCTGTCGGCAGGGATTCCCGTTCATTTGCTCGAGACGAGCGACGAGGCGTTGCAGCGTGGTGTCGCGCGCATTCGCCAGACTATTGAAGGACAGGTCAAGAAGGGCCGCCTGACTCTAGAAGCGGCGACAACCCGCGGGGCCTTGCTCAAGCCGACTCTCCATTACGAGGATCTGGCGGATGCAGACATCCTCATTGAGGCGGTATTCGAGGAAATGGGTGTCAAGCAGCAGGTCTTTGCGCGCCTTGATCAAGTGGCGAAGGCGGGTGCAATTTTGGCGACTAATACATCGACATTAGATGTGGATGCGATCGCCGCTGTCACGTCGCGACCCGCAGATGTGATTGGCACGCATTTCTTTAGTCCAGCCAATATCATGAAGTTGCTGGAGGTTGTCCGTGGTCGGTCGACCGCAAAGGATGTTCTGGCGACCACAATGCGTCTGGCTAAGACTTTGCGAAAAACCGCGGTCGTCTCTGGCGTTTGTGATGGATTCATTGGCAATCGAATGATCGAGCAGTACATCCGGCAGGCGCTGTTCATGCTCGATGAAGGGGCGAGCCCCATGCAAATCGACGCGGCTGTCGAAGCCTTCGGTTTTGCGATGGGGCCTTTCCGGATGAGCGATCTGGCTGGCAATGATATTGGCTGGCACATTCGCAAGCGTCGTCTTGTAGAACACCCGGAGATCATTTACTCAGAGGTCGCCGATCGTTTGTGTGAGTTGGGTCGCTTCGGTCAAAAGACCGGTGCCGGTTGGTATGACTATCGCAAGGGTGACCGCAATGCGTATCCTTCCCCGGTGGTTGACGCATTGATTGCGACACATCGAACGTCATTAGGTTGCGCGCAGCGCGTGATTGATGCGCGGGAAATCGTGGATCGACTCGTTTATGCGTTAGTCAATGAAGCCGCTAAAATTCTCGAAGAGGGCATTGCGCAGCGCGCCTCTGACATCGATATGGTCTATCTCACAGGGTACGGATTCCCTGTCTACCGCGGCGGTCCAATGTGTTACGCCGAGGAGGTAGGGCTCTATACGGTTGTGCTGCGTATGCAAGAGTTTTCACGCAATCCACATGGTGATCCCGCATTTTGGACTGCGGCGCCATTGCTTGCGCGTCTTGCCGCCAACGGCGGCGCCTTCAACTCTGTCGGAGCCCGCTCATGAGCCGCGAAGTCGTCATTGTCTCGACTGCTCGTACCCCCCTAGCAAAATCATTTCGAGGTAGTTTCAATCTCACTCATGGCGCTACGCTCGGGGGTCATGCGGTACAAGCGGCGTTGCAACGGGCTGGTATTGAAGCCGGAGAAGTGGAAGACGTCGTGATGGGCTGCGCCGTGCCCGAAGGCGCTACGGGCGGCAACATTGCGCGCCAGATCGCGCTGCGTGCTGGATGTCCTGCATCGGTGAGCGGCATGACTGTCAATCGGTTCTGTTCCTCGGGATTGCAGGCGATTGCGCTGGCAGCCCAGCGGATCATGGCTGGTGAAGGCGATGTCTATGTTGCCGGCGGCGTCGAGTCAATTTCTATCGTGCAGCCGACCGTGAACCGAACTTTCCTCGAGGAATCATGGTTAAAGGCGCAAGTGCCGGGCGCGTACTGGAGCATGCTCGACACGGCTGAGGAAGTTGCGCGTCGCTATGGTATTGGACGCGCTGCCATGGACGAATACGGTGCGCGTAGCCAGCAAAGGGCTTGTGCAGCGCAGGCTGCCGGTCACTTTCGCGAGGAAATTGCGCCGATCCAGGTCACCATGGCGAATGTGGACAAAGCGAGCGGTCGCCTTTCGACCCGGGAAGTGACGGTCGACAAAGATGAGGGGCTGCGCGAAGGCACGACGGTAGCAGCGCTCTCCGCTATTCGCTCGGCGCTGCCGGGTGGGTCGATTGCGGCGGGTAATGCCAGTCAGTTCTCTGACGGTGCCGGCGCGGTGGTGTTGATGACAGCTGAGCAAGCCGTGCGTCGTGGCCTGTCGCCGCTGGGGTACTTCCGTGGCTTCGCAGTGGCCGGATGTGACCCGCGGGAGATGGGCATAGGTCCGGTGTATGCGGTACCGAAGTTGCTCGCGCGGGCTGGACTATCCGTTGATGACATCGGTCTCTGGGAACTGAACGAAGCTTTTGCAGTACAGGTGATGTACTGCCGTGACAAATTGGGTATCCCTGACGATCGGCTCAATGTCGATGGTGGTGCGATCGCGGTAGGGCATCCCTACGGCGTGAGCGGGCAGCGAATGACAGCCCACGCATTGCTCGCGGGCAAACGCCTCGGCGCAAAGTATGCGGTGGTGACGATGTGTGTAGGCGGTGGCATGGGCGCGGCTGGCCTATTCGAAGTGTGTTGAGTCCAGGTGTGCAGCGGCGTCGCGCAATTCTCGGCGATGCCGTTTCGATTCTTCGTCTCGGCGGGCCTTTGGTGGTCGCCAATCTGGCACTGGCCGGGATGCCGCTCGCCGATACACTCATGGCGGGGCGCTTAGGCGCGACGGCACTGGCAGCGGTTGCTGTAGGCTCGAGTTTCTACGCTCTTTTTATGTACTTCGGGCTCGGAGTGATGACGGTGCTTGCGCCCCTATCGGCCCATGCGTACGGCAGTGGCACGCCCGTCGCGGTCGGACGCTACGCGCGGCAAGGGTTTTGGGTATTGCTAGTCATTTCGAGTCTCCTCGTCGCTGGGCTCTGGAGTGTAGGTCCGCTGCTTCGTTTTATTGGCACGGATGCGACGATAGCGCCGATGGCGAGCAGCTATGTTCGTGCAATTTCATTCGGTCTGCCCGGGCTATTGCTCGCGCATGGTCTGCGCTCAACCAGTGAAGGCGTTGGCCGAACTCGCCCGGTGATGGCAATTGCGATCCTATCGCTTGCAATCAACGTTTTTCTCAATTGGATGTTTATGTACGGCCATCTGGGTGCGCCCGCTCTTGGGGCGGTCGGCACGGGCGTTGCGACGGCGATTGCGCAGTGGTGTATGGCGGCTCTGTTCCTAGCTTGGATGAGTTTGCATGGCGCTTATGCGCCCTATGGCATCGTGCGTCGACTGGATCGGCCAGACCGTCAGCGGTTACGAGAGATTCTGTCCCTCGGCTTACCGATCGGTGGCTCCATGGTTGCAGAAACTGCGCTATTTTCATCTGCCGGCCTGATGATTGGCACGCTCGGCGCAGCGACCGTTGCGGCCCATCAGATCGCATTGAACTATGCGTCTTTCATGTTTATGGCGCCGGTGTCTTTTCATTCTGCCACGACAATCCATGTTGGCCACGCCTTGGGCGGACGGGATCCGGTTAGCGCGCGACGGGCCGGATTTGTGGGGATCGTGCTGTGCACTTTGCTCATGGCCGCTTCGGCTCTGGTGCTATTTGGGTACCACGATACGATCGCGGGCCTCTATACCCTCGACCCGGCGGTACGGGCGAGTGCTGGTGGTTTGCTCTTGCTCGCTGGTGTCTTTCAGGTCTCCGACGGCCTCCAAGTCGGTGCTATGGGGGCATTGCGGGGCTTTAGAGACACGCGTATGCCGCTCGCGATTACGCTGGGGGCTTATTGGGGCGTTGGGTTTCCACTCGCATTTATGGCGGGGCTGGTCCATGGCATGGGGCCGGTCGGGGTCTGGTGGGGTCTGATTGCTGGCCTTTCTGTTGCAGCAGTGTTACTGATTTGGCGCTATCAAGTCGTTTCTAGGCGTCAAGCCGACCGGCCGCAACCCGTAAACGCCTGACTTCGTCCATCAAGTACACTAGGCAACTAAACCGGGAGTGCTCGTGTCCGAAGCTCGTCTTGACCGCCGTTACGATCGCCAGCTTTCAGCCCTCATCAATGCGCGCGTGCCTGGCGTACTGATCGGTGGACTAAAGGGCGTCGAGAAGGAATCCCTGCGTGTTTCTGGCGATGGTCGTATCGCGCAGACGCCGCATCCTCGTGCACTCGGTTCGTCGATGACCAACCCCCACATCACGACGGATTATTCCGAAGCGCTGATTGAGTTGGTGACGCCGACGTTCACGGAAAGCTGGGAGTTGCTCCAGTACCTGACTGACCTGCACCAATTTGTCTACGGGCATTTGGGCGACGAGGTGCTGTGGGCTACGAGTATGCCGTGCCGACTACAGGGCGATGCCAGTGTGCCCATTGCAGAGTTTGGGAAATCGAATGTCGGGAGGATGAAAAATATCTACCGGCGCGGCTTAGGGATTCGCTATGGGCGAATCATGCAGGCTATTTCTGGTGTTCATTTCAACTACTCATTTCCGGAGCATTTCTGGGAAGTGTGGGCTGCGATCGCTGGTCGTGCTGGCGGGCCTGACACTGCTTTCATGTCGGAGGCCTATTTCGGTGTTCTGCGTAATTATCGCCGCCACGGTTGGATCGTTCCGTATCTATTCGGTGCTTCACCTGCGGTGTGTCGCTCTTTTGTCGCCGGCCGCGATGATCACGGCCTAGAAGAATTAGGACAGGGTACTTTGTACTCCCCATACGCCACCTCGTTGCGTATGAGCGATCTTGGATATCGTAATAAGAATCAAGGGGGCCTATCGATTTCGGTCAACTCTCTCGATGAGTACATTCGAGATCTGTCTGCAGCCATTGCGACCCCACACGCCCCGTATCAGGCGCTGGGTGTCGAAGTGGAGGGGGACTGGCGGCAGCTCAATGCCAACTTGCTGCAGATCGAAAATGAGTATTACGCATTCATTCGACCCAAGCGCGTCGCACGGTCAGGCGAGCGCCCGACCAAGGCGCTGCGTAGAGCCGGCGTGCAGTATGTCGAGATGCGCTCACTGGATGTCAGCGTGCTTGATCCGGTCGGTGTGAATCAGAATAAGTTGCGATTTCTAGAAGCTTTTGCCGCGTTCTGCGTTATTGCCCCTAGCCCGAAATTCTCGCCCTCAGAGCAGGACGTACTGGACGCCAACCACGCGACCGTGGCGCGACGTGGGCGGCAGCCGGGGCTGGATCTCATGCTCGATGGCCGACCGCGGCCGCTGGCCGTCTGGGGTACGGAGATCCTCGACGCGATGGAAGGCGTTTGCGAACTGCTGGATGGCGCTGACCCGACGCGGCCCTATACAGCGGCTCTGAGAACGGCTCGTAGCAAGTTTGAGGACCCCTCGGCAACCCCGTCGGCGCGCATCCTCCGCGAGCTCCAAGGCAGTGGGGAGTCTTTCTACGACTTCGCCTACCGTACCAGTGTGGGGTACCGAGACTACTTCCGAGACCTCGCCATACTGCCCGACCCGCGCAAAATTGAGTTTGTGACCGAGGCAGAAGACTCCCTCGAGGCACACGCGCGTATTGAAGCGGCCGAGCAAGGCCCATTCCGTGAATACTTGGCCGACTATTTCGCCGACTAACGGATTTTCATGAGACATAATTCGAATCGCGCTCAGGTGCGCGCTGGTTTCGTGCGCCGCGCCACAGTTTTTGAGGCGCTCTCGCGGTTTACTGGTCGTGCCGAGCCATCCGATGGAGGCGGCTGAATCAGGGCAAACCCGCGTGAATGCTGAAGAAACCCAAAAACTGATCATCGCTGAATCGTCGATTGCTCGACAGCTCAAGAAAGGCTTTGAGCGGCTGCGCTTTGATGAGTTGGGCGTGGAGGCGTACTTTCGACGCGAGTTCGTCCATGACCGATTGACACGAATTCGAGCTAACCTTTTTTTCATGCTCAGCATTCTGCTGACGTTTGCTTTGGCGGATGCGCTGGTAGTGGACGAAGTGGCCCATACCAGACTGTATGTCGTCCAAATTGGTGGGCTCGTGCCGGTTGTTGGCATACTGATCGGGTTGACCTACCACCGACGTCCGCACCGGATGTACCTACGCTGGGTGACCTGGCTATCTGTCCTCCTCGGCTTCGGGATTATTTTGGTGGATATCCGCGCCGAAGTGGATGGGTTGGGTGCGCTCTTCTCTGGCGTGCTGATCTACACCTTATTTTCTGGCTTCCTGTTGGGGATGCTTTTCAAGGAAGCCATCACCGTCGGTGCGCTGGTTTGGGCTCTCTATCTGGCCACAGCGCTGTGCGCCGGAATCCCAGAATCAACAGTGCTGTATAACGCCAGCGTGCTGCTCGTTGCCTTCATCGTCTCGGCGACCGTCAGTTATTCCGTTGAGGAAGGCATCCGGCATCATTTTCTGGAACGATTTCAGTTGCACGAATTGTCCTTAACGGTCGTGCGCGATGGCTTGACGGGCTTATACAACCGTATTGCCTTTGATGAGTGCCTCAATAGCCGCTGGTCGAACGCGCAACGTCAAGGCGACATGGTGGCGATGATCTTGATCGATATTGACTACTTCAAGCGATACAATGACGAGCATGGTCATCGTGGTGGTGACGATTGTCTGCGCAAGGTGGCGCAGGCCTTAGCACGCTGTGCGCGTCGTCCACTCGACTACGCGGCGCGGTACGGTGGCGAGGAGTTTGCCATTATCCTCTACGACACCACCCCTGAGTATCTGGAAGAACTCTCCATGCGTATACATGCAGAGGTCTCTGCCCTTGCAATCCGGCATGGCGCGTCTGACGTATCGGATCGGGTGACCGTTTCGGTGGGTATGGCCTTTGTGGTGCCGCAGATGGAACGGTCTGCCGGTGGCATCGTGCAGGCCGCCGACGAGGCACTCTATCAGGCCAAGACCCGTGGGAGGAACCAAACGTTTGTCGATAGTGAGGCTTCTTACGCCGCCATGAAGACGGGCTACTTTCGCAAGCCCCCGAAGGTTGCCTAAGCCCCTGAGAATCATCGGGCCGCGGCACCTTAGAGGTCCCTATGCAACCCGGCCCGCCAAGCTGCCGGGTGTCGCCTGCTTAAGATCGTAAAATTATTGCAGTGCGAGAAGAGGGTATTATCATGCGCCTCCCTCTTGCCTCGCCGGGCCCTTCGGGTCCAATGGATTGTTGATGCCTGCTCAGAACCCAGCTCGGGGCCGCATTCAGAAGATCTTGATCGCTAATCGCGGCGAAATTGCGATTCGGGTCATGCGGGCCGCAAACGAATTAGGTATCCGTACGGTCGCGATCCACTCGCGCGAAGATCGATTCTCCTTGCACCGGACGAAAGCTGACGAGAGCTATCTGGTCGGCGATGGACAGGGCCCGGTTGAGGCCTATCTGGATATTTCCGACATTATTCGCGTTGCTCGCGATGCCAACGTCGACGCGATCCACCCAGGTTATGGTTTCCTCTCAGAAAACCCTGCCTTCGCGGAGGCCTGTGCCGACGCTGGACTAATTTTCATTGGCCCATTGCCCGAGACGATGCGGATGTTGGGCAATAAAGTTGCGGCTCGAGAACTGGCACTTAAAGCGGGGGTCCCCGTGATGCCGGCCACCGGGCCCTTGCCAGCCGATGCGGCGGAGATTGAACGGCTCGCGGCCGAGGTCGGCTACCCGCTCATGCTCAAGGCCAGCTGGGGTGGCGGTGGGCGCGGGATGCGTGTCATTGAGGATGCCGCGGCGCTGCCAGAACTGGTGGCAGCAGCCCGCCGCGAGGCGAAAGCGGCTTTTGGCAACGATGAGGTATACCTAGAAAAACTCGTACGGCGAGCCCGTCACGTTGAAGTCCAGATTCTCGGTGATGCGCATGGGAATCTCGTGCATCTCTGGGAGCGCGATTGCACGGTACAGCGCCGCAACCAAAAGGTGGTTGAGCGCGCCCCCACTGTTTTTTTAGACGATGCAGCGCGCCGGGCGCTCTGCGAGCTTGGGCTGCGGATCGGTCGGGCAGTGAATTATCGTAATGCGGGTACGGTTGAGTTTTTACAAGACGCCGATACGGGTAATTTCTACTTCATCGAAGTCAATCCGCGCATCCAAGTCGAGCATACCGTCACCGAGGTTGTGACCGGCATTGATATTGTGAAAGCGCAGATTCGCATTGCTGAAGGGGCCCAGATTGGTTCAACGCAATCGGGTATTCCGATGCAGGATGAGATCCGAGTAACCGGCCACGCGATGCAGTGCCGCATCACGACCGAGGACCCTGAGAATAACTTCATCCCTGACTACGGCCGTATCACGGCTTATCGTAGTCCTGCTGGATTCGGCATTCGGCTGGACGCAGGAACAGCATATTCTGGCGCATTTATCAGTCGTTACTACGATTCTCTGCTCGTGAAGGTGACCGCATGGGCCCCCTCTGCTGCAGAAACCGTACGGCGTATGCACCGAGCGCTTTGGGAATTTCGCATACGAGGCGTGACGACCAATCTGCGTTTTCTCGATCAGGTAATCAACCATCCTTCCTTCGCGGATGGCACCTACACCACGAAATTTATTGACCAAACGCCAGAATTGTTTAAGACGGCGAAGCGCCGAGATCGCGCAACGCGTCTCTTGAATTTCGTTGGCGACGTGATCGTCAACGGCAACCCCGAAGTAAAGAACAGGACCCGCCCAGCGCACCTCGCCGCACCGCGGCAACCGAAGATGGTTTTGCCACCGCCGCCGAATGGTACCAAGCAGATCCTAGATGTGCGCGGCGCGAAGGGGCTTGCCGACTGGATGCTTGCATCCGATCGCGTGCTGGTCACAGACACTACGATGCGCGATGCGCACCAGAGCTTGCTCGCTACCCGAGTGCGGACCCACGACCTTGTCGCTATCGCGCCTTATTACGCGAGCCTGCTGCCAGAACTGTATTCAGTGGAGTGCTGGGGCGGTGCTACCTTCGACGTCGCAATGCGATTCCTCAAGGAAGATCCGTGGGATCGCTTATCGAAGTTGCGGCAGTCGATGCCGAACCTTTTACTACAAATGTTGCTGCGTTCTGCCAATGCTGTTGGCTATACCAATTATCCTGACAACGTTGTGCGTTATTTTGTCGAACAAGCGGCAAAAGGCGGAGTCGATGTTTTTCGCATCTTCGATTCGCTCAATTGGATAGAAAACATGCGGGTTGCCATCGATGCTGTCGGGGCAACCGGGAAAGTCGTTGAGGCAGCCATCTGTTACACGGGCAATCTCTCGGATCCGCGTGAGACCAAGTATGATCTGCAGTACTACGTGGATTTGGCTAGGCAACTAGAACGTGCGGGTGCCCATGTACTGGGCATTAAGGATATGGCCGGGTTATGCCGACCGGAGGCAGCGCGCACCTTAATCAAGGCGCTCAAAGACGAGATCTCGATACCCATACACTTCCATACTCACGATACCAGCGGCATCGCCGCGGCTAGTGTACTGGCCGCAGTCGAGGCGGGTTGCGATGCGGTAGATGCTGCGATCGACTCTATGAGTGGGCTGACCTCGCAACCGAATTTGGGATCGATTGCTGCAGCACTGCGCCATACAGCGCGCGATCCCGGCCTCAATTCCGACCACTTGCGCCTAATTTCGTCCTACTGGGAACAGGTTCGCAATTGTTATGGCGCTTTTGAAAGCGACATCCGATCGGGTACCAGCGAGGTCTATTTGCATGGTATGCCGGGAGGCCAGTACACCAACCTACGGGAACAGGCGCGTGCGTTAGGGATTGAAGATCATCGTTGGCCGGAGGTGGCTACAGCGTATTCCGACGTTAATCAGTTGTTTGGCGACATAGTAAAAGTGACGCCCAGTTCCAAGGTCGTCGGCGACATGGCCATCATGATGGTGACCTCGGGTCTCTCCCGTGAGCAGGTTGAGGCGCCCGATTACGAAGTCGCGTTCCCTGAATCGGTCGTGCAGTTTTTTCACGGCGATATCGGTCAACCGGTGGGCGGCTTCCCAGTGACTCTGCAGCGCAAGGTCTTGCAGGGACGGGCCCCTTTGACGGTGCGGCCTGGCGAAATCTTGCCACCGGCAGACCTGGTTGCGCTGCGGACGGTCGCCGAGGCCAAAGTAGATCGCACCATCACGGATGAGGAGTTTGCGTCCTATCTGATGTATCCGCAGGTGTTTGCCGACTACGCGAAGGAGCGCGTGAAGTTCAGCGATGTGTCGGTATTGCCTACTCCGGTCTTCTTCTACGGGCTTGCGCCGGGCGACGAATTTGACATTCATATTGAACGTGGAAAAACGTTGTTTGTGCGTTTCGTGGCGACCAGCGATGTACATGATGATGGCTCGCGTACCGTGTTCTATGAGCTCAATGGGCAGCCTCGGTCCGTTCGGGTTGCCGATCGCAGCAAAGTTGCGCGCAAGGCTCCGACCCGCAAGGCCGATCATGGAAATCCCAAACATGTCGCCGCCCCTATGCCAGGTAATGTTGCGACCGTCGCAGTGAAGGTCGGTCAGAGGGTTTATCCGGGCGATACCCTGTTGACCTTGGAGGCGATGAAAATGGAAGCAGCGGTGCGTGCGGAGCGGGAGGCGGAGATTATTGAAGTGCTGGTCCGACCGGGTCAGCAGGTCGATGCCAAAGATCTCTTGCTGATCGTCAATTGAGACCGCGGTTGTCCATTGCAGGTAGAACCGGCACAGTGCCGGTATCGTTGTTGTACACACGGAGCCACCCATGAAGCGTCGCAATCTTTTTGTATTAGTTGGCACGATTTTGCCGGTGCTCGCTTTGGCGGCGGCCCCCGACCGTCCCGCGTCGCCCGCGGAGTATCAGGTTTTAGCGCACGATCTGTTTGCGGAGCTCGTGGGTCTGGATACCACCCATGCAGTGGGCTCTGCGAAAGCCGTCGAGGCGCTCGCCGCACGGTTTCGCGCGGCTGGGTTTGCGGATGGCGATATTTGGACCGGTGGTCCGCGCCCCGACAAGATGAATATTGTGGTGCGCTTGCGCGGTCGTGGCAAGGCGAAGGCCGTGCTCTTTAATTCCCATCTGGACGTGGTCGAAGCGACACGCGACACGTGGTCGTTTGAGCCTTTTGCACTCACCGAAAAAAACGGATGGTATTACGGTCGCGGGGCGATCGATGTGAAGAACGAAGTCGCAATTATAAGCGCCAATCTGATTCGCATGAAGCGAGAAGGACAGGTGCCGGATGGCGACGTAATCGCATTCTTCAATACCGATGAGGAAGCCGGTGGCGACGCCAATGGCGTCGAATGGATGGTGGCTGAGCACCGCGATGTGATCGATGCCGGTTTGGTGATCAATGGCGATGCGGGCAAGGTGCTGTCGCTGGCAGGAAAGCCACTTTGGAATACGCTGCAAACGTCCGAGAAGGCCTATGCCACGTATGAGTTGACCGCCAACGGTGCTGGTGGACACAGTTCTTTGCCGCGGCGAGACAATACAATCGCTCGCTTGGCGCGAGCGCTCGTAAAAATCGACGCTTATCAATTCCCTGTGCGCCTCGGTGAAACGAGCCGGGACTATCTGCGTGCAATGCAGCCGCGCGCAACTTCTGCTGAGGCGGCGGCGATCGCCCGACTACTGGGGGCTCCCTCTGATACGGCGGCCCTGGATACCTTGCGTGATAACGCGGTCATCAACGCCCAATTGCACAGTACCTGCCCGGTGACGCTGGTTTCCGGCGGGCAGAGTGAGAGCGCACTACCGATGCGTGCCGTGGCGACGCTGCAGTGTCGATTACTGCCCGATGAGAAAGCCGATGCGGTAGTGGCCGCCTTTGTTCGTGTCATCGATGACCCTTCGATTGCGGTGAAAGCGACATGGGGCCCGTTATCGAGCCCGGCAGAGCATCTCGATCCTGCCGTGACTCGGGTGGTTGAAACAATAACGGGCGCATTTTGGCCGGGTATCCCGGTGGTGCCCGTGATGTCACAGGGTGCATCAGACAACGTCTACTTCCGTCGCGGTGGGTTCCACACCTATGGGGTCTCCGGTACGGTGGTCGACGAAGAAGACCTTCGCGCACATGGCCGTGATGAACGGGTCGGTGTTGCTCGGTTCTATGATTCGCTTGAGTTCAACTATCGCTTGATGCGCGCGCTGTCGGGTGCGCGCTGAGTAGGCCGGTTAGCCGTGCACGTAGTTGCCGGGGGCATCGCCGAGGACGGAATACCCGTCCTTTGGCGCACCAAGTGTCGGTGGGTCTACTTGTCCACTGGATCGTCGCTGCAGCCACGCTTGCCAGACCGGCCACCAACTGCCCGGTTGGGGTAACACGCTGACTATCCATGCATCGGCGCTGAGCGGCGCCTCGGTCGGGGTTGCGGCGCTGACGCGATGTGTGCGCTTGGCGTTGACCGGTCCGCTGACGATGCCGGCATTGTGTCCGCCGCTGGTCAGCAAGAACGTGTAATCCTGTGAGCGCGTGAGCGCCCCGGCCTTGTAGACACTTTTCCAAGGGGCGACATGGTCGGTTTCTGTACCGACCACGAACAGCGGCGCCGTGAGGCGTTCCAGACTCACGGGTACCCCGTGGACGGGGAACCGACCCGTCGCTAATTCGTTATCTAAATAAAGACGGTAGAGATACTCGGTGTGCATTTTGTACGGCATGCGCGTGCCATCGGCATTCCATGCCATCAGGTCGGTCAGCGGTTCGCGCTGACCTTGGACGTAGTTCTGAATGATTGGCTGCCAGACCAGCTCGCGCGGCCGCAGCATCTGAAAGGCGCCGCTCATCTGGGTCGCATCGAGCACGCCGGTCTCGAGCATTTGGGTCTTGAGCATTGCTAACTGGTCGGGGTTGATGAATAAAGAGAGCGCGCCAGGCTCAGAGAAGTCCGTCTGTGCCGCGAACAGCGAAATGCTGGCCAAGCGCTGTGCATTGCGCGCGGCTAGGGCGGCAGCGGTGATCGCCAGTAGGGTGCCGCCGATGCAGTAACCAGCGGCATGGACCTGCCGCCCAGGGCTGATGGCGTTGATGGCATCGAGAGCAGCCAATGGGCCGAGATCGAGATAATCATCCATGCCATGGTCGCGATCCGCAGGTTCCGGGTTCTTCCAAGAAATCATGAAGACGGTATGGCCTTGATCGACTAGATACTTCACGAGAGAGTTTCGTGCCGACAGATCCAGTATGTAGTACTTCATGATCCAGGCCGGCACGATCAAAATAGGTTCGGTGTACACCTGCGCGGTCGTCGGTACGTACTGCAGCAGTTCCATCAGTTGATTTCGATAAATGACTTTGCCCGGTGTCGTTGCGACCGCGGTACCGACCGCAAATTGCTCGGCACCCACAGGGCCCTGTTTGGCAGTGACGCGGGCGATGTCTTCAATCAGACACTGCGCGCCACGTCTGAGATTTTCGCCGCCTTCCCGCCGCGTGAGTTCAAGGAGTTCGGGGTTCGTCAGGAGGAAGTTTGTTGGCGACAGGGCTTCGAGCCACTGGCTGATGGTGAATGCGACCAGATCCGCTTTCTTTGGGTCCAGAGCCGCGACCGTGCGCGGCAGGGCCTTGAGCCATGCCGCCGAGTGCTGGAACCCCCGTGCCCAAACGTTGAAGGGGTACTGTGACCAAGCGTCTGCGGCGAAGCGTGTATCGGCATCGGAGCCGGCGTCCTCAGTCGGTGAGAGCGGCGTGCCACTGGCCGCCCGCGCGCAGAAGTCCATGAACTCAGCGGACCGTCGCAGGCCCTCGGTGGTGATCGCCGCCTGCTGTGCCGAGGATGCTGACAGCTGGTGCGCCCACGCGGTCCATGCGGACGCGAGCGCTGTGGTCGATAAGCCGCCGCGGAGTTTGCCGATTGCCGCGCGAAACGCGTGGTCGATTGCCTCCGGCGTTGGTGCGGGAGGGCGGTCCGGGCCCGCCGCCGGCGAGGCTTTGGTCGTTGCCGTCCTCTTCGAGGTCCGATCGCTCATCGGCGGTTCCTGGGTATCACCGGGGCAGTTGTAGAGACGATCTGGCGCGGGTAACCCGCTCAGCGGATCTGGGCTTCCGACAGAGGAATGCTGCTATCGACCAAGCGGGTTAGATCGAAGCGGGCTCGCTCGGCGATCAACTTTTTCGCCGCCATGTAATCTTTGGCGCGGTTGACGCAATCCACTGCGAGTAGTTCATTGTCACGTAGATAGCAAAAAGAAAACGATCGATCGTTTATATTTCCGCGTAGCAAGGCTCGGTCATAGTCAAAATTAAGACCAGTAATCAATAACTTGAGATCGTATTGATCGGACCAAAACCATGGCACTCGGTCATGAATGGCGTGACCGCCGAGCATGTTTTCGGCCGCGACTTTGGCCTGCTCGAAGGCGTTGTCCACCGATTCCAGACGGATGCGCCGGTGGTAGCGGAGGCTAGGGTGGTTGGTGCAATCGCCCGCCGCATAGACGTGAGGGTCGCTAGTTCGCGTCTGTTCGTCGACGGCGATCCCATTTTCGCAGACCAGACCGGCCCCGGCCGCGAGATCGATTTCCGGGACCACGCCGACACCGACCACCACGAGGTCCGCAGCGAAAGTCGGTCCGTCGAGGGTCGAGACCGACCCCACTCGATTCGGTTGCGTCGTTGCGGCTTCGAAGCCGCTCAGTAGGGCGCCGGTATGGATGCGCACACCGGCGCGTTCATGCTCGGCCCTGTAGAACGCCGAGATCTCCGGGGCCACGACTCGGTTCATCACCCGATCGCTCATTTCAATGACATCGACGGACAGACCGAGGCCTCGGCACGTCGCGGCAACCTCCAAGCCAATGTAACCGGCGCCGACCACGACGACATGACGCGCACCAGCCAGATCCGCTCGGATCGCTTCGACATCCGCACGGGTACGCAGGTAATGAATGCCCTCCAGGCCGTGCCCGGGCACAGTCAGGCGACGTGGGGTGCTCCCCGTGGCTAGCAGCAATTTCGCGTATTCCACCCCACTACCATCGGCTAGACGAATACGCTGGCTGGCGAGGTCGAGGCCTGTAGCGCGCACGCCCAGTCGCAGATCAATGCGATGGGTTTCGAAAAAACTGGCCGGCTTGAGTGCCAGTCGCTCTGCCGGCAATTCTCCCGCGAGGTATTTCTTCGACAGCGGTGGCCGCTGATAGGGTGGAATGTTCTCATCGCCGATGACCACGATGGGTCCGGTATGGCCGAGTTTGCGTAGGGTTTCGGCAGCCTGTACGGCAACTTGGCCAGCACCCACAATCGCGAACGTATCATTCATTTTGGCTCCATCTCCCGGTCTCAACCGCATTTTACCATCGGCGGTGGTCGAGAACCCGATGCACCATCGTGGCACAGGGGCTCTCTGCGCCGCGCTACCTTGGTGCGCATTGGGTGCTGAGGGTCTCGTAAGTGCCTGATTCATCGTAAAGTCACGGTCGGCACAGAAACTGCATTAGACGGCGTAGGTCAGCGTTTTTAGTTACAGTTAGCTGGGCCACAGGAGCGTTCCGTTTATGAAACTTATCACTGCGATCATCAAGCCTTTCAAGCTCGACGATGTCCGCGCCGCGCTATCGGAGATCGGGATCTCCGGCATGACCGTGACTGAGGTCAAGGGCTTCGGCCGTCAGCGTGGCCACACTGAGCTGTACCGCGGCGCTGAGTACGTGGTCGACTTTGTCCCGAAAACTCGGGTGGAAGTGGCTGTCAAAACCGAACTGCTCGACCAGGTCGTCGAAGCGATCGTTGGTGCGGCGCGCACCGGCAAGGTCGGCGACGGCAAGATCTTCGTTTCGGAGATTGAGCGCGTGATCCGTATCCGAACCGGCGAGGCGGACGAGCAGGCGATCTAAAGCGCGACGACGGCGCAGTCGGAGGATAAACTCCGACGATGCCCAACTCTCCAGGACTGCAGAGAATCGTCGATGGCTTGCATCTCGTGGATGCCAGCCGCCATATTTTCCTGTGTGTCGGGTCGGGCAAGTGTGCGCCTATTGCGGATTGCGAAGTCGCGTGGGATCACTTGAAGCGCCGTTTGCGCGAGGCGGGCTTGGTCGACGTCGAAAGTGCTGTACTGCGCACTAAAGTCGGCTGCCTGCGGGTGTGTCGTGAAGGCCCCATTGCCTTGGTTTATCCCGGCGGTTATTGGTATCGCAGCGCCAGCGGCGACAATCTGGACCGTATCATCGATGAACATCTCATCAAGGGTCAGCCGGTTGGGGCCCTGCTGATCGCCGAGGCACCGCTTGGCGACGGTTAACACGGCACCTTGCGGCGCTCATTATTCCGCCGAGCGCCCTTGGCGAATGCCGAGCGCCCCGCTGCGTACGACCTCAAGAATTTCACCAAACTGAGATACTTGGGCGAGGAAGCGCGAGGCTTGCGCCTCATTACTGGTGATTTCGACCACGAAATTCGACAGTACCCCGGACAAAATGCGTGCGCTTGACTCTGTGATCACCCGAGACAGCCCCTCCAGTGACTGCGGGGTCACCCGTAACTTGACCAAGAGCAGTTCGCGCTCAATGTGGCTATCGCCAGTTAGATCCTCTACCCCGACCACATCGATGAGTTTGCGCAGCTGGCTGGCGATCTGGGCCAAAACCGCATCGTCGCCCGTCGTAACCAGTGTCAGACGGGACACTGCAGGATTGTCGGTGGGTGCTACCGACAGCGACTCGATGTTGTAGGCGCGTGTAGAGAAGAGCCCCGCCACTCTGGCGAGCGAGCCCGCTTCGTTTTGTAGGAGGATGGCGATGATATGTCGCATGGCTGAACCGATCGGAACGGGATAGTGTCGCGGAGCATAGCGCGGATCTTTTTGCACTGCATAGACGAGATACGCGTCGAATTGGTAGTCTCGATCGCATAATGCTCCTCGCTAAAGACGAATTGACCATGGCCCCGAATAACTCCCCGCCCCCACACCCTTTCGCCGGCCGTACGATGACCGGCGCTGAGATGCTCGTGCAGATCTTGGCTGACGAAGGCGTTGAGGTCCTGTTCGGCTATTCTGGTGGCGCAATTTTGCCGACGTACGATGCGGTATTCGTGCATAACGCAGACGTGACCCGGCCGCCGATGCCGCTGATCGTCCCCGCAAATGAGCAGGGTGCGGGTTTCATGGCGGCCGGTTATGCCCGTGCGACCGGCCGTGTCGGCGTCTGTATCGTGACCTCGGGTCCCGGAGCGACCAACACCGTGACCCCGGTGCGGGATTCGTTGGCCGATTCCATACCCATGGTCGTCATTTGTGGGCAAGTACCGACTGGTGCCATTGGCACTGATGCGTTCCAGGAAGCGCCGGTTTCAACGCTGATGGGTTCTGTCGCTAAACATGTGTTTTTGATCACCGACCCGGCCCGTCTGGAAGTGACGGTGCGAACGGCTTTTGAGATCGCTCGAACGGGGCGTCCGGGCCCCGTCGTCATCGATGTGCCGAAGGACGTTCAGAATTGGTCTGGGGTCTTTGTCGGTGAGGGCGTTCTGCCGCTGCCGGGTTATCGCGCGCGCCTTGCGCAAGTCGAGGCACGCCGCCTCGACAGCGCCGCGTGTGCAGCATTCTTCGCAATGCTCGGCGAGTCGCGCCGGCCTATGCTTTATGTGGGCGGTGGCGTCGTCGCCGGTGAAGCATCCGTTGCGCTACGGGAATTTTCTGACACGTTCGGCATTCCGGTAGTGACTACGCTCATGGGCATTGGTGCTGTCGACACGACGAGCGAACGCGCTATGCGTATGCTGGGTATGCATGGGGCTGCGTTCGCCAACTACGCCGTCGACGACTGCGATTTCCTTATTGCCGTCGGGGCCCGATTTGATGACCGGGTCGCCGGCGATCCGAAGCGTTTTGCAAAAAACGCTCGGCACGTTGCGCATCTGGATATCGATACGTCTGAGATCAACAAGGTCAAGACAGTCTCTTGGTCGCACGTGGGTTTATTGCCCGAAGCGCTGACTGCGTTGACGGCATACGGTCGCGCAAGCGCCTTTTCCAGCGACTGGTCCGACTGGCAGGCGCACTGCGCCGATTTGCGTCGCGTGCATGCGATGAACTATGACCGCCAGAGTGACCTGATTCAGCCGTATTACGTGATTGAAGAGATCAACCGCCTCACCAAGGGCGAAGCGATTATCGCGACCGGTGTCGGCCAGCACCAGATGTGGGCGGCACAGTATTTTGACTTCCGCTCACCGCGCCTGTGGTTGACCTCGGGCAGCATGGGCACGATGGGCTTTGGTTTGCCCGCTGCCATCGGCGCCCAGTTCGGCTGTCCTAATCGATTGGTGATTGATATCGATGGGGATGCCAGCATCCGTATGAATCTCGGTGAACTCGAGACGGTGACGACTTACAACCTGCCCGTGAAAGTCGTGGTGTTGAACAATTTCGGTGACGGCATGGTCCGGCAGTGGCAGAAGTTGTTCTTCAAGGGGCGGATGTCAGCGAGTGACAAATCCCTACACAAGAAGGACTTCGTCAAGGCTGCGCAAGCAGATGGCTATCCGTGGGCAAAGCGACTCGATTGCAAGGCCGATGTGCCCACGATGATCGAGGAATTTATTGCTTTTCCAGGCCCCGCATTTCTAGAGGTCATTATTGACCCGGATGCGGGCGTCTATCCGATGGTCGGCCCCGGGCAGCCGTATGAGGCGATGATCACCGGAGACCATATCGTCTCACGTAACCCCGCCGAGTCGCCGCGGCCGCCAGGCGCCTCGGAAATGTTCTGAGTCGAGCTGTGGTGGATGCATCGGTACGACCGACACCGTGGGCCGCCATCCGCTATGCGCTACGATTAGGTTGCCTGTCCTTCGGTGGACCTGCCGGTCAGATTGCTTTAGTCACTCGTGAACTCGTAGAGGAACGCCGCTGGATCGATGCGGCGACGTTCGCGCGGGCGCTGAATCTGGCCATGCTGCTGCCCGGCCCAGAGGCCCTGCAGGTGGTGATCTACGTCGGCTGGCGTCTGTATGGGATTTGGGGCGGCGTGATCGCCGGTTTGTCGTTTATTGGCCCAAGCGCTGCGCTGCTCATCGGTCTTTCCATTTTTTACGTGCGATTTGGTGCTCTGGCGCCGGTCGCGGCCGCATTGGTGGGCCTTCAAGCCGTTGTTGTGGCTGTGATCGTATTGGCACTGTATGCCCTGTGCCGTCGTCTATTGCGATCCCTGCTGATGCGACTGATCGCGATGGGAGCTTTCGCGCTGGTGACTTGGGGGCATCTGCCGGTTCCCGTTGCGTTAGCAATGGGGGCCGCCACGCTGCTGTGGGGGCATCGAGCCTCGCGATCTGCCTACACGGCACCGCAAGCGGTCATCGATTGGCGCCGATTGCTGCTGATTTTTTCGGCCGGGACCATCTTATGGTTGCTGCCGTGGGTTTTGCTCCACCTATGGGCCCCGTTGTCGATCGCAGCGAAGCTCTATGCCACGCTGAGTGGCATCGCGCTCGGCGGATTTGGCGGGGCGTACGCCATCGTGGCATGGGTGGGGCAGTTATTTGTCCACGATTATCGATGGATTAGCATTGCCGATCTCACAGCGGGTCTTGGCCTGTCAGAGACCACTCCGGGCCCGCTTCTATTGGTGCTGCAGTTTTACGGATTCGTTGCCGGATGGGGCGCCGCCGATCTGGGTTCACCGCTGTGGACGGCGCTCGTCTGTGCGGCGTTGGCTTCATTCTCGATTTTTCTGCCCTCGTTCGTGCTGGTGCTCGCCTTGGCGCCCGCCGTCGAGACAGTGGTCGGGCGACCCGCGATCAAACGGGCGCTAGAGGGCGTTGGTGCCGCGGTGGTCGGCATCATCGCCACCTTTGCCCTCGGCGTTGCTCGTGCAGTGCTGTTCCCTGGTGCAATACTGGCGCCTCGAGCCTGCGTCATTGCGGTCGTGGCGGGCGTGTTATTGCACAGGCAACGCCTCAGTCTTGTGAGCACACTTGCGGCTGGCCTCTTTGCCGGTTGGATGCTTCTCTGATCAGTGCTTGCCGAGTAGTGCTTCGATGCGACTCGTGAACGCCGCAGTGGGTTGCGCCCCTAACAACAGCGTGCCTTCTAATTGGCCGGCGTGACTCTGCGCAATGACGAATCCGGGTGTGCCGGTCACCCCGATGCGCTGTGCTTCAGCGACATCGGTCTCAATCGCGTGGCGTACACCCGGGTTTTGCAGGCAGGCGTCAAACGTGGGCAAATCGACTCCGATGGCAATGGCCAGTTTGCGGGCCATGTTTTTGGTCAAACCTTCGGTCTGGCCCAGCAAGGCCTCATACATGGGCCAATAGTGGTCCTGTTCGCCAGCGCAGCGGGCCGCGATGGCCGAGGGCAGCGCCTGATCGTGAAAGTCCAGTGGCAGGTCCCGCACGACGAAGCGCACTTTGCCCGTGTCGATGTAGGTTTTCTTCAGTTCCGGCCACGTCTGCTCGTGGAATCGGTGGCAATACGGGCATTGGTAATCTGTGAACTCCACAATGGTGACCGGGGCGTTGGGCGAGCCGAGCGCGTTCAGGGCGACATCCGCCATGCGGATTGTGCCAGCGGCTGGCTCAGCGGACTTGCGGTCCTCTTCCAACATGCTCTTGATGTTGCGCAGCTCGGCCAGGATGTCTTCGGCCTGGGCCGAGGTGATCGTCGTTGCGGCCGCTGGGGGCGGCGCTGGGCGAGACGTCTTGGTCGCCGTAGGGGCTGCCGACGACACGGCGGCACCGCAGCAAATGACCAGGATCAAGAAAGAGCGAATAGGGTTCACGGGGAGATCCATTGCGGAGCGCGACGGCGCCCATCCTTGGTCTAGTATACGGAACATCCTTCCACCCATAGCCGAGACCTGGAGAAACTGTGAAGTACCTTCACACCATGGTGCGTGTCACCAATCTCGATGATTCGATTGATTTTTACTGCAACAAGTTGGGCTTGACCCTGCTCAAACGCAACGACTACGAGCGTGGCCGCTTTACGTTGGTCTATCTGTGTGCCCCTGGAGATGATAGTGCGCAGTTAGAACTGACCTATAACTGGGATCCGGAAACCTATCCCATGGGCCGGGCTTTCGGGCACGTCGCGTATCAGGTCGAGGATATCTACGCGACCTGCGAGCAGCTGCGACAGTCAGGCGTTACGATCAACCGCCCCCCTCGCGACGGGTATATGGCCTTCGTGCGCTCGCCGGACAATGTGTCCATTGAGCTGCTGCAGGCGGGTGGGCCGCTGCCGCCCTGTGAGCCGTGGGCCTCCATGCCCAATATCGGCACTTGGTGACCTCTCGTGCGGTTCCCTAGGTGGCTGATGCTTGCTGTCCTAGTGCTCGGCCTGCTGCCTAGGCTGGCTTGGGCGTGGGGCGCGGAGGGCCACCGTATTGTCGGTTGGGTTGCCGAGGATCTGCTGGACGCACCGACACGGGCCGCAGTGCAGGCGCTCGCCGGGCAGGAGTCACTCGCCGACATGGCGACCTGGATGGACGAGGAAAGACCGCGCCTGCGGCATGCTTTGCCGGGCTCTACAGCGTGGCATTACGAAAACATCCCTGTGTGTGGTGGGCCCGCGCCGGAGGCCTGCCCGCACGGTGATTGCGCCTCCAAAGCATTGGAGCGCTACCGCGCCGTGCTCGCAGACCGACATGCGGACCCGGCGCAACGGCTGCTGGCGTTGCGCATCGTGGTGCATTTGGTGGGTGACGTGCACCAGCCGTTGCATGCCGCAGATGATAACGACCGGGGTGGCAACGATGTTGCCGTGGGTCGGGGTGGGGCTCCGCGCGGACGCGCACGAGTACCGGGTCACCGACACAACCTACACGCGGTTTGGGACGTGGATTTTGTCCACCGTGCCGTCCAGGGCGAGCGCGACCAAGAGTTTGCCGCGGACCTCGTTGCTGCGCATGCAGGTGACTTAAAACGGCTGGAAGGGGGCACTTTTCAGAGTTGGATCAACGAATCACACACGATTGCGACGGAATTTGTCTACGGACATTTGTCTGGTTTTGCGTGCGGTCGCGTGCCTCCTGATGCGATTGCGCTGTCCGAGGCGTATCGCGAGGAGGGTGCCCGAATCGTTCGTGAGAGACTGGCGGTCGCCGGCATTCGCCTGGCCGGTGTGCTGCGAGCGGCGCTGACTCGTCCGTAAACGTCAGGGTGCGGTGGCTGCGGCTAGTACCAGCTCCGGGTCGACCCAGGCTCTGTTTAACAAGACGCCGAAGTGCAGGTGTGGGCCGGTGGCGCGGCCGGTTGCGCCGACCAGGCCCAACGGCGCCCCAGAGGCAATCGTCTCGCCTGCATGCACGTCAATGCGGCTCAGGTGACAGTACAGGGTGAGATAGCCCATGCCATGATCAAGGATCACTGTGTTGCCATTAAAAAAGTAATCATAGGTATCGACAACCTGTCCGGCGGCGGCCGCCAGTACGGGCGTGCCGGCTACTGCGGCGATATCCATCCCCGTATGTGGGTTGCGTGCCGCACCATTGAAGAGTCGGCGCAATCCGAAGGAACTGGAGCGTGCGCCCGTAACCGGTGCCGCTAGGCGCAGTGCAGACGGCTCCCGATCGGTCCATGCATCGAGCACCTGATCCAGACGTGCTCGTTCGCTGACAAAGCGGGCCGCGTCCTTCTTCGACAGGTCGACATGTTTGGGCGCTACCTTCAGCGATTGCGTTGGATAGTTTTGGGCGGCCACGGGAAACACCACGGTGCGTCCTGCATCGCCTTGGCGCACGCGGACGAGGTCTGAACTGGCATTGAGCGATAGAGGCAGCCCGATAATCGCCCGCCAGCGGCCAGCGTCACTGACCACCAGTACGGGATGCCCATCGTGCGTCACTGCCGGCCTTACCTCCTCAGCGGACCCTACATCCACCACGGCGATGCCACCGGGGACTGCCCGTGCCGTGGGCAAGGGGCGGCCGCTGACGCTGGCGGAGACGCACAGGGCAGCGAACAATAGGGCGATTCGATCTGTACAACGCATGTTGGGATGTTAAAGGCTGGCGTTGACTCTAGGGGGATCTACTTGATTGCCGGCCCGTTCGCCCTGATGCTGTGCCTACCCACCAGATCTGCGGAGTCTCACCATGGTCGATCAAACGCCCCCCACGGGAGCTTTTTGCGGTGTATTAACCCCCGAGCAGCAGCGGGTGCTGCGTGAGCATGGCACCGAACCGCCACGCTCCAGCCCCCTAGACAAGGAATACCGCGATGGGCTGTATTACTGCGTGGGCTGCAAAACGCCGCTATTTGAATCCACGACCAAGTTCAACAGTGGTACCGGGTGGCCGAGTTTCTTTTCGCCACTGCCCGGCGCGGTGGGCACGAGCTTTGACGAGAGTTACGGTATGCGGCGCACCGAGGTCCACTGCGGGATGTGCAAAGGTCACCTCGGTCACGTGTTCTCGGATGGCCCTCAGCCCACCGGTCAGCGTTATTGCATCAATGGCGTGGTGCTAAGTTTCGTGCCAACTGCGTGATCGCGCCGATGGCTTTTGCGCAGGGCCGAGCCAAAGGCTCGGCCCTGCGCAGTCGTGCGTCTCCAGTCAGCGGTGTGCCCTCGGTCTAAGTGTCTTTTTAGAAACGGTACGCGACCCCGACGCCGACGAGCAGCGGGTTCACTTTGACGGCCGATACCTTGGTGCCATCGGCGAGTTTGACGTCGCTATGGATTTGGACGTATTTGGCGTCCACGTTGCCATACCAGTGGTCAGCAAATTTGATGTCTACACCAGCCTGTAGGGCGCCACCGATGCTGTGATTCTCCAGACGCAGTGGGAGCGGGGCCCCCTCTGAGCCAGCCCCGGGAACCGCCAGGTCGACGTTCATGAGAAGCGTGAGATTGATGCCTACGCCGAGGTAGGGGCTCACCACACCGTTCTGATTCAGATGGTACTTAGCCGTCACGGTGGGCGGTAGGTGCTTAAAAGTGCCGATGCGGCCGACACCTTCGACCGATACGTCATGCCTTTGCGGGATAGTGAGCACCAGTTCGGTCGACCACTGCGGGGCGAAGTAGTACTCCAGGTCGATGTCGGGGATCCACTTGGACGAGACATCGATCTTGTCAGCGGCCACGCCGAGGGCTGGAATGGCATCGGACTGGTTTGCGGGGCGAATATCGACTGCGCGGATCCTGAGGACGAATGGACCGTCGTCGGCGACAGCTGCTGCAGCCGTCACTCCAGTCAGTCCGATGGCAATCAGCCCGGCAAGTAATGTCTTTGTCTTCACAGTGGTGTTTCCTATGGCAACGTTTGCGCGTTTTCAGTTTGGTTCCAACGTTGCCCCGCCGCCATTGTCAGAAACAGTACCCGAGAGCGCTCTGGGTCGGGGTTTGCCGCAGTGCCCTGTGTAGAGGCCGTACATTTGGAGACATAACTACCGCGGGCATTTGACGATATAACCAGTCGGTGTGACGTGCGTCTCGCCATGCGCAGTCCATGCTTCACTCCGGGCGATCTCACACGTACTCTTGGCGCCATGAAGACCAAGTCGCCTATGCGGGTCGCCATTAACGAACGACGCGCCTACTTTGAGTGCCGTTGGGGGCAGTTGCATGTCCGCACGGCGTTTCCATCCACCGGTGGTTTCGATGAACGTACCCCGCTCATCTGCCTGCACGATCTGGCATCGACGTCTGCATCATTTGCCGGATTAGTGACTGCCATGGCGACCGACCGCTCGATTTACGCAATCGATTTGCTTGGCCATGGCGAGTCGGATGCCGCCCCCGCCAAGGCGGATGTCACCACCTATGCGGATGCGGTAACCGACCTCATTAGTGGCTTGCGTCTGCGTGAGGTAGACGTGCTCGGGCAAGGTTTCGGTGCCGCTGTTGCCGCGGAATTCGCGTTCCTCAAGGACACCGTGGTGCGCTCCCTTGTTCTGGTTGATGCGCCCGCAGGTCCGGTCGAACCGTGGCCGGAATGGACGCCCAACGAGACCGGTGAGGGTTTGGGTGACGTTTTCCGTGCCGGACGAGGTCGGCGGGGCGTACATGAACCCTTACGCGATTACACACAGCGCTTTGCCGAAGTGCTGCGCGCCGGATCTCGAGTCCATCTCGCTGGCGCGGCGTTGGCCCAATGGCCTGCAGCGGAGCGCTGGCGGCAGTTGCGTCATCGGGCATTGGCATTTGACTTGGGTCGCCGGCGCCCGGTCGTTGCCGACTTATTGCCGACCGGGCGCTCCCTGGATGGGTTAGCGCTCACCCCGGAAGTGTTTATGGCCAATCCGGCTGATTTAGCCGGGCGCCTGCGGAGCTTTTTCGACGCACCAGTTTGACTTGAATGCCGCCTAGCCGAGCCAAGGCATCCGCGCGGGTTGCGGTTCTATGCGGCTACACCGCAAGATTCACCCATGGC
>CAIVRI010000097.1 GCA_903908265.1 uncultured Pseudomonadota bacterium
CGCACCCGCGGCGGCACTGGAAGTGGTGCTGTTGGTAGCGGGCGCGGTGCGCGGCAGGACATGGTCGGACCGGTACCGGGCGGATCTGGCGGATGCGGGCTACGGCACGGGCCACCACGGGTTCCAGTTCCAAAACCCGGGACTCGATCGCGACCTTGCGGGGGTTGCGCTTGAAATCCGGGTCGTGTGCTCCGGCGGCGCGTGGATTCGGTTGCCGGTCTTAGGGCACGGCGCGGCGGGGGAGGTCGCGCCGGAACCGGCTGCACATCCGCCGGTCACGCGCGCGGGCCGGCGACTGCGGCGCTGCGTCCTGCATATCGGTCTGGAGAAAGCCGGCAGCTCGAGTTTGCAGCGTTTCTTGGCGATTAATCATGCCGTGCTGCTGGCGCGGGGCTTCTTGGTGCCCGCGTCGTTGGCGCAAAACGGTGCCCGGGATTTGTACAATCATTCGGCGCTGACGGCCTATGCGCTGGATATTGCGAAGGAGACGGATGCGATCCGCGCGCTGCATTGCGGCCCGAGCGCGTCCCAGATCGACCAGTTTCGAGACCAGACGCTGGCCGCGCTGGCCCAGGAAATCGCGTCAGCCCCGGCCGGTGTGGACACCTTAGTGCTGTCGAACGAACACCTCCATAGTCGTTTACGTGAGCCCAGTGAAATCAAACGCTTGTGGTATTTGTTGAGTGCGTTTTGTGACTCTATAGAGGTGCTCGTCTATCTGCGTCCCCAGCACCGCGTAGCGGTCAGCGCTCACACGACCTTGGTCAAGAACGGGGCACTACACGAGAATGTTTTTCCGCCGCTGGTGTCGGATACCCCATGGGCTGAGCGCGAACTGCAGGCCTACTACGACTACGATGCGCTGGTGCAACGCTGGCAGGCAGGGTTTGGGGCCGCGTGCGTGACGGTGCGCGTGGCGCACGACCGCATCGAGGCCCAGTGGCTGGACACAATCGCGCTGCCTAGGACCGGATTTACGCCGCTCGCGGCGCGCGTGAATGTGGGTCTATCCGCCGCAGGGCTCCACATTTTGCGCCGTATCAACCAAGCCCTTGTGACACTACCCTATGCACGGGCCCAGCAGATCCGCGATCAAGTCATCCCGGCGCTGGAATTGCACTACGCGGGTTTTGGGGCAGTCGGATATCAGGCGCAGGCGATCGCGTTTCAGGCGCGCTTTGCTGCGAGCAATGCGGCCTTGCGCCGACGTTGTTTTGCCGAGCAACCGATGCTATTCGAGGAGGACTTTTCGCTCTACAGCGCAACGACCGCCACTGCACAACACGACGCGGCGAGCGCGGAGGCGCTCGTCACGCCCTTACTGCAGTTCTTTCTCAATCAGCCCTAGCCGGGGCGCGCAGTGCGCACCGACGCGGTACCGTGCGCACCGATCCTGCAGCCCGGAAACAGCCCTTGCTGCGCATCGGTCGGTCAAAAAACGGCGCTGTTGCCGGCCGCCGGGCGACTAAGTAACGCGGCGGCGACCTGGGCGATGGCGGACTCTTCGGTGGTGAAGTGCATCGCGGCGGCATAGGTATCGAGGTCGAAATAACTCAAGCGCGAAATCGCCTCGAGCCCGGTGAAGGCGGGCGCAAAGTCCGACCGCGGCTGGCGCCAGACCAAGGTCTGCGGGTTGCCCTGATCGATGATGGTCGCGAAATTGAGGTTCGGGCAGTAGTCATGGATCGCACAGACCACCTTATAAATATCGCCATGCCACGGGTTCCCGGCGAGGCCGGCTTTCTGGCGCTGGCTGTAGGAGTGGGTCTGATCGGGCAGCGCCGAATACGGGTCACACGGCAGCGTGTCGTCGATGACCCACACGGTGCGCTCATGCGAGAGCGGCAAGGTGGCGAGAAAGTCCCGGAAGGTCTGTTCGAAGGTGTGCAGACCGTCCAAAAAGATGACGTCGTACTGCGACCGGGGGGCCGCGGAGATAAAAAACTGATCGCTCGGCAGTTGAAAAAAGCGCACCGAGTCGGTCGCGAACGGCGCGGTGTCAAAGCGGAACGCGGGGTCGACCGCATCTTTTGAGGGCAGATTCACATTCAGGAACGTATCGCCGCCGTAGACGCCGACTTCGAGATAGCGGGAAGCGCC
>CAIVRI010000098.1 GCA_903908265.1 uncultured Pseudomonadota bacterium
GGCTATCTGCGCCGCAAAACGCGCGCGCACGGCCTCGATCTGGGCCAAGAGACCCGATTCTAAGGGGGCGGGGTGGTGCTCTTCGAGAATCCGGCATAGGTCGGCTTCTATGCGTGCGCTTAAATCGGCATCGGGACGCAGGTCCGAGCTTAACGGGAGGCTCGGTCCAAAGTAGTGGCTAGGCCACAGGTTTTCGCGGCAATGGTCGACGGTATGCCGGTGCGCCAGATAATTGCCGCGCGGGCCGACCAGTTTGGCCAGATCGAGCGCCATCATGTCCCCGTCGATGCGTACACCACGCCAGAGTGTGCGTAACAAGCCGGCGATGTCATCGGCCAAGAGCAAGGCATGGAGTGAATACGTCAGGCCCTGGTCCAAGGAGCCGAGGTAATCCATGGTGGTCGGTCGGCTATAAAAAGCCTGCATCAGAGTTTGCGAGATTTCGGCGACCGCATCCTCATTGAAGCGCCGTGCGGAGGAGTAGCCGACCGCACCAGTGAACGATGGTAGATCGAGGCGGCGTCGGATTTGACACATCATCATGTCCGCAAGCGCCGTCTGTGCGGGGTTGCCGATACCACCGGTGGCCGGTTCCATGAAGCAGACGTCGGAACTGCCGATACAGAATGCACCGGGCACGACGGTCTGCGCGAGCACCATGGCAGCGAAATCAGTGGCGAGACTGTTGACGATGCTGCCTGCAGTGGTGATTGGCGTCGATGCGCCCCCAATGGGCAGGGTGCCGACACTCACAGGAATGCCGGCGCGCACTGCATCGATGATTTGGTCGGTATGTGCCGCGTGGTAGTTCAGCGGTAAGGGGGTGACCAGTTGCAGGAAATAGGGCTTTGCTCGCAGCGCCGCGTGGCTACCACGAACGAGGGCGGCAACTTCAATGACTGCACGGAATGTTGCCGGTTGTTCACACAAAAACTCCAGCGGCTTGTTGGTGTTCTGGACCAGTGTGATGAACTCGCCTAATTCGCCCGGCCAATCTGAGTTCTCGATGTCCTTGCAGGCGACACAGACGGCATCAATGTTGACGAGTGCATCGGCCACGCGGGTAATCTCGGCGAGGTCTGCTGCGGTGCTGGATCTGGGTAACCCGCTTGCGCGGTCATAGACGCGAATGCAGGTCATGCCGGGCAGGAACCAACTGTGATGGCAATCGAGCGTGATCGACGCGGTGCCGTCCCGATTCCAGAGTTGTGTGGATTTCGCGGTGCTGGCCAGCGCTGCTTTGACTCGATCACGCGGCATGTAAACCACGCCGTCTGCGGTCGCGGTGAAGCCTGCCGCAATCAAGATATCCAGCGCTTCTGAGCCGACTTCAAAGGCAGCGCCAGATGTAGCCAAGAGTTCGAATGCGCCGTCAATCAGTATTTCTACGCTCTGATTGATCAGTGGATCGTAGGGGCTAAATTGCACGTCATGGGGGCCGCGATACGGTGGCGCGAGCGGTGCGGCGCGCCGACGGACCCGCCGTGATGCGTGTTCGGGTCTGGCGGACATACAACTCTCCATTTGTTCCCAGTTCTCGTA
>CAIVRI010000099.1 GCA_903908265.1 uncultured Pseudomonadota bacterium
ACGCGCCTTGGGCTTGGTCAAAGCACGTGTGTGGGGATCGGTGGCGACCCGGTGCGTGGCATGAATTTCGTGGACGTTCTGGCCTTGTTTCAGGCCGATCCGCAGACCGAAGGCATCATCATGGTGGGTGAGATCGGCGGCAGCGACGAGGAGGCGGGTGCCGAATTCATTCGCCAGCACGTCACCAAGCCGGTGGTGGCCTACATTGCGGGTGTGACCGCGCCGCCGGGCAAGCGCATGGGCCATGCCGGCGCTGTGATCGCCGGTGGCAAGGGCTCTGCAGCTGACAAGTTCGCGGCCCTCGAAGCGGCCGGCGTGACGACGGTGCATTCGCCCGCCGAACTCGGCTCCGCCATGGCCAAGCTGCTGGCAGCGCGTAAGGTCTCGTCGCGCAAGAAAGCGTCCTCGGTGCGCCGGACCAAAGCCACTGCCAAGCCCAAGAGCAAGGCCAAGGTGCCGGTGAAAGCCAAGCCCAAAGCCAAGCGCGTGCAGAAGCCAAAGACGAAGAGCAGAGCGAAGGGCATGGCGCAAGCCAAGGCCAAGCCCAAAGCTAAAGCCAAGGTCAAGGTTAAGGCCAAGGTTAAGGCCAAGGTCAAGGTCAGCGCGAAGGCTAAGACGCGACGCGTCAAGAAGGTTGCGCAGCGGGCCCGCTGAGTCCGACGCGCGCGTACCCCGTGGATAAGACTCTTCGGATTTTTCTGGCGCAATACGATCTGTGCGTCGGTGATATCGAGGGGAATAGTCGGCGTGTCCTCGCCGCGGCGGACGCCGCGGCGCAGGCTGGCGCCCACGTCGCCCTGCTGCCGGAGCTCGCGCTAGCCGGGTATCCGCCGGAAGATCTACTGTTTCACTCCGGTTTTCGCCGCCAAGTGCAGGCGGCCATGCAGCAACTGAGCGCTGCGGCCCCGTCTACGGTCGATGTGATCGTCGGTTATCCGGAGTATCGCGAAAAGGCGATTTATAACTCCGCAGCGGTGATCCGTGGTGAGCGCATTTACGCCAATCACCGTAAGCAGGCGCTCCCCAACTACCGTGTTTTCGATGAGAAGCGCTACTTCCGCGCGGGCACTGCGCCGACCTTATTTGATGTCCAGGGCGCCCGAGTCGCGTTGCTTATATGCGAAGACCTTTGGGAAGCGGAACCTGCGCGGGCGGCGCACGCGGCGGGTGCGGAAGCCTTGCTGGTGGTCAATGCCTCACCGTTCCAAATGCGCAAACAGCGCGAGCGCGAAGCCGTGGCACGCCAACGGGTGGGCGAGGTCGGATTACCGATCGTTTACGTCAATCTGGTGGGCGGGCAGGATGAATTGGTCTTCGATGGCAATAGTTTTGTGATGTCCGCAGAAGGCGTGATTACGCATCGACTGCCCGCTTGGCAGGAAGCGACGGCGGTGGTCGAACTGGTGCGCCAAGAGGGCCGCCTCGTGCCGGTCCCGGGAGACATTGCAGCCGAGTTGAGTGAAGACGCGAGCGTGTATGCGGCGCTGGTGATGGGCGTGCGCGATTACGTCGGTAAGCATGGTTTTCCGGGCGTCGTCATGGGTCTGTCCGGTGGCATCGATTCGGCGCTGACGCTGGCGATCGCGGTGGATGCGCTGGGAGCAGATCACGTCCACGCGGTGATGATGCCGTCGCGGTATACCTCTGGCATGAGCCTTGCGGATGCTGAGGCGCAGGCGCGGAGTCTCGGTGTGCGCTATAGCGTGATTTCGATCGAGAATATGTTTGCAACGACGCAAGACGCCCTCAAGGAGCAGTTCGCTGGGCGGCCCTGGGATGCGAGTGAGGAGAACATCCAGTCCCGCTGCCGCGGCGTGTTGCTCATGGGCATCTCCAACAAGACCGGCTCGATGCTGCTGACCACCGGCAACAAGAGTGAAATGGCGGTGGGTTACGCCACGCTATACGGCGACATGGCGGGCGGTTTCGCACCCATCAAAGATTTGTCGAAATTACTGGTGTATCGGTTGGCACACTATCGCAACAGCCAGTCGTTGGCGATTCCCGCACGGGTCATTGAGCGCCCGCCGAGTGCGGAACTGCGCGAGGATCAGAAGGACACCGATTCGTTGCCGCCGTATGAGGTGCTCGATCCAATCCTCGAGGCCTTTATCGAGGACGATCTATCCGTCGATGAGATTGCTGCGCTCGGCTATGACCGCGCTACGGTGGGTCGGGTGCTGGAGATGGTCAAGCGCAATGAGTACAAGCGGCGCCAGGCCCCACCGGGGATCCGCATCAGCGGCCGCGCCTTCGGTCGTGACTGGCGTTACCCGATCACCTCGGGCTACCGCAGTCGCTGAGACGCGGCGACGGCTCTAGAACGGCTTCCACCACCGCTTTTTCTTGTGATCGGCGCCGCCGGCGCTGCTCTCGGGAAAGTTCGACGCGAGCAGTTTGCGGCTGTCAGCCGCCAAATCCTTCATGCCGAGCCGGTCGTAGCACAGCGCGGAGATTTCCAGCGCATCGCGGGTACGCGGCGAGCCTTCGAACGTCTCGATGACTTCGCGGGAGCGCGCGAGGGCTGCGATCCAGGCGCCGCGCTTCACGTAGTAACGGGCCACGTGGATGTTGTAGTCGGCTAGTCGGTTGCGCACGTACAGCATGCGCTGGTGCGCGTCAGCGGCGTATTCGCTTTGCGGATACTGGGTCACGAGGTGTTGGAAAGACTCGAGCGACTTGCTCAGATCCTGCGGCGGGCGCTCGGAAATATCGACCTTCATCCAACGTTCGAGAAAATTGATGTCCCGTTCGAAGTACACTAAGCCCTTCATGTAGTAGGCGTAGTCAAGTCGCGGATGGGTCGGATTTTCGCGGATAAAGCTGTCCGCGGCATCGATCGCCGCTTCTTTCTCATGCTGTTTGTAGTAGGCGTAAATCAGGTCGAGGCGCGCTTGTTTGGCCGGATCGCTGAACGGGTAGCGCGCGGTCAGGGCTTCATAGGTCTTGACGGCGGCGCCGTAACTGCCTTCGTCGAGGAATTTGTGCGCCTGCTTAAACAGCGATTCCGGGCTGGCGCCGGACTCGTCGCGGTGCCGGAAGGTCTTGCAGCCGCTGGCGAACAACGCCAGCGCGGCAAGGGTACAAGCCGCGACGAGGCGCAGCCCGGACCGGCGGGAGGAAGGCGAAAACGCGGTCTTCTGGGTCACGGGCAGCCACCGGCGAATGCAAGGCGGCGGAGTATAGCGTATGTTCTCGTCATGACCGGATTCCTCGAAGAGCGCGTACCCGACGCGCAGCGGGGTCAGCGCTTAGACCTGACACTAGCCCAACTGTTCCCCGACTTCTCTCGGACCCGCCTAAAGGCGTGGATCGAGGCGGGTCATGTCCTCGTGGACGGTGCAGTTCCCCGACCCCGTGACGTCGTCCGCGGGGGCGAAGTGGTGCGCATTACGCCCCGCACCGAGCCGGTCGTGCCGGTAGCTCCCGAGTCGATTGCCTTGGACGTGGTGTATGCGGATGCCGCGATTCTGGTGATTGCCAAGCCGCCCGGCCTGGTGGTGCACCCGGGTGCCGGGAATCCGCGCTCAACGCTCCAGAACGCTCTGTTAGGCCTAGATGAGACCTTGGCGCAACTGCCCCGGGCGGGCATTGTCCATCGGCTGGATAAAGACACCAGCGGCCTCCTGGTCGTGGCGCGCACCCCTGCCGCCCACCTCAAGCTGACCCGCGCATTGGCCGGGCATGAAGTCGAACGGGAATATGAGGCGGTGGCGCAGGGCGTCATGACAGCCGGCGGTACCGTGGAGGCGCCGATTGACCGGCATCCGACCAATCGGCTGCGGATGGCGGTACGCCAGACCGGCCGTGAGGCGGTGACGCACTACCGCGTCGTCGAACGTTTCCGCGCCCAGACCCATATCCGGGTCCATCT
>CAIVRI010000100.1 GCA_903908265.1 uncultured Pseudomonadota bacterium
GATCATTCACGAGCGGCGCGCCCAAGGGCTACTGCTGGAGTCCTTACGTTATCGCTGGGCGGCGATGAACCCGCCCTCCACCGACGACAGCGACAGTGGCTACCTTGGCTGCGAACCGCTCGACCCCGCGCTTGCCGACCGTTTTGCCTACGTGGTGCGCATGCCGGACTGGGAGGCGCTCAGCGCCGTCGAACAACTGCGGGGGATTCGCGCGGAGAGTCAGCCCGTACCCGCGGCTATGGCGCTGCGGTTGCAGCAACTCCTGGTACAGGCCACGGCACTCATGGCCCTGACCGCGCAAGCGGGCATTCACGCTGGACGCTGAGAAGAACGAATTCCGTAGAGCCGACTGCAATGCTGAGGAGAAGTTTCGTGACCGAGATCGAATCTAGATTTGCGACCGGCCTGAAGGCCAAAAATCCTCTCCGCCTCAAGCCCCTCAACCGGCCTGCTGGTCACAACAGATACTGCGGCCCAGCCGTAATTTCGTTCTGCACGGGCTGGACCACTGACAAGTCCGCGTGGCACATTCGCAATAGTAGCGGGCAGCGAGCTGTGCGGGGCTCCAAGATGGTTGATGTCTTGGCCGCGATGAAGGATGACGGGATCATCAGCGAGTTCGTCGAGGGCTTTAAAGGCAGCACGCTGGCCGGGGCCCTGCGCCGCCTGCGTACAGAAAAGCGACTCACGGAGGGCCGCACCTACCTGCTGGTGGCAGGCGGTCACTTTCAACTCATCACGGGCCGTAGATATGCCTGCGGGCGGGTTGGAGAGATCACCAGCATTGCAGACAAACGGATCAAGAAACTCGCACTTGTTGCGTCGGTTTTTGAACTGTACCGATAGGAGATGATTATGGCTAATAAGTGCGCCTTGCGCCGCCATCCTCCACCGCAACATCGCCGCCATTCATGCGGTGCGACTGACGCTCGATCCGGGCGCCCAAGCCAAGGACTCCGCGTGGCTGGCGGTGGCACAAGGCATACCCCTCGCTGCACGCGGAGGGCAAACCGGTCGCCGAGCGCAAGCTCTGCGCCGCACACAAAGAAGGCATCCGCATTGCCGGTCTGAAGGCCGGCGATCCGCTCGCCCAAGCGTTACTGACCCGCGCCCCCATGCAGCGCTGGCACCGCACAGTATGGTCTAGACGTCAAACTGGTGACCTACAGCGCACCGCCCGACTATGCGCACCGTCTGATCACAGAGTTCGCCCAGGAGGACCGCAAAGAACAGCAGCACCGGCGTTCTCCCTCGTCGCAATGTCAACGCGGTTCCGTGTACTTACATCGGATGTCTACGTCGGTGTAATGGCTACACCCATAGAAGGCACCGCGGGGTCCTTTGCGCAGTTGCAAAACGCCCTGCCAACATTTGGGGCACGCTCTCGCTTGCTGCTGACAGAGGTGGCACTGAAACGATCTTCTTGCGTTCGGCAGTAACGCGCCGTTCCGGCATTGCGTGCACAGCGGCGCAGTCTGACGGCACACTGGCGCATTAGAGCACTCGTAAAAACGACCATTTTTTTCATTGCGCAACAGAAGAGTACCCGACCCACACTTCTTACAAACCAATCGCGGTCGCTCAACGCCGAACCACTGAATCGGGTACTCCTTCGCCGATAGCAGCTCAGCGGTGAACAGTGATAACTCCAATCCCGTCTCGGCCACCACGATCGTTTTTTGCCTCGCCCGTGTAATGGCAACATAGAAAAGGCGGCGTTCCTCTCCATTCGGGTATGTATCCGCCTGCGAGAGCACCAGGTCGAACAAAGGGTCATCGGCCAACTGAGACGGAAATCCCCAATATCCACCCCGCAAACCCAAAATCACGTAATCGGCTTCGAGTCCTTTAGCGCCATGAATAGACATCGGCCGCAACAGCAATTTCGGGAACTGTTGTGCGAGGCGCCTACACTCTTCGTCGGGCGGGAGGTGAAACCGGTACCTTTCGAGAATCAGAATCGTGGCCGAACCTGCCGCCAGCTGATTGATCTTCGCCAAAGCCCAGTCGAGCGGCGCCTCCTCCTCGGGCCGGCGGTAGACAATGAGGCTCGGGATCTCCGATTGTCGGACCGTCTTGAGTTGCTTTGGAATCTGAATTTTATTTTTTAATATAAACGAACTACTGACGTCGGCTGTCGTGCTGTCGAATCGAAAAGTCGTGTCGAGCTCGACCTGCCGAGTGACGCCGAACAACTTGGAGAACTGCGTCATCCCCCCGATATCAGAACCCGCGAATCGATAAATCGATTGCCAATCGTCCCCCACCGCAAACAACACGCAATCCGGATGACTGGCTCTCAAGGCCTTCACCAAATTCGCCCGACCGGGGGAAATATCCTGAAATTCATCGATGAGAATGTAGCGGTACGGACTCTTAAAGCGACCCGCATCCACTGCCTCGGTAGCGCGCGCGATCATGTCCTCGAAATCGATTTGTCCTCGCGCCTGATTGAGCTTCTGGTATTGGTCAAAAATGGGTTTGAAGAGTTTTAGAAATGCCGTTTCGCGCGGGTTATCACGGAAAAAGATTCCGTTTTTTTGGTTCAAAACCCGATTGCCATTGCCCTTGTATAGGGTCAGGAAGGTTGCGATTAATTCGGAGAGTGTACTGATGATCCCCGTTCGATTCAGCAGGTGTAGCGCGGCTTTGGGCGTAATCGGAGTAGACGGACAACCCAATTGCTTGAGCTTCGCTGACAGCTTTTGCAGCAAAATTCCGTTCTGGTGTTCCCAAGAGTAGGTTTCCAACAACCGCGTTTCATACTGAAGGTGCCTTTCCCGCTTCCACGCCATACCCTCGTGATACTCGCGTCTGTTGATGTAGGGCGCGGTATTGCCCTTTTCGTCGACCCCGAAGTGTTCAACGTAGAGATTGACTGCCGGAATCCAAAAGTCCGGACAATACTGGCGGTGATCGGGTGTGCTGGTGTCATATTCATAGGGCTTCTCATACTCAAATTCGACCCCATTCAAGATGAGCCAGTTGGCTATCACGCACTCTTGGTATGACTTTTTTGGAATGCCATCGAGACTAACGATGCGGTTGCTTTGCAACCAAGTGGCATATTCGGAGAGAGATCCGAAATTCCATAACTGCTGAGCCTCGAAGCGATAGTAGGCGCAGAACTCGACCAAGTTTTCCAAGAAACTTTGATCAGATTTCAGCGCGTCAAAAATCGCGTCTAGGTGCTTGGCTTTTTCTATAGGATCTGCAGCGAAGGGAGCTACGAGTGGCTTGGCGCCTGTGGCCTGGGCCAATATCCCGAGACCCAACTTGTGGAACGTTGAAATCGGCACGTCCACGCCCAATCTCTTGCGCACTCGATCCGCAAGCTCCTTCGTCGATTTGTTCGTGAAGGAGATTGCGAGAATTTCCTCCGGCTGACACTGACCTGTGCGCAACAGCAGACCAATTTTCGCCAGGATCGTGCTGGTCTTGCCTGTCCCCGCGCCGGCCAGCACCAGTGTTGCATCTTCATCGGAGGCGCACGCCGCACGCTGTCGTTCGGTCAGGGGATTGGCTTCAACCGAATCAAAAAATTCTGCCTGTGAATACAGCACCGAGCGCGTGTATTTTTCGTTTAAGAATCCTCGCAGCGTTTCTTTTTCCTTCAGCACGGAGCCCAGCGTGCAATGCGCTGCCCACGCATCACGATCGACCAGGAAGTAGCGAAGCCACGTGATCAAGCCAATAGAGCGCTCGGCTTTCGCGGTCGCAGACCAGGACTGAAGCCAACCACTGCGTAGAAAGTGGGTAGCACGCACACGAGACTGCAGAAGTCGTAGCGAATCGGATCGAGGCGCGTCTGCGATGATTCTTTGGATGAGGGCGTCGCTCATCGAACGAGCTCTTTCCCTGGCGCCACTACAGTGGTGAACAGCGCGCTAAGCTCCGCGGACCCTGCCGTTAATGGCTCCATGGGCAACGACTCTCCAAACGGGCGGTCGCCGCGGTTCTTCAAAAGGAGTGCAGCGCACAGACGCAGGGACAACTACACGCACGGCACGAGACGGACTCGCAGGCCACTACAAGGCCTCCAAAAACCGCACCAGATCATCGACCTCTTGCTCTGAGTATCCAATCGCAAAGCGCCGATCGTAATATTCCACCACCGCCCGCAACGTCGGCGCCGATCCGCCAGTGAAGTACGGTGGCCGCGCCGACAACGCCCGCAACTGCTGCGTATACACTTCGCCCAGATCCACACAGCGACCCGTAACCAATGCCCGGCCTGGATCATGGGTGTACAACACCCGACCCGACCGCGCAGTGGGCGCTGCATCGGTGCAGGTCGCCCGAAACAACGGCAAGTCCGGCGCCGGCAACCCCCCCACCAGTGCGGCCACCCCCAATCCCGGATGTAAC
>CAIVRI010000101.1 GCA_903908265.1 uncultured Pseudomonadota bacterium
AAGTTTGCCGCGGATTCTCCAATTCCCAATTCCCAATTTCCAAGTTTTACGTAGCGCGTTGCGCTTGGGCATTTTCCCTCCATGTGGTGCAGGACTGCGCTGCGGGCAGAGGATGGACTGCGGTGGGATCCACGCGTTGACGCACGCGCCGTCTTGTCCGTTCACGGGTTCGCTGCAGCGCAATGCTTTAACCAAATGGCCCATTGAACGTTCTATAAGACCTGCGCGATGGCCGGGGGCGCCGTTGGCCGTCCGTCCTGGTCTCGAAGCCGTGCCGATGTAGCGTGTTCAAGCCCGAACGGCGCGCCAGCGCACCGTGAGGCTCGCGGCGGCCACCACGCCCAATAGGCGCGCAAGCACTGTCAGGATGGGTAGCCACTGCGTGCTAAAACTCAGTCCCGCACCGAGCGATGGTTGCGCGCCGAGTGCCGAGGGCGCCTCGAGGCTGACATTGGCGCAGGCGAATAGCAGTGCGGTCAGTGCCGCACCGCTGAGGTACGTCGAGGGCGCCACGCGATCGCGTTGCGCGTTGCGGAGGGTGTGGTGACAGACCATCCATGGCACCAGATAAAGCGTCAGCGTTTGCAGCCCGAGTCGCCAGGCACCGACCGTGTCGGCGGTGAGATGGGCTTTGAGTGCATCGCCACCGAGGTGCAGCAACAAGGCCAGCAAGGCGATCACGAACACCGTGGCTGCGAGCGGTGGGCACAGTACGTAGACCAGCAATGGATGCCGCTGGCGGAATGGGTGCGGCGTGGTAGCGCGTGGGTCCATGACGAGTTCCTTGCGCGCAACGGGTTTACCGCTGCCGCATTAAGGGGCGTTGACGAACGGGAGAAGCACTTGGGCGAAGGTCTCGGGCTGCTCCCAGAAGGGATTGTGGCCGAGGCCGGTGAAGGTATGGACCTGCGCGTTGGGCAGTGCGTGGATCAGTGCACAGCGTTGACGGGGTCCAAAGATGGGATCTTTTTCACCCCACAGCAGCAGCGTCGGCGCAACGATCTTCGGCAAGGTGGCCTGCAAATCGCTTTCTGACAAGCCTTGCTCGAGCACGGCGAGCCACACCTGGACCGGCATGTGCGCGGAATCGACGCGTTGGCGGCGAATGAATTCCGCCGGCACCGGCGTGGGCGATGCCCACCATTCTTGCATCCAGGGGGAGTCGGGATCGATCGGGTCTTTGAGTTTGATGATTTCGCTACGAAAATCCATGGTCTGTACGCCATCGTCTGGGCAGGCGGCATGGATCCCCCCGGTGGAGGAGACGAGTACCAATTTGTCGGTGCGCTCTGGCCAGAACTCCGCAAAGCTTTGTGCGATCAGACTGCCGAGCGAGTGACCGACCACGGTGGCGCGGGCGATGTGCATGCGGTCGAGCAGCAATTTCACGTCATAGGCAAAGTCGAGGCGGGTATAGCAACACTCGGGTTTACTGGAGGCGCCGTGACCGCGGATGTCGATCAGGATCAGATGCCAGCTAGGATCAAGCGACGATACCAGGGGCGCCCAATCGCGCGCGCTGTCGGTATAGCCGTGAATGAGTACGACGGGTCGCCCGTGCTTCGGTCCCATCTCAATCACGCCCATCGCAATGCCGTTTGCTAAGACGACGACGTGCTTCTGGCGATCAAACTGATCGATGTTGAGGGCAGTCGGCGCGGCACTCGCTGTCAGCGAGAGCGCCAGCCACGCGCCAGCCCACACCGATCGGCGTCCGGGTCTATTGGTCATGCATCTACTCCTGCACAGCGCCCCAGTATAGCGACCCGCGCGCCCGACCTCGCGGTCCCACCGGCGTCGCCGGTAGTCGCCGCAGTGGCGGGTCTGCACCCGAACGGCGACCGGTCCCACGCACATCCACTGGCGTTGACGCCCCGGCGCGTTAGAATCCCACGCGACCGATCCGGTCCTGAGGTGCCGCTGTGCAGTCCAATCCCCGCTCCCCGACTTCCTTGCCGCCGATCGCGGCGCTCGGTCTTGTGATGGCCGGCCTCGGTCTGTTGGGCATGACGGCGGGGGACCTACCCGGGATTGCCGAACAAGTGGCCGCGCCGCGTTGGCTGATGGGGGCGCTCGGTGGCCTGTTGGTGGGCAGTGGCTTGCACGCGGGCCGTGTGGCCCCGGATGCCACGGCGAAGCGGCCGTCGCACTGGGTGGTGCTGGTGGGCTTTTCGGTGGTGGGCATTGTGCTGGCGCGCTTGTCAGATCTGACGCGCAGCGAGTTGGGTCAGGGTCTTGCGCTGCCGCTCGGTGCGGCGGTCAATGCGGCCGCCCGCGTTCTGTTTGGGATTGGTATCGGCATCGTGCTCGGTTGGGTCGCTTACGAAGGCTCGGGCGGCCGTAAACGTCCCTAAGCTTAGCGACCGAAGCGGTCGCGGACGCGGCCCAGCGCCACCCCGAGCGCAACGCCCACCGGCCAGAACCGGTGCAACGGGATGCGGGGGATGGCCGTCACCGGCCACGGTAGGGCGTCGCGCCCCGCGCCGCTGACCGACTCGGCCAAGGCCGCACCGAGCCGGGTGGCCAGCGCCACCCCTCGCCCGCTATAGCCCAGTGCCACCCAAATGCCCGGTGCGGGAGCATGCACGCGCGGATAGAAGTCCGGCGTCAGCGCAAATTGCCCGTTCCACGCCTGCGGCCAAGCGATGCCGCGTAGCTCTGGCCACCAGCGCGCGGCGTAGTCGGTCAGATGGCGCACGTCGGCGTGCGTGCGCAGCGGCCGCTGTACACCCCGGCCACCGATGAGCAGGCGACCGCTGGCATCGACGCGGTAGTAGGTCGGGACGTGACCGGACTCATAGACGACGGCGCCACCGGGCAACAAGCGTGCGCGCAAGGCCGGCGGCAGCGGCGCACTCGCTGCGATGGAACTGTAGACGGGGATGATGCTGCGGCGCAGTCCCGGCCAGAGTGCGTCGCTATAGCCGTCGGTGGCCAGCACCACCTGCGGGGCGCGCGCGGCGCCTGCGGCGGTACGGACGCGCCACTCGGCACCGACTGGGGTGATGGAGAGCGCGCGACTGTTGCCGGCGAGCGTGGCGCCGGCGGCGCACGCGGCCCGCGCCAGCTCGCGGGCGTAGGCGAGCGGGTTGACGCTGCCGCCGCGGCGATCGAAGGTGGCGCCGACATAGCGATCGGTGCCGGTTTGGTGGGCGGCGCCGCGCGCATCGAGGCGCTCGAGTGCGACGCCACGGCGCGCCCATTGCGCGACCTGTGCATCGAGACTCGGCAAGCTGGCGTGCCGGTAGGCGGCGCGCAAGGTGCCGCTTTGGCGGGCTTCGCAGTCCAGTTGTAAACGGTGTACCAGGTCAAAGAGGAACTGCGGGCCCGCACCGGCCAGTGCCACAATCCGCGCACCCCGCTCGGCGCCGTAGTGCGCTTCGATCTCGTCCGGTTCGTGCTTGAGTCCCGGATTGACCTGTCCGCCGTTACGACCGGCCGCGCCAAAACCCGGTTGCTCGGCTTCGAGCAACAGAACCTTGCAGCCGCGTTCGGCGGCGTGTAAGGCAGTCGACAGTCCCGTGTAGCCACCACCGACCACGATCAGATCGTGGCGCTGCTCGCCCTGTAAGGGTGGTGTGGCGACTGCTGCGGGCGCGGTGGCCGCATACACCGTAGCGCAGGGACCCGACCCGTTCATACGGCCCGCATCGCCGCCGCCCGTGTGCGCAGCGCCACGCTCAACAGCACGAGCGCCACCACCGCGCAGCCGAGCAGCGCACCGAGCGTGGTGCGGTAATTGCCGACCATATCGTAGAGTCGACCGGCGATGACGGGCGCGCACAACAAGGTGCCCAGTTCGACGAAGTACCAGGTGGTGTACTGAAAGCCGACGCCCACATGGGGAAAGCGATTGCGCACGAAGGTGACGAAGAACACGTCCGAGCCGCCGATCATGAGCCCAAAGCAGACCCCATAGACGCCCAGAGCGAGCAAGGACGGCGTGTGCAGCACGGTAAAGAGCGCGGCGGTGCCGGTGATCAGCAGCAGATGCATCAGCAGGCCCACCCGGCCCAAGCTCCAACGGTCCAGCAGCCAGCCGGAGGTCGCACTACCGAGTGCGGCAAAGCCGGTGGTCAAACTGAGCACCCACGAGGACGCCGTGCTCGAATAACCGGCCGCTTCCACAATGGCCCCTTGGTGGGCGAGCACGCCGCCATAGGTCATATAGAAGAAGAGGGTGCCGAGCGCGATCAACCAGAAGGTGGGCGCGCCCAATAAATCCGGCAGTGTCCCGGTCGCCGCCAAGTCCGGTGGGGCATGGGTCGGCGCGACGGGGGCCGGTGTGCCGGGCGCCTGCGCCAGCGGATCGCCGTCGAGTCCCAGTCCCAAGGCGGCCGGCGAGGCGATGCGCTGCACCCACAGAATCGGCAGCAAGGCCAAGGTCAGCAACGCAATACCGAGCGCGACGCACGCGGTGCGCCAACCGGCGTGGGCGATGATCACGGCGGTCACCGGCGCGAGCACCATGCCGCCGATGTGCCAACCGGCCCAGGCAATGCCGAGCGCGAGGCCAAAATGACGGGAGAACCAGCGCGCACAGGTGACCGGAATGGTCGCGGCAAAGAGAATCTTGCCAAAGCCCATGGCCCCGCGCAGCAGGTACATCTGCGGCAGTCCGGAGACCGTGGCCAGCAAGATCACGCACAGCGCTTCGATACCAATGCCAAAGGCCAACATACGCGTGACGCCGAAGTGTCGGATCGCGTAGCCGCCCACTAGGAGCAGTGGGAATGACAGCCAGAAAGCCGAGACGATGCCACCGGTACTGGCCCGGCTCCAGCCAAACTCGGCGGTTAGCGGGGTCACGAACAGGACAAAGCAGTACAGCCCACCCCCGTAGACGAAAAAACCCGCCAAAAACAGCGCGATGAGGACTTTCCAGCCGTGGTACAGGCCGGCCTTGCGGACAGGGGGGGTGGATGCATGCATGGGTTCAGTATCCATCCCTTTATGGCGCCGCGCTATGGCCGAGAAGGCGGGCGGTGGGCCGTTATGGCATGATCGGGCACGTTCAATCCATAGTCCCCGGGGGGCCCTCATGAGACTGGGTCGTTTTTGTGCCGCGTTGGCCGCCTGCCTGCCGGCAGTCGTACTCGCCACGACCACGCCGCCACCGTTGGCGCCTGAGCACATCGGCGTTGAAAAACTGCCGGCGCGCTCCGCCCATTGGGCCTACCTGTTGGACGTGTCGTGGAACAACTACATCGACGAGCGCGTTTACGTCTATGACGGCGATGCGGGCCGTCTGCTGGGCATGATGGATCTCGGGTACTACGGCAACTTTGCGGAGTCACCGGATGGCAAGACCTCGGCACTGGCAGCCACCTACTGGTCGCGCGGCAGCCATGGCACGCGCACCGAAGTGCTCGAATGGATCGACAACCAAACCTTGAAGCCGCGCGGCGAACTGGTGCTGCCGGCCAAGCGCGCGCAGGTCGGCGCGATCACGCCGTTCAATCTCGCCTATAGCGCCGATGGGCGTTTCTTGTATTCGACCAACCTGACCCCGACCGCTTCGGTCTCGGTGGTGGACGTGGCCAAGAACGCCGCGGTGGCCGAGATTGATACCGATGGCTGTGTGCAGGCGATCCCGTCGGCCTTGCATCGGTTTTCGGCGATTTGTGAAAACGGCCGCTTGTTGACCGTCACGCTCGATGAGACCGGTCAGGAAGCTGCACGCGCCCTATCGGAACCCTTCTTCGACGTGGATGCGGATCCGGTCTTTGTGCAGGCGGTGCCGACCCCGACGGGCTTGACCTTCATCTCCTTTCTCGGCGACGTGCATGCGGTGGATCTGAGCGGCGCGGCGCCGCGCTTTGACGCCGTGTGGTCCGTCACCAGCGGCAAGGACCGGGGCCGTTGGCGCCCGGGCAGCCAGCAGATGTTGGCCTTCAATGCGCCCCTGCACCGGCTGTACGTGCTGATGCACCGCGGCGGCCCCGGTTCGCATAAGGACGCGGCGTCCGAAATCTGGGTCTTCGACGTCGCCTCGCATCAGCGGGTGGCGCGTTGGCCGCTGCATGTCGCCGCGCACGGCGGCGCGATTGCCGTACTCGCTACCCGCGATGCGCAGCCGCTGCTCTACGTCGCCACTGAGAAGTCGGCCTTGCTCGTGCTCGATGCACGTTCAGGTCGGGTACTCCATACCGAAGCAAAATTGGGGCAGTCGCTGTGGTACATGCAGAATCCATAACCATCTCGATGCAGGCGCGCTTGGACCGCCTGATGGAACTGGCCGCGCGCTCCGTGGCCCGGCGCACCTCGCGCCGCGGCTTTCTGGGGTCGTTTGCGATGGCGCTGACGGGTGTGGCGGCGTTGCCGCTGTTGCCGGTGCGTCGCGGTGCGGTGGCGGAGGCGGCCGAAGCCCCCAAGCCGGCCGCTGCGGCGGCGGGCGGTGCCACGGCCAAGGCACCACCGAAAATCGTCACCGATCCGAACGCGTGCGAGTACTGGAAGTACTGCGCGATCGATGGCTTTCTATGCGCGTGCTGTGGCGGCACCTCCTCGACCTGTCCGCCGGGCACCGAGCCGTCCCCGATCACGTGGATCGGTACCTGCCAGAACCCGAACGATGGCCGCGACTATCTGGTCTCGTACAATGACTGCTGCGGCAAGACCACCTGCGGCGCGTGTACGTGCGTGCGCAACGAGGGCGAGAAGCCGATGTATCGGATGTCACTGAACAATGACGTCAACTGGTGCATGACCAACGACAACCCGAACTACCACTGCTCGGTGTCGGTGATCCTCGGGGTGGCGCAGCAGTGAGGTGGGTAGCGGCGCTGGTGGCGGCCTTTGCCGCTGCCGTGAGTGGCGCCGATGCACCGCAGTTTGCCGGCGGCGCGGAGACCTTTCAGGCCAACTGCGCCGTCTGCCATCGTGCCACCGGCGCGGGCAATCCGGGCCTGGCCCCGCCGGTGATTCTGGATGCGCCGCATTTTGCCGAGACCGCCGAAGGCCGTCGGCAGTTGGCGATGACGGTGCTGTACGGCATGTACGGCGAGATCACCGTTGGGGAACGGCGCTACAACTTCAAGATGCCCGAGTTCAGTCGTTTCGAGGACGCGCAACTGGCGGACGTCCTTAACTACGTGGTCTTTGATCTCGGTCATGCCGAGGCGCGCGTTGCGCCGCTGGAGGCCGCTGACTTTGCACGCGAGCGCGTGCACGTCGTGGATGGGGCGGCCGTGCGTGCGCACCGCACCACCGTGATGGCGGCGAAACCCTGATGCGCGCTGCCGCGCTGGTCGTGGCAGCGCTCGCGTCGGTGGGGACCGCAGCGGCGCTGGAGCGCGTGCCCGGCGACGACGTCACGCAGAACTACACGCTCTTTTGTGCGGGTTGCCATGGTCAAGCCGGAGCTGGTTTGCCGCACAAGGTGCCGCGCTTGGCCGGTCGCGTCGGGCTGTACCTGGGCGTCGAGGGGGGCCGCGACTTTATGCTGCGCGTGCCCGGCGTTGCCAATTCGCAATTAGATGATGCGCGGCTCGCGGCAGTCATGAACCGGGTGGTGGCGCGCTTTGCGCCCGAGCGGGCGGCGACTTTCCAGCCATTTACGGCGCTGGAAGTGGGCGAGGCTCGGCATCGACCGTTGGTGGGGGTCGAGGTGGCGCGTACGCGGCTGCTGCAGGCCGCCGGTGTGGAGGCGGCGGCGATCGCCGCCGAATACTGAGGGTTTGCTGCGTGCCTAGCGCACGCGCCATTAAGCGCTGAGTAGCCGGATGAAGCGCTCGATTTCCGCCTCGGTGTTGTAGGCGTGCACGGAGGCGCGCACGGCGGCCGCGTGCCGCGCCCATTGCGGCGCATGCGGTGCGGCCTGTGGGCCCGTGACCGAGGTGTTCGCGCCGAGTGCGCGCAAGCGCAGCATCGTTTGC
>CAIVRI010000102.1 GCA_903908265.1 uncultured Pseudomonadota bacterium
CCTCCAGACGGGCCGCCGAGCGATTTGGATTTCAGTTTGAAGGCACTTTTCGCCAGGCCGTCGTCTATAAAGGTCGCAGCCGCGACACGGCCTGGTACTCGATACTGGACCAGGACTGGCCGCGCCTACGCGGCGGCTATACCGCATGGCTGGAGCCGACGAACTTTGATGAGCACGGCCGGCAGCGGCAGCGTTTACAAGACCTGATCGCAGCCTACATCGCACCATAGTGCAACGGGATGGGCGCACGATCCCGCGTCACCGCAAAACGACTCCCTCCGCTCTGAACGCTCCTATCGAGGCGAAGCCCATACTGGCATTCCGCTGCCGACAGGGGCGGAAGGCAACTCCCAGTAGGGCATCGTCTCAGACATGTGCAGTGCGGGCCCCAGAAAGGTCATCCGCCCGTAGGGGGTCTGCCGGCTTTGGAGCCATGGGGTAACGTCCCCCAATCCTGTGGCCTGCGCCCGATCACGCACGGAACGGACATGCTGCACCCAGAGGCTGGTTTGCGCCAAAGACACGCGCACGTGCCACGAGCCACCTTCCGTCGCTCTCCGACGCAACGCTTCCATCACACCCGCCGCAGCCAAATACCCAGTCGTGTAGTCGGTAAAGGCCACAGGCACCAACGCAGGTGCCGCAGCATTCTGAGCCACTGCAATACCCGTGGCGGTTTGCGCAAGTTGCTCCCACCCAGGACGCAGAGCCCAAGGGCCATCGTGGCCGTAACAGGTCTCAGACACGTAGACGACCCCAGGGCGTAATGCCGCGACCTCGGCCGGACCAAGGCCGCGGCGGGCGAGGGCCCCGAGGCGATAACTCTGCGAAAAAACGTCACAGTCTGAGACTAAGCCACGCACCTGCTGGGCTTGATACGCATCGTTCAGATCTAGGTAGGCTTGGCGCTTGCCATGGCCTGTGTCCATCTCGAAGCGATCGAATGTCGGCAACCCTGGTGCAGTGACATGCAGCACATCCGCACCGTGCTCTGCTAACGAGCGCGCACAGGTAGGTCCTGCGAGCACGCGAGTGAGATCCAGCACACGCACATCGCTCATTGGACGAGGGCCCTCAGGCAATGCCTCAGGCGGCGCATCGCCCAAACGGACAATTTCAACTGCAGACCTACCGGCAAGCCAGCGCCCCTGAGAACTGGTCGTCCATTCGGACCAACTACGCGCAACGGCACCGCACAGATGGAGACTCGCCAGACGATCCTCCAACTCGAATGCATCGCATCGGCTTGTGAAAGCAGTGATCTCAGCCCAATCAGCCTGCAACGATAATCCGAGCGTTTTTAGTGTGTGCCGTCCTTCGTCAAAGCCCGCATGCAAGTGAATCCAACGTCCCCCCTGACAGGGGAAGAAAGCGCTCAATACCGGCGCCTCGAATGGGGCAACTCCAGCGCCATCTAGCGCCAGTAGCGCGAAACTTAGCAGCGAGGCCGCGGCGTGGCGCACGTCGACCGATAACTCTTGCGATCGCTGACCCCGTAAGCATCCAAGCCGGTTTGCCGCCTGCCCGACCAACGCGAGCGCAACGGCAGCACCTTCACCGATAGGGAACGCCGTATCAAAAATAGGATCCTTGCCGGTAATTGACACCACCTGCGCAGGATCTAGCACCAAACCAGCGCACGCCGCCCACTGCGCAATCGCCTGACGCTCCACCGGTCAGCCCTGCGCGTCCGCGTACTCGGCCTGACGTGCGCTCACTGGAGACTCAAGGAGAGTGCGCATGAGGGACTAGAGAGACTGCTTGACGACACGGCCGTCCTTGACTATGACGCGCAGCGTCGACTCCGGCGTCTCTAGCACGCGTATGTCTTCCAGTGGATTTCCATCTACAATTAACAAATCGGCAAGCGCCCCGACTTCGACGACCCCAAGCCGTCCATATAGATTGCGGCTACCAGACAACGCCAAGAGATCCCCGTTGATCGCGGTCGCTTGAGACAAAATCTCGGCCGAACTGAACCACCGCAAACGCGCCCCAAACTCGCGTGACTCCCCCGCGAACATTTGCGGCGCCCCAACCAGATCTGTGCCGAACGCCACCTTCGCGTGATACTTCTGCGCCAGTTGCATCATCTGGTCGAGCCCCTCAGCGACTACCTTCGCCTTGGCGCGTTGGGCTACTGTCTGTAGGGGCGTTACCGGAGAATCAGCGGCAAACAAAAACGCCTGCGGCGATAGGTAAACACCGCGCGCAACGGCTTCCTTCAGTGTCGGCTCATCAATCAGCTGCGCATGCTCGATGCTGCGCACACCAGCGTCAATAGCTCGACGGATGGCCGTCGGCGTGTATGCATGGACGGCTACATAGGTGCCAAAGTCACTAGCGGCCTGCACGGCCGCACGCAGTTCAGCGTCTGAGTACTGGACGCTATCGATCGGATCATAGACCGATGAAACACCGCCTCCAGCTGCCAATTTGATCTGCGTGGCCCCGAGGCGCAACTGCTCCCGCACACCGGCAGTCACTTCGTCCACGCCGTCGGCAATAAGGCCATAACCCAGTCGCTCGAGGCCTTCGATACGTCCACTCCAGCGCCGTTGCGGCGTATCGATCCGTTGCCGAAAGTCTGCGTGCCCACTGGTTTGGCTGATCATTGCGCCGGACGGGAAAATACGCGGACCTTCCATGAGGCCTTCGTCGATCGCTTGTTTGAGGCCGAACGTCGGTCCGGCCATATCCCGCACGGTCGTGAATCCACGCAGCAACGTTGCGCGCGCCTCAACCCCTGCTCGCGCGAAGAGGTATCCCGGATCATAGTCGCGCAACTGAGGTACGCCGACGACTATAGACAAGTGCACATGCGCGTCGATGAGCCCTGGCAATAAAACACGTCCACCACCGTTGATACTGCGCGTTGCAGGATCATCTGCCACAGCAGAGCCTGTCTCTGGCTTAATGGAGAGAATGTGGTTGCCACTGATGACCACTGCACTGTCTGGGCTGAGTGTTGGATGCCGGCCATCGAAAATACGCACGTGATGAATGATCAACAACGGTTCGGCCACTTCCGCATGGAGTGGTGCGAAAAAACCTATAGCTAGCGAAAGAAAGGTTGTTCCGGCGAGTCGACGGAGGCACATCATCGGAATACTCCAAGACAATCTAATGAGACCCCACGCTGAGCACGGAGGGGACACGTACCGCCAACTCATCCGGCCCACGCCCAGTCATTAGTGAAAGCGAATGAGCAACACCATCGGGCTCAACTTGAAACGAGAGCCGCGCGAGTGGTGCCCCGACAAAGAGGAAGTCAGTCTCTGACAGCGCAGCGAGAGCCTGCTTGCCGTAAGGAGGCACATCGGCCACCAGCGACCCTGCCTCCTGCGCCACGGCAACAGACCCACCGTCCTTCATGCGATAAGTGCCAACAAGACGGTCAAGTGCCGTCGTCGAAAGCGTGATCAGCGTCGGCGCATGCCACTCCCGACCGCTGGCGATTACCGCCAACCGAATCGCCAAATCTCCGGCACCGCCCTCGCGATTGGTTAGCACCGCAACATAGACATGCGTCGCAGGCACGCGCGCCACCATGCTACTAAAACCGTTGATGCCGCCAGCGTGCGAGAGCAGATGCAGACCATCTAGCGTTGAAGTCAGCCAACCGAAAGCATAATGCGTATCGCGGCCATCACGAAGCTGCGCAGGCAGCCAACTGCGCTGCAACAAATCCTGCGATACCAAGCGATCGGTATAGAGGGCTGCATCCCATAGAGCCAAGTCGTCCACGGTCGATAGCAATGCGCCGGCGGCATAAGGCAACGTCATGCTCATGTAATCAGCATTGACGAAGGATGACCCCACTTTTTTATAACCAGGTACACGACCCGCAATGATCCGATCGGTGCGGTCAAGAGAGCTATGCACCATGCCAAGCGGTTGGAAAATGTGTTGCTCGACAAATTCTCCATAGCCCTGCCCAGAAACCTTCTCAATCAAGGCACCCAGCACCGCATAGCCAGAATTGCTGTAATGCCAACGCTCACCGGGAACGAAGTCCATCGGACGGTTTTTAAAGAAGTCTAATAATTCTTCGCTGCTCAAATCCGACCGCTGCTGACGCCAAAACGCGGGTACATCGGTATAGCTGGTAATGCCTGCCGTATGTGTTAGCAACTGTGCGATCGTAATGCGCTGCCCCTGGTTTGGGTAATCAGGCAAGTACTTGTTAATGTCGTCATCTAAGGATAGACGCCCCTGCTGCACGAGGAGCAAAATTGCTGCGGCCGTGAACTGCTTGGTCACGGAACCGAGCCGAAAGACCATTTCAGGCCTCATTGGAACGGCTAGTTCTAGATTGGCCATACCCATCGTATCGCGCAGCAACACCTGCCCATCGCGCACGACAATGACCACCGCACCGGGCTCATCGGCTTTAAAGGCTCTTTCCACTTCACCATGCAGGACGCTCACTAGATCGTCCGGGACGACGATTGAGCCTACTTCGGCCGCATGTGCGACTAGCGCTGAAAACAGCAACCCGACACCGAGTCGAGAAATCCAGGACACGCTAACGAGTCGACGACCCGCGCACCCAACAGCAGAAACTCGATGAAGGCGTTGCATTGTAATCAGGCCGCCAATTAGTCAGCAGTCGCTGTCTGTGCCGACTGTCGCGCTGCCTTGCCGAACAAGCGCCAGACACCATAAGTCACGATCGGCAAGATGTAGATAATCATGAAGAGGTAGGCCAGGAAGCGATAACCACGCGCGATCAAATTGACCAGACCAAAGTGCTCTGCGACAAAAACCGATACCACCAGCACAACCGCTGCCAACGCAAGGCGCCCATTGCGCCCAAACGTACCCCCACGCAATTGCGCCACGTGCGCAACCCGTTCGTTGATCGCATGCACCGCACCTGTCCCACTTTCGAGCAAGGCTGAGAAAATCATGAATTGAAACAGCACATGGAACAGAGGCATGTCTAGTTTATTGAGCAAAAAGTCGGATGGCAGCGGCTCACTGGCGATCCCCGGGTAGTAGCCAACCATACAGATCAGAAACAGCAGCGCCGGTAACATCGCCAATGGGCCGCACAGCATCCCGGCAATCACCGCATCGCGCTGACTGGTCAAATGCCGCAGCACCGGTAGAATAATTACCGCCCCGACGACATTGTAAATACTATAGGTGACGCCACCGAGCACCCAGCCAGTCGTCGGGTAGTGTGTGCTCAGACCGGTCGCAATGCGGTCGGAAAAGTGTGTGAGCGACAACAAAATAAATGCAGCGAAGACCGCATAGAGAAAAAAGGTCACGAGCTTGAACAGTCGTTCGACAGACTCACTGCCATAGGCACTGACCGCTGCGATGCATACGATCAGCAACAACGTTCCAACCATCGGCGACCAGCCAAAAATAGCAGCACCTAAAGCGCCGGCCGCAGCCGCGAACACCGACAGCATGACAATGACTGTACAAAAATAAGCCGCTTCGAAAAGGACCCAGCCAGGCCCGAGCAACTGACCGAAGAACGAACGGTAATCCATGCTGCTGGTCGCCCGAGCGAACAGGAAGGTTAGCGTACAAATTACGCTCCAGATCACCATGGCGAGCAACATGCCCATGATGCCGCCCCACGGCCCACTCGGCAAAAAGAACTCCGCCAACTCCCGTCCTGTGGCGTAGCCACCCCCAATCACGACAGCCTTGAAAGCGAATCCCGGCAGGATCCAGCGGTTGAATCGACTATGCAGGTGTGTGCTCAAAGGGGTATCCCGCTGGTTGGCCGAGTGAGTGATGGGCGATAAAAACCGGTCTTGGCTATTCAGGCCGCCGAGAACGCGTGCGCCGCACAGCAGGCAACGCACTCGCTCTCGATCCCGTGTCCGCGGGCGTTGCCGTGACCTGCAGCGCGTGTTGGATCACCGTATTGTCTACCGAGCAAATGCACAGAATCCGCGCAGGGCTATCCCCCACGGCCACGTAGGTATGGCGCATGGTGCTATCGAAATAAACCGACGCACCGGTCTCCAGAATGAGGGGCTCGTAAAATTCCGTATGCAACTGGACGGTGCCGGACAGAACATAGGTGTATTCCTCGCCCTGATGCGCCAGCAATCCATTGGTTTCCTCAACCGTTTGCGCCCGGACCTCAGCCAGCATCGGCGTCATCCGTTTCGCGGACATTTCTGTGCAGATGTAGCTGTAAGTGCTAGTACCCACCTGCAGAACTTGGCCGGATCCCGGCGGGGCCACGGCACGGCGCGTGAGGGTCGCCGGCGCCTCCTCAGCCGTGCCTGAAGAAAGTAATTCAGTTAAATCAATTTGTAAGCCGCAGCTCAGTTGCACCAACTTGTCATAGGTGAGCGACAATTGATTGGTCTCGACCCGCGAGAGGGTGGACCGCGCAATGCCCGTGACCGCGCTGACGTCTGCCAGCGAGAGACGGCGCTTGAAGCGAATAGCGCGCAGGCAATCGCCAAGATTGGGCATTTTTGTTGCGGCCGGCGAGGCCGGTACCGCTGCGACTTTACGCACTGCAGCAGGCGGCATGCTCGCCCGCTTTCTGGAAGTCTTCGGTTTCATCGGCCACTCGGTCAAGGGCGAAGCCGTCAGATTACCCGAACGCGTGTCGCCTCGGCGCAACTCGCTCCGGGTCCGTGCTCGCTTGGGTGGATGAAGATTCTTGACAGTCATATTGCGCAACGTATGATGCGTATACGCAACTTTGTTGTCTATAGGTTCGTCATGTTTCGCTGCCAAACTACTATGACTAGCTCCGACTGGACCTGCCTAATGGGGGCAAGCTGCTGATGAGCGCCGCGGAAACCGCACCCCTACCGGCACCCGCCTTGGCGGAAATCCGCGCAGCTCGCGAACGTCTACGGCCGCACTTATTAGAGACGCCCGTACACCCCTGGGTAGGGGAGGGGCTCACTAGCATCCTTGGCAGCGAAACGCGGGTGCTCGCCAAATTAGAACTATTACAGCACTCCGGCTCCTTTAAGGCTCGCGGAGCGGTCCTAAACATATTGTCTCTCGATCAAGACGCGCGCGCCCGCGGCGTCACAGCAGTTAGTTCAGGCAACCACGCCATCGCGACGGCCTACGCAGCGCGACAATTCCGAACATCCGCCAAAGTCGTCATGCTGCAGAGTGCCAGTCCCGCGCGCGTTACGCTGTGTGCACAACTCGGCGCCGAGGTCATCATGGCGCCAGACGGCGCAACGGCCTTCGAAATGGCGCACCAAATCGTCGCCCAAGAGGGGCGCAGTTTGCTGCACCCCTATGATGGTGTGCAAACCCTGCTCGGCACAGCCACCCTGGGACTGGAATTCTGGCAACAAGCCCAACAACTCGATGCGGTCATTATTCCCATTGGCGGCGGCGGACTCTGCGCCGGCATGTCGGCCGCCATCAAACAATCCAATCCGAACTGTCTGATTTTTGGCGTAGAGCCCATCGGCGCTGATGTCATGCACCGCAGTTTTGCGGCGGGGCACCCGGCGCGGAGTAACGGGGTGCAGTCGATCGCCGACAGTCTTGGCGCGCCCTTTACGACAGCCACCACCTACACACTGTGTCGGCAGTATGTCGATGAGCTCGTGATGGTAACCGACGACCAAATTCGAGGCGCTATGGCTCTGATTTTCCGCGAGCTCAAACTCGCCGTAGAGCCCGCTGCTGCGGCCGCCACCGCAGCGCTAACCGAGATCCTACGCGAACGCGTACGCGGTTTGCGGGTAGGCATCGTGATCTGTGGAACCAACATTGATTTTGCCCGTTATGCGGGTCACATGGGTGCGCACTAATGGCACCTCGATTCCAGCCGTGAATATCGCGGCAGAGACTATTTAACCGGTCGGAATGGCCGCATGCAACTTGATCAAGGGGAGTAAATCGCCATGTTAAAACTGAACGAACGCACCTACGTATCTGGTCGAATCGGCTTGGCCAGCATTATTACCGGTGTCCTACTGTCGGCCACTGCTCTGGGCGCCGACGCGCCACCTAAAACGGCAACAGGGCTCTCGTCGCTCGAAGACATTGTAGTTACTGCCAACAAGCGCGCGGAAAATGTGCAAGACGTCGCAGCATCGGTCAGCGTGCAGTCTGGGGAAATCTTGCTCGAACGCCGCCAGGAACAGTTATCAGATTACGCCGCCTATATTCCAGGCCTCAACGTCAGCAATGGCGGTAAAGCAGGCCTTGCGTCGGTAAACCTGCGTGGCGTGGCCTCGGTCAGTGATGCCGCATCCGTCGGCACCTACCTCGATGAAGTGCCGCTCGGCTCGAGCTCGCGCTATGGCAGTCCCGCCAATCAGATCCTCGATCTGTTGCCATATGACCTTGATCGCTTGGAAGTCCTGCGCGGTCCACAGGGCACGCTGTACGGCGCCGGCTCCATGGGAGGCCTGATCAAATATGTGCTCAAAAATCCAAGTCTGACAACCTCAGGTGGTGAAGTCGGCGCGGATCTCGGTGAAGTCGACGGCGCCAGTCGCTCTAGTTACAGTTTGCGTGGTGTTGCCAATCTCGCCCTAATCAACAACGTGCTCGGAGTGCAGGTGAGTGCCTACGAAAAGGTGCTCCCAGGATATATTTTTAACGCCCATACCAACAAAAGTGGTGTCAACCGGCAGACCCAGGAAGGCGGTCGTTTAGCGTTGCTGTGGCAGCCTAGCGCTGATCTATCAGTAAAACTCGGCGCGGTGATCTACCACAACAATGCCGACGATGGCGGCACGATATCGACCACCGGCTTCACTCAAACCCCAACGACGGACGGGTCGAGCATAGGCACGGTATCGATTCCTATCGGCGATCTCACACAGACACATGCCTTCGCGCAGGCCTTCCATGAAGATCTGAACGTGTACACAGCGACGATCAACTGGAAACCAGGAGTTTTTGAGTTTACCGCTGCCACCGGCTACTCAGATCAGAAAACCTCGACCACCGTGGATGACACTACCGCGGGCGCAGGCATTCTTCCACCAGGGTTCCTGTTAGGTGGTGGTGCAACGACTGAGGTCAAGAAATTCTCCCAAGAACTCCGACTTTCCTCGCAGCAGGGCAAAACTTTCGATTGGATGGTCGGTGCGTTCTATACGGATGAGAAAGTGAACTTGGTCGCCGACGCTCTGACGTTGTATCTGCCGGATTACACACCCATTGGCAATCCCTTCGGCCCAGGCCCGATACAGAACTCGACCTACAAGGAATACGCGGTCTTTGGTGACAGCACGTGGCACGTATCCGACAAATTCGACCTCAGTGGCGGTCTGCGTTACGCCGACAACAAACAGGCCCTCGGCGGAACTGCCGGCACCTCGCCGTCGACAGAGGAAAACGTGACGACGTGGTCGGTGGCATCGCGCTATCGCTTCACCCCTGATGCAATGGTTTATGCGCGCGTGGCAACGGGCTATCGTCCAGGGGGTCTTAACACCACCTTCCTGCCCACTGTTGTGCCACCACGGGTCAATTCGGACACGCTGACCAGCTATGAGGTCGGCATCAAAACCGAATTTCTCGATCATCGGGCCATGGTGAATTTGACGGCGTTCTACATTAACTGGAAGGACATCCAGCTCAACTCCACCACCAATGGCAACACAATCCTCACCAATGGCGGCACCGCAACACCCAAGGGTCTTGAGTTGGCAGCGGCGTTCTCACCTGTTGCTGGACTGACACTCGGCTTGAACAGTGCGTATACGCAATCCGAACTTAGCAGCACAGCGCCCGGCGCCTTCTTTTTGACCGGCTACCAACTGCCTGGCGTACCGAAAATGAGCACGTCGGTGACGGCTGACTACACTTGGTCGATGCTGACGAACTGGACCGCCCATTTGGGCGCCGGCGTACGCTGGGTCGACAAAATGTGGCTGACCGGTGTGGAACAAATGGGCATGGCAGCACCAGCGATCGAAGCGCCGTCGTACTCGTTGCTTAACGTCAATGCCAGCATGACCCGAGGGCCCTTGACCCTGAAGGCCTACGGGACCAACCTCGCAAACAAGCGCGCCATCCAGGGTGGAATGGAGTTGATCAACATCTTCAACCAGCCGCAGCAGGGCGACTTCTGGATCGCACAACCGCAAGCCATTGGTGTGGGTTTTGACTATCGCTTCTAAGCGTTAGGATCGTCCCGAATCGGCCCGCGACCCCTGCAGGTCGCGTGCCGGTTCGCGGCTTTCTAAATGCCGCATCAACACCTGACGGGATGGCGGAAGTACCAATGAAAATCCTTAAGACGGCGGGTCTGGTGTTGCTCGGTACACTAATTACGGCAGCAGCCTTCGCTGCCCCGGCAGTATTGGATTCAGTGGTCTATGATCGGGCAGCGCGCTTTCTAGTCCAGAATGCAGACCAATGGGTCCTCAATCGCAGCGTGCTGCCGCACTGGCGGTTGGACGGCGGTGAAAATTTCACCTACGTCAAAGACCTCGGTCATGGCCGTACCGAGTTCGTCCGCGTCCAAGCAGACACCGGCGCGCGTAGTCAGCCGTTCGACGCAACTATCGTGGCACAGGGTCTGACCAAGGCGCTGGGCAACCTCGTGCAGCCGGACCAACTACCGTTCCGTGATTACGATTGGAATAGTGCTGGCCAATTATTGTTCACGCTAGGTGACACCGATTACGCTTGCTCGATAACTACCCCAAGGTGTCAGCGCGAGCAAGTCGTTGTTAGCAACGCGTTGGAAAAACCGTCCCCCAACGGCCGCTGGGTCGCCTTCACGCGCGACTACAATCTCTGGATTCGATCTGCGGACGGCAAAGAGGCCTATCCGCTGACCCACGACGGCGAGGCGCACTACGCTTTCGGCGGGACGCCGGAAGCCAACCCGCTGTACACCGAGGCCGTCATGCAGGGGCGGCCACTGCCGACAGTCGTACTCTGGTCCGATGACTCGACGCACCTGATGACCCAACGCCTCGATGAACGGGCGGTACGGGAACTCGCCATCGCGCAGACCGTGCCTACCGATGGCACTGTCGCACCAACAGCGCACCACTGGCGATCAGCCTTGTCGAACGACCTGACCGTCCCCGTATCGGAGCATTGGGTGTTTGACTTGGCGCAACGTGTCGGCCATCGCGTCGCCATCGACCCGGTGACCTCGCCGGTCACGACCCCGATTGAGGCCCACGAAGCATGGTGGTCGGCAGATGGACATCGGATCTACCTGTTCGCGCGGACCCGCTACGCCAAATCGATGTCCCTTTACGAGATCGATGCGTCGGACGGCCACGCGCGCACGATGATCGAGGAGTCTGGCAAGACCTTTGTAGAAGCCGCTGGGAATGGTCAGCGGCCGATGGTGTATACGCTGGCTACCGGGGAGGTGTTGTGGTTCTCAGAGCGCGATGGCATCGGTCGCCTGTACCTCTACGATGGCGTGACGGGACAACTGAAGCGGCAACTGACCGCAGGGGACTGGTCCGTACGCAACGTCTTACACCTGGACGAGGCCCATGGACTCGTGTACGTGGCCGGCAGCGGCAGCGAGGCGGCAGCGGATCCCTACTACCGGGAAATTTACCGCATTCGCTTGGCGGATGGGCAGACCACGCTGCTTACACCCGACGTCGCAGACCACCTCGTGTCGAGCGCGCAGGAATCCGCGTATTACGATCCGCCGCGGACTCTGGCACGTGACGCCAACGCCGCACGCGGGTTTTCGCCCTCAGGGCGCTACTTCCTCGATACGATATCTAGGCTCGATTTGGCGCCCGAAACTTGGTTACGCCAAAGTGACGGAAAAACAGTGGCGCTAGTCGAACGCACTGACCTCGCTCAAGTGCTCGCGACAGGCGCCACGTTACCGGAGCGTTTCAGCGCGCTGGCCGCCGATGGCAAGACCCGTCTGTATGGCAACTTACTCAAGCCATCCAACTTCGATCCACACCGAACCTATCCCGTCATCGACAGCCTGTATCCTGGCCCGCAAGCACATAAGGCGTACCCGCGAGTGGTCGATGTACTGTTTGGCTACATGGCGGATCAGACAATCGCAGAACTCGGGTTCCTCGTCGTGCAACTGGACGGACGCGGCACGCCGGATCGGTCGAAGAAATTTCTCGATGAGTCCTATGGCCGCATCGGACAAGCGGGCCACCTCGACGACCACGTCGCGGTGTTGCAGCAGTTAGCCAGTCGCTACCCCTATTTCGACCTCAGCCGGGTCGGCGTCTTTGGCGGTTCCGCCGGCGGCGCCGCGGCGCTACGCGCCCTGCTGACGTACCCCAACTTCTTCCGCGCCGGGGTCGCCGCTGCCGGCAGTCACGACCCCCGCTTGCAGACGGTCGCCTACGCCGAGAAATTCATGGGGCCAGACGATGGCCACAATTATGAGGCCGCTGCCAACGCGCCCTTAGCCCGCAATCTCAAGGGACAGTTACTGCTCATTCATGGTGATGCAGATTGGACAGTTCCAATAGCCAACACAATGCAAGTGGTCGATGCCCTGATTCGCAACAACAAAGAATTCGAACTGCTGATAGCGCCGAACATTGGCCATTCACCACTCGGCGTGCATGGCGGCTACGTGCTGCGCCGTTCCTGGGACTTCTTGGTCGAAAACGTCATGGGCGCAAAACCGCCGACCGGCTATATCATCCACCCCTGAGACCCTGGTCCTTGAGGGGGCCAACACCGCCGACGGGCACTGGCCCGCGACACTCCAAACCGCCATTTAAGATGCAGGACTAACGTGCAGACCAAATCCCTCATGCTCATGCTGTCCTTTTTGTGCCTGCCTCTGGTCGCGACCGGCACCGAAAAGCCGAACGATCGTGCCGCCTACTACCAACCTGATACGCAGACGACCAATGACCTGCGACGCGTCCCGATGCCAAAGGGCTTTGGAGAGCCCAAAGGTGCATTTCTCATCCGCAATGCCCGGTTGTTCGACAGCACTGGCACCCCGGCCCATCCGGCGGCCATTTTGATTGAAGGCGGGCACATCACCCAGATCGCCGCTAACGAAACTGCTTTTGCCATTCCGAAAGGCGCCCAGGTCCTTGATGCCGCGGGCAAAACGGTCATGCCTGGGTTAATCGACCTGCACACGCATATGACCTACCTCGAGAAACCAGGATTACCCGGGCCATTGAGTGAGGAAAGTCAGTCCGACGCTGCATTACGGGGCATGGAACGGATGCGATACTTCGTCGAAAGTGGCATCACGAGTGTGCGTGACGTCGGCTCCCACGGCATGGCGCCGTACCAACTGAAGTTATGGCAGTACCTCGGTCGCATTCCTGGCCCCCGCATGTTCGTCGCGGGGCAGTTAATCGTCGGCACCGGCGGCCACGGCACTGAAAGTTTCACTTTCCGCACAGCGCCGGAATACCCTGAATCTCAGGTCTACGAAGCCAATGGTGCAGATGGGTTTCGAGCAGCGGTACGCCTGCAGTTTAAGCGTGGTGCCGACCTGATTAAACTTGCTAGTCACTTCAATGCAGAAGAGGTGAAAGCGGCGGTTGACGAGGCGCATATGCTTGGACTGCGTGTCACCGTGGATTCGGAAACCATATTCACCGATATGGCTGTGGCCGCCGGAGTCGATTGCGTCGAACATCCACTGCCACGCGCTGACGAAACCGTGCGCCTAATGGCAGAACATGGGATATGTGCTGACGTAACGCTTGTCCCATACCAATACATTCAAGACAGTGGCGGCTATTTTTTCTCGACCTCACGACGGTTCACGCTGACAAACGACAGCACATTCGCAATGGCAAAAAAAATGAAAGATGCTGGCGTGAAGCTCGGCATAGGTACCGATGTATTCTATGGTCTCTACAAAAGTCTGCCGCAGCCATACATCCAGGAGTTACACAACTTCGAACAACTGGGTTACTCCTCATCTGAAGCACTGATTACTGCGACGCGTACAAATTCAGAAATTTTGGGCATGGACGATCGACTGGGTACTCTGGAAGTGGGCAAACTTGCAGACCTCATCTTCGTTGACGGTCAGCCGGATCAGCGCGTGGATGATCTTGGCAAAGTGGATCTCGTGATCATCAATGGCGTGGTTGTCGTGCGCGAAGGACGTATCTACGTGCCGCGTCATGTTCAAGAGAAGGCACGCATTCAATGAGATGCCGAATCGCGAGTGCCATCCTGACCATCGGGATTGCCAGCGCTGCGAGCGCGCGCGACACACTACCGCCATACTCGATGATCCTACGTGGCGGCACCATCTATGACGGCTCCGGCACAATGCCCTTCATCGGCGACGTCGCGTTGCAGGGCGACCGTATCGCCCGTATTGCGCCACATATTAATGCCAGGGCGCCAGTAGAACTCGATGTGCGCGGCCAAGCGGTCGCACCAGGCTTTATCAACATGCTTGCCCATGTGCAGCAATCTCTGTTGATTGACGGCCGCGCGCAGAGCGATTTACGTCAGGGCATCACACTCGAAGTCATGGGTGAGAACTCCGCGGGCCCCTTATCCGCACCGATGAAGGCGCGCCTCGAAACGCGCTTGGCTGGGTTGAATCTTCCGATCGATTGGACCACCTTCGGCGGTTACCTCGACAAGTTTGGACAGCACAACATTTCCGTGAACGTGGCTGCTTTTGTCGGCGCCAACACCATTCGCACCTATGTGCTGAATGAAGATGATGTGCAACCCAGCGCCGACCAACTCGCGAAAATGCGCAGCCTCGTGCGCGAGGCGATGGAAGAGGGGGCACTCGGCGTCACCACGGCGCTGATTTACGCGCCCGACACCTATGCCAAGACACAGGAACTGATCGAACTGGCACGCGAGTCGGCCCGCTGCGGTGGGATGTACATCTCCCACATGCGCAGCGAGGGCGATCGGCTGATTGAGGGCGTTCAAGAAACCATCGACATCGCACATGCCTCTGGTGCACCGGCCGAGATCTACCACCTGAAAGCGGCGGGTAAAGACAACTGGGCCAAACTAGATCAGGTCATCGCCCTGGTCGAGTCCGCCCGCCAGAATGGCACACGCATCACCGCGGACATGTACACCTACACCGCAGGTGCTTCCGGTCTCGACGGGTCAATGCCACCGTGGGTCCAGGACGGTGGGCGCGAGGCCTGGATCGCGCGTCTGAAGGATCCGGCGATTCGAGCGCGTGTCATTGCTGAGATGCGCGATCCCCATCCGCCGTGGGAAAATCTGATGATGAAGTCGGGTGCGGACGGTACCTTGCTCTTGGCGGTGCAGACCGATGCGCTCAAGCCCCTGCTCGGAAAAACCTTGGCGCAAATCGCTACGGAACGCAGCCAGAGCCCCGAAGACGTGGCGATCGATCTGGTTATCGCCGACGAGAGTCGCGTTGGCGTGGCCTATTTTTCGATGTCAGAGGATAACGTCCGCCGGCAAATTCGGCTGCCTTGGGTGAGTTTTGCGTCCGATGCGGATGCGCCATCGCTCGAGGGGCTCTTTCTAAAAATGGGCTACCACCCACGCTCCTTCGGCAACTTTGCGCGCCTGCTCGGCCGCTACGTGCGCACGGAAAAGCAAATCAGTCTGGCGGAAGCCATCCGCAAGCTCAGTGCGCTACCTGCCGACAATCTGTCCCTGCGCGATCGCGGCCGA
>CAIVRI010000103.1 GCA_903908265.1 uncultured Pseudomonadota bacterium
CATCGCTTTGCCATCGCCGGCCACCGGGCGCGGCGCGGCAAAGCCCGCCAGGCCTCTGTGCTGGAAGAGGTGCCGGGATTGGGTCCGGCCCGGCGGCGGGAACTGCTCAAGCGATTTGGCGGTCTGCAGGGCATACTGGGTGCGGGCATCAGTGACCTTGCCGCCGTGCCAGGCATCGGCAAGCGGGTCGCTGAGGCGATCTACCAACACTTACATCCGGATCCCTAACCGTGACCCCGTACACCATCCCGAACCTGCTGACGGTCCTGCGGATCTTGCTGATCCCGGTGATCGTGGCCTCGTTCCTGTTGCCGTACCCGGGTTCGGACGTCGTGGCGGGGTTGTTGTTCGCGGTGGCCGGCATCACCGACGCCTTTGATGGGTACATCGCGCGCAAACTCGGCCAGGTGTCGCGGCTCGGGGACTTTCTCGACCCTGTGGCGGATAAATTGATCGTTGCCGTCGCGTTGGTGCTGATCGTGAGTCGCAATCCGGTCTGGTACGTGACGCTAGCCGCTGCCGTGATCATTTGTCGTGAGATTGCAGTGTCTGCACTGCGCGAATGGATGGCGGGCATTGGATCGCGCCATAAAGTGGCTGTGAATGCACTCGGCAAGTTCAAGACGATCGCCCAGATCGTGGGGCTTGCAATGCTGCTTTTCCGCGAGAATTTGTTCGGATTGCCGATCTATCAGATGGGACTGGCGCTGACCGCTGTGGCTGCAGTACTGACACTGTGGTCGATGCTTGCCTATTTGCAAGCGGCATGGCCGGAGCTCATGGCGCAGGATGAAAATGTGAACTGAGTCTTGACTCTACAGGGGTTTTCGTTAGAATTCCGCCGGTCGGTCGGGGCGGGAATAGCTCAGTTGGTAGAGCGCAACCTTGCCAAGGTTGAGGTCGCGAGTTCGAGCCTCGTTTCCCGCTCCAAGTTCCCCGACGTCGAGATCACTCAGTCAGTAGAGCGCAACCTGGCCTGGGTTGAGGTCGCGAGTGCCCACCTCGCTGCTCGCTCCAAGTTCCCCGGCGTCGTGGCGGAGTGGTCACGCAGCGGACTGCAAATCCGTGTACCCGAGTTCGATTCTCGGCGACGCCTCCACAAAACCCATTACTTAACGGGTCCGCGTGTTAACAGTCGTTGTTAAACCGCTGGTGCGCCGTGGCCACCCGTAGCGCAGCGCACGACAGGGCGTAGTGGTGCGTTCTTCTGTAAGGCCGGCTATCGGATCGCAGCACGTCACTGCGCGCCTCTCGGCCCACTGAGTAGAGCAGTCAGATCGTGGACCATAGCCCACGACACCTGCCAAGAGCGTGCCTGCAGCCATCGCGCTTGCTGATGGAGTTTTTTTTAAGCGGCCACGCAATAGCGCGTGGCAGATGCGCGTTGGTCGATGCGCTTTCATGTAACGCATTCCTCCGGGGGCCTTTGTGGACCTGGCAATCACCGACGCACCGCATTGCTCGAGTGCGCATCAGGCAGCAGGCAGCAGGCAGCAGGCAGCAGGCAGCAGGCAGCAGGCAGCAGGCAAGAGCCTTGCGCAAGCCGTTCGGCTTGGGTGCACAAAAAGTGTGACGGTTGGGCTTCGCCAAGTGCACCTGCGAATGCGCCATTGCCGCCCTCTTCGAATAAACACGTTGCATTTATTAGCCGCGCACGGTGTCCCTGAACCGGTGATTGCACAGTGGATGCCGCTCGCGCGGTGGTCGACCCTGCGCGCAATCGGTAGTGCGGCGCTGCGCGACACGTTGATCAGCAACTGGGCGTGGTGCATCGCACTGGGCCTTGCTGGCGCCAGATCGATCTCCCTTGCGCGATCAACGAAATAATTTTGCAATCTCGCCAATTGATACGGTAACGTTCGTTTCTGATGCGTTTTTAAAAGCGCTTGTTTGACTTTTTTCAAGGAATTGACTATGAGATCGCCGTTGCTTCGTGCTCGAATCGCTCTGGCTTGCGCTGCCTCAAGTTTGGCGTTTTCGCAACAGGTTTTTTCCGCACCGTCCGGTGCGCAGGTCTTGGCAGATCAGGACGTTTTGGGTGAAA
>CAIVRI010000104.1 GCA_903908265.1 uncultured Pseudomonadota bacterium
ACGGCCGATCATCATGACCTCGCTAGCATTTGGGTGCGGTGTGCTGCCGCTGGCGTTGGCCACCGGCGCTGGCTCTGGCGCCCAACGCGCCATCGGCAACGCCGTCGTCGGCGGCATGCTGACCGCAACCGGCTTGGCGATCTTCTTTGTACCGCTGCTGTTCGTGCTGGTCGAGACTACAGCGGCCCGACTACAGCGACGTACGATCCCTTGATCGCACGTCGCGGCCCACCACTCAGTCCTCGTCGGCGTTCGCTGTCTTGCCATCCTGGACGGGCGGCAAGGCGGAATTCAGGACAATGCCAGTGGTCTTCAAGCGGGCATTGATCGACGGCAGCGCGCCAAAGGTTTCGTCGGCACGCACCAACACAGCGGTCGCCTCAGCCAACGTAGAAGCCAGCGCAGCCGCTTGTGCCTCGTTCGGCGGGTAGTCCCCGCGCGCGCTCGCGGCATAGAGCTCTGCGAGCTCGCGCATCAACGAGGCGACACCGCGACCACGCTGCGCTGGCAGCGCGTCGTCACCCACGCTATGCAGGCGCTTTGCATACTGCTCGAGCAGTTCCTGCGCAACCGAGTGGCGGCTGACTTTGGCTTGCGCAACGGCAATTTGCTGCAGCAACGATTGGATCATCCCGTCATCCGCAGCGGCGCGATCAAAGGCCGTGTAGAGCGGGCGCAAGGCTGCGAATTGCGCCGCAATGCGCGCGCCCGACGCGCTGTCCATGCGCGGATCTGCACGCACTTCCAACGGCGCACTGACGTGCGCATTGCCGACACGCAACTGCACCGTATAACGGCCCGGCGGCACCATCAGTCCTTCCGGCTCACGCGGCGTACCGTGCACGACTGCTGCGATGGGATAGCCTTTGATCGTTGTCCGCGGCGCTGGCAGTCGCAAATCCCACACGAGCCGATGCAGGCCAGGCGTTGCCGGTAGCGGGTAATGGATCTTGGCCCACCAGATCGGAATCAAGCCGCGCTCGAGCTCCCGCTGCGACGGCTCCTGTGGATCCTGATCTGTGTACGCACGGATCAAGTTTCCCTGCGCATCCAATATCTGCAAGCTCACCGGACCACGGACCGCTGCAGGCAGCGCATAGTCGATCACCGCGCCCGCTGGCGGATTTTCCCCGACCGGCTCGTCAGGTGCGATCGGTGTATCACTCCAGGTGCTGCGCGCCACGCGCACGGCAGGCGTGGGTGGCACCAGCCAGGCCTGATCGAATACCCCCGGCTGCCAAGCGCGTAGTCGGGCGATATCGTCCAGCACCCAAAAACCCCGCCCGTGCGTCGCCACGATCAGATCCGCATCCTTGACCAAGAGGTCACGCGCCGAGGTGTGCGGTAGATTGTTGTTCAAGGACAGCCAATGCGCACCGTCATCCCACGAGACATAGACGCCTCGCTCCGTGGCGGCATAGAGTAGACCCGCACGTACGGGGTCTTCGCGCACGGCGTTGACAGGACCGGCGAGATCCAGACCCTGCGTAATCGCCTGCCAATGGGCACCCCCATCCCGCGTGCGATACAAGTAGGGCTGCAGGTCATCCAATCGCAGACGGCTGACCGACACGTACGCCACTTGGGGATCGAAATGCGAGGCCTCAATTTGCGTCACTTTGCTCCATGACGTGAGCGCGGGTGGTGTGACGTCCTGCCAGTGCGCCCCCTCATCCTCGGTGCGCCAAACCAAACCATCCTCCGTACCGGCCCATATCAGACCCGGACGCAGGCCAGATAAGCCGAGCGCATACAGTGCACCGCGCTGCTGCGCGGCATCCGGTGGGTGTCGGTCGCCCACACTGGCGGGCATCTGCGGCTGCGGACGGGACAGTTCGGGACTGATGATGGTCCAATGCTCCCCCCCGTCACTAGTGCGAAATAAGCGACTGGCGGCGAAATACAGCACGTGTGGATCCAGCGGCGAGAACAGCAACGGCTCGGTACGGACGGTACGAATGCCCGCTGACTTACCCACAAACGGTGTAATGTTCTCGACCCGCCCAGTCGAGACATGGAAGCGCGTGACCTCGTTACGCCCCGCCCCATAAATCAAATCCGGATTGAGTGGATCTGGCGCCACGTAGCCGTACTCCATCGCACCCACCGGGTGCCAATCGCGCTCCGTGATTGCACCGTCATTGCCGCGGCTGGAGATACAGACCGAACCACTCTCCTGCTGCCCGGAGCACAGGCGGTAAGGAAAACCGGCGGTCGCACTGACGTGGTACAGCTGCGCGGTCGATTGCACCAACAAACTCGACCAAGTGCGGCCCGCATTCTGCGTCATGAGCGCGCCCTGATCACCAACCAGGGCGATCACCTTGCCATCATCGGGGCTTACCCAGAGATTCTGGTAGTCATCACCACCCGGACCACCACGCAGATAAGTGAAGGTGTGGCCGCCATCGTGCGATTGCATCGCCACAATACTGGCGGTATAGATCGTGTCGGGATCTTTGGGATCAACACGCACCAGCGCATGATCGCCGCCACCGATCCGCAACACAGCGCGTGGATCGTCCGTAGTCTGGGCAAAATGGCCGCCGCCATCGTCTGAACGCCACAGACCAAGACCCGCTGCGGAGGTGTAGCCGCCCGGATCGGTCGTCGCCACCATGGCATACAAGCGCTCCGGCCGACTCGGCGCAATCGACAAATTGATCTGCGTCGTGTTGTTTGGAAAATCCTGACCGAGACGGGTCCAGTGATCGCCACCGTCCTGCGATCGGTACAGTCCACTGGAAGTGCCGTGGTATTCGTTATTGTCCTCCCAAGGACCGAGACGATCTTCCCAGAGGGTCGCGTACACAGTGTCCGGGTGCTGCGGGTCAATGACCACCCCGTTCGCACCGGTATGTGCATCCAGGTGCAGCACCAACTGCCAAGTGCGACCGCCGTCGCGTGACCGGTACACGCCGCGGTCCTCGTTCGCACCAAAGGGATGCCCCAGAACCGCCGCGTAGACGGTCTCGGGGGTGCGCGGATCAATCGCAATCTCCGGGATCTGCTGCGCATTGTCCAAGCCCAGATGACGCCAGTGCTGACCGCCATCGTCCGAGCGGTACATGCCATCGCCAACCGACAAGTCCGGGCGGTGCAGCCCTTCGCCACTGCCCACGTACAGGGTATCGGGCGCAGAGGGCGCCACCGCTATGGCACCTATCGACTGGGTAGGCTGGTCATCGAAGATCGGACGCCAAGTGCGCCCAGCGTCGTCGGTCTTCCAGACCCCGCCGTTGACAGCACCGATATACAGCGTCGCAGGCCTGCCGGGGACGCCAGCCACCGCGCGCGTGCGCCCCCCGCGGAACGGCCCCACGTTGCGCCATTGCAGACCATCCAGCACCGCGGCAGGTCCCGTCTCCGGGGCCGCGTGTGCCACCACGCACAGGAGTGCGGCGCATAACATCAACACCGACCCACCGATCCATCGACCCACAGCAAATGTCCGCAACATGTCGACCCTCCTGTAGTTAGACCGTCGAGAATACACGCAGTCATCACCGCAGAGGCAATCGGGCACGGATCGGGGTACGCTAGGGATAGTCTTGAAAGGAGAGATGGTGAGAACGGTCCGGTTCGCCCCTCTGCAATTTGCCTGTTCGTGGGATCAGGCCGCGACCCTTGATACCGCCGAAGCGCTGGTGCGCGCGGCTGCCGGTGGCGGCGCGCAGGTGATCCTGCCGCCGGAACTATTTGAAACACCGTACTTTTGTTCCGTCCAAAAGCCAAAATTCCTGCACTTGGCGCAGCCGCTCAAGAACCATCCCACCATCGAACGATTTCGCGCCGTTGCGCGCGAATTAGGTGTCGTGCTGCCGGTCTCGGTTTTTGAATTGGCAGGACCTGCGCGTTTTAACACCACGGTGGTGCTCGATGCCGATGGTCGCACCGCCGGGGTCTACCGCAAAAGTCACATCCCACAGAACCCCGGTTACGAGGAAAAATATTATTTCTCCCCCGGCGACTCAGGCTTCAAAGCGATGGATACCGCGTATGGGCGCCTAGGTCTTGCGATCTGTTGGGACCAATGGTTCCCGGAAGCGGCGCGCGCACTGGTCTTGGATGGGGCCGAATTTCTGCTCTACCCGACAGCCATCGGCAGCGAACCGAGCGATCCTGGGTATGACTCCATGGCGCACTGGCGCATGGTGATGCGCGGCCACGCCGCCGCTAACCTGGTCCCCGTCATCGCCGCCAACCGGATCGGTACGGAAATCGAGGGTGACACCGCGCTGACGTTCTACGGCGCATCCTTCGTCGCCGGCCCAACCGGCGCACTCGTTGCCGCGGCCAACCGCACGGATCAAGGCAGTTGGATCGTGCCCTTTGACTTGGACGCCATACGCGAACTGCGCATGACTTGGGGTGTCTTCCGCGACCGTCGCCCCGACCTGTATGGCGCGCTGACGACGCTCGATGGGCAATCCCCGCATACCTGAAGGTCACCCTATGTTGCTGCGTATCATTGTGGGCCTGTCCTTGTTGCTTAGCCTCATGACAACGGCCGCGGCGGCACCGGAGAACGGACCGGCGGATGCAACCTATGAAAAACCCCAGTGGCATCCCGCAGATGCCCTCACGACCGCAGAGCAAAAGGGTGACGGCTTTACCGTACGCGATCCGATCACGACCGATGGCCTGATGCCCCGCTACGTCATCGACGCGCAATCGGGCGTATTGCACGCCTATGGGCACGCCGGTCTTTTGGCGCGACTGCGCGAAGTGAGAGCACTCGCGGTGGCCACCCACACGAGCGACCTAGCGGTGGTGGCCGGCGCCGCCGGCCGCCATGTCAAGAACAGCATCCATAGCGTCGGCGCGGCCGCGAGCAATCCCATAGGCGTCGTCACGGGCATCCCGCATGGGATCGTGAATCTATTCAAAGGAACGGCGGCGCAAGTGCGCGAATTTGGGCGTGATGCACAACAGACTATCGATGCACCAAAGACGACGGACGAGGACGGCGCGGGCACGCCCAACACGACACGGGCTGCACACGCCGCGCGTCGTTACGCGGACCACTACTTGGGTGTGTCGGCCGACGAGCGGGCCTGGTACGCGCGTCTGGGTGTGGACCCATACACTGACAACCTGCCGCTGCAGCGGGCCGTGCAGCATCTCGCCCACGTAGAGACCGCGACTTCACTGGGCCTGCGCATCGCCTCGTTGCCCGCCATTCCCTACGCCGGCAACCTGCAGCGCGTCATGGATGCCATCTACACAGAAGACCCGGCCGTTCTGCGCGAACAGCGCCGCGCCACCCTACTGGGCTATGGCCTGAGCGCCGACGAAATCGAACACTTCGAAAATACCGCAGCGCTCAGCCCCACGCGACAGCATCGATTGGCCACCGGCGCCGCGAGCCTGACCGGCGTCACGGGCCGTGATGCGTTGTTTCGACACGCGGCCGAATTGCAATCGGAGGATGAGGCGGAGATCTATGTCAGCAGTGTCGAGCAACTGGCCGTACTGCATCAGCAGCGCCCGTTGTCGTCGCTGCTCGCCGCATTGCGCTTACCTGGGGGACTACTCGCTGATGGCGAAGGCTGCGTCGTCGTCGCGGCGGTAGAGTCGATCTATTGGACCCCTCTGGTCGACGCGGCAGAGCAACTGCTGCGCAGTGCGCTGCCGACGACAAGCCACCCCGCCGTCCTCTACGTCACTGGGAGCGTCAGCGATGTAGCCAGCGCCCAACTCAGGTCACGCGGTTGGGGTGTGCGCCCCCATGCCTTTACAGCACCCACGGCCGCCGCCGCAGACACGCTACCGTAGTGGCTGCAAGCCGCCGTACACATTTACAGCTCCAGCAGCACGGACTCCACCGCCGCTACGGCCCCGGCCATGCCGCGCTCACCCAGTTGCCCCATACAACCGACCCGGAAGGTCTCGAGTGTCGTCAACTTCCCCGGATACAAAATATAGCCACGCGCCTTGACGGCATCGTAGAAGCGCTTAAATGCGTAGTTTGGAATGGCCGGCGCATGAAAGGTCACGATGATGGGCGCCTGCACGGCCGGCGCTAAGAAGCTGCGCATGCCTAGCCGCCCCATGCCCTCGATCAGGAGGCGACAGTTCTCTGCGTAACGGGCTCCTCGCGCGGACTGTCCACCTTCAGCAAGGAACTGTTCGATCGCACAGTCGAATGCTGCGACCACGTGGGTCGGCGGTGTATAGCGCCACTGTGTGGTCTTCTGCATGTAGACCCACTGGTCGTGTAGATCTAAGGCTAAGGAGCGGCTGTTGTCTTTTGCAGCTTCCAGGGCCGCACGACGCACAATCACAAAGCCCATCCCCGGGGGCCCCTCGAGACACTTGCCGGAGGCCGCAATCACTGCATCGAAACGAATCTGCCGCGCATCAATCTCCAAGGCACCGAAAGAACTCATCGCATCGATGATCAGACCGCGACCGTGCCGCTCGACCACCGCGGCCGCCGCCACCAACGGATTGAGAATGCCCGCGCTGGTCTCACAGTGCACGAGCGCCACGTGCGTGATCGAGGCATCGGCCGCAAGAGCCGTATCGATGTCGGCCGCTACCACCGGCGCATCTTCCGCGTAGTCGATGGTCGTAACGTGCAAACCGAGCAGCCGACTGATGCGCGCGATGCGCTGACAGTACGCGCCATTTTGCGGCACGAGCACATGACCGCCCTGGCGTGGCACCAAGGTGCCGATGGCCGCTTCGACCGAGAACGTGCCACTGCCCTGCATCGGCACGCACTCGTGTGAACCTTGGCCATGGACGATGGCGACCAGTCGCTCCCGAATACGTGCCGTGATCACATTGAAATCCGCGTCCCACGAGCCCCAATCCCGCAGCATCGCCTCCTTGGTCTGGCGCGCAATGGTCAAAGGGCCTGGGGTCAGCAGATACGGCACGGGCATGGCGGGCTCCTACGGGTACGCAGTACGGTGCGCCGGGGGGTCTGGCGAGCCGTTCGGAATACTGTAAACTCCCAAAGTGTCATCTGTCGACACTTTAAGGCGACCTGTTGGGGCGCCGGACCGAGGACCTGCCGTGACCGACGCTGCGACCCCCCTGCAGATTTTGCAAGCCCATTCCCTGCCCTCGGCCGTGCAGGCGGAGATCGAGCGGCTGATTCTGGCCGGCACGCTGCCGGTAGGCCAGCGCATTAACGAAGTGTCTCTGGCCGAACGCTTCGGCACCAGCCGCGGCCCCGTGCGCGAGGCGCTACGCGCGCTGGAGGAATGCGGCATCGTCCGTTCCGCGCGCAACCGCGGCGTGTTCGTGCGCGAAGTCACCTTGGTCGAGGCAGATGAAGTCTATGACCTGCGGGAAGTGCTCGATGAGTTCATCGGCCGCCGCTTGGCCGAACGGATCGATGAGGCCGCGCTACAGCGCCTCAAAGCCTTGCTCGCCGCAATGACTACGGCCACCAGCGCGCAGGACGTGCAGGGCTACCACACGCTTAACATCCTGTTTCATGACGTCTTGGTCGATGCGGTCGGCAACAGTCATCTCTCCGCTACCTATCGGCGTCTGACGCGGGAGTTGTTGCTGTATCGCCTGCGCGGCCTGACCGAAGGCGGCGGCTTGGCCGTTTCGGTGGACGAGCATGCGCGTATCGTGGAGGCCATTGAAGCACGAGATCCTGCGCGCGCAGGGCGCCTGCTACGCGCGCATGCCGCCGACAGTCGCGCCCGGATGCACAAGGCCGCAGGTCCGACCGTGCTGCGCGTCACGCGATGAATCAGCGCACCCGACCGTTTTGGCTAGCGCAGGCGCTGGCCCGTGAAACGGCGGCCTCCGCACGCCCTTTGGAAGCACCGATCCGAGCAGAACTGGCGATCGTGGGGGCCGGTTACACCGGCCTTTGGACCGCAATTCTTGCAAAACAAGCACGACCGGAACTGGACATCGTGATCCTTGAGGCGGATATCGCCGGTGGCGGAGCCAGTGGTCGCAATGGCGGTTGCGTCCTGTCCTGGTCGACAAAACTCCCGTCTTTGCTGCGTCTATATGGGGAAGCTGAGGGGGTCCGCCTCGCGCGCGCATCCGAACAAGCGATCCTCGATATCGACGCCTTCGTCCGTGCCCACGCGATCGATTGTGACTGGCGTTTGCATGGCACGCTGTATACGGCCACCTCCCACGCACAAATCGGCGCCTCGGATGCGGTCATGGCCGCACTGGAGCGCCGCGGCCTGTCACAGTGGACGCGATTGCCGAGCGAGGAAGTGCGTCGGCGCGCGGGCTCCCGCGCCGCTCTAGAGGGGTGGTACTCGCCCGTTGCCGCCACCGTCCAGCCGGCCCAGCTCGTGCGCGGCTTGCGCCGCATTGCACTGGCGATGGGCATTCGTCTGTACGAAGGCACCCCGCTATGCAACCTGACCCCCGGACAACCGGTGGTACTGCACACACCGCGCGGTCAAGTCACGGCGGATCGGGCCGTGATCGCGGTCAACGCGTGGATGGGGACACTATTCCCCGCATTCCGCCGCACCATTGCGATCGTCTCCTCGGACATGATCGTGACCGAACCGAACCCTGCGGCAATCGAACGCAGCGGACTGGATCGCGGCTTGGCGGTGCTCGACTCGCGCACCTTCGTGCACTACTACCGCAGCACGAGCGACGGTCGCTTGATGTTGGGTAAAGGCGGCAACACCTTCGCCTACGGTGGACAGCTGCGCGCCGTGTTCGATGCCCCCTCGCCCTACGCCGCATCACTCACCAACACCTTACGACACTTCATACCGGACTTGTCGCACACCCCGATTGCGGCGAGTTGGAACGGCGCCTCCGACCGCTCGGTCACGGGGCTACCCTTCTTCGGCGCACTGCCCGGACACCGCAACCTGTGGTACGGCTTTGGCTACTCGGGCAATGGCGTCGGACCGTCCCGGATGGGCGGTGAGATCCTCGCGTCGCTCGCGCTGGGCCTCGACAACGAATGGACCCGTAGCGGCCTAGTCGCCGGGCCCTTGGGCCGCTTCCCGCCCGAGCCGGTACGGTTTTTGGGCTCGCTGCTCGTCCGGAATGCCATCCGGCGGCAGGAGCGTGCCCAAGACCGCGACCAACCCGTGCGACCCTGGGATCAGTGGCTTGCCGGCTTTGCCGCCAGCGCCGGCAAGGCCGACAAAGCCGCAGCGCACTAGCTCAATTGTCAACTGTCGACATTTTGAATTGAATCCGCTCTAATTCTGTAGCCCCTCCTGACCTTCATCGACTCGGTGCCCTCATGCGTGAAATCGAAGTGAACGGCCGTCGTTACCGGACGCCCGCCCAACCCGTGGTTGTCGTCTGTGTGGACGGTTGCGAACCGGACTATCTAGCGCAAGCAGTAGCCGCCGGTGCGATGCCGTACCTGCAACACGTGTTGGCCCACGGCGCAGCCGTCATTGCCGATAGCGTGGTACCGACTTTCACCAATCCCAATAACCTGTCGATAGTCACCGGCGCTGCGCCCTCCGTGCACGGCATCTGCGGCAACTACCTGTGGGACCCGGAAACCGCAACCGAAGTCATGATGAATGACCCCAAGTGGCTGCGCGCGCCCACCATCCTCGCCACCCTCGCCGAGGCCGGCGCGAGCGTCGCGGTGATCACCGCCAAAGACAAGTTGCGTAAATTACTAGGCAAGGGCCTGCAAGGCATTTGCTTTTCCTCTGAGAAAGCGGACACCACCACGCTCGCTGAGCATGGCATTGAAGGCGTGATGGCGCTGGTCGGCAAACCCTTGCCGTCGGTCTACAGCGCGGACCTGTCCGAATTTGTATTCGCCGCGGGCGTGCGGATCATGCAAACACGCCGGCCCGACGTCATGTACCTGTCGACGACCGACTATGTCCAACACAAGCACGCGCCGGGCACCCCGGGCGCGAATGCCTTCTACCAGATGATGGATGGCTATCTGGCCGCACTCGATGCACTAGGCTGCGTCATCGCGCTCACGGCGGACCATGGCATGAATGCCAAAACCTTCATGGACGCCTCACCCCACGTGATTTACCTCCAAGACGTCTTGGATAGTTGGCTCGGAGGCGAACAAAGCCGCGTGATCCTGCCAATCACCGATCCGTATGTGGTCCATCATGGTGCCCTCGGGTCCTATGCCACCGTGCACTTGCCAGAGCGCATCGACCTACCCGCTGTGGCCGCGCGCATCGCCGCGCTGCAGGGCATTGAAGCCGTTCTCACCAAAGCCGAGGCGGCTGCTCGTTTCGAACTGCCGCCGGATCGTATCGGCGACCTGGTGGTCGTGTCTGAGCGCTCGGTCGTCATCGGCACCGCCCACGCCCGGCACGATCTGTCGGCGCTGGACGCGCCACTGCGCTCACATGGCGGCGTCTCCGAACAACGCGTGCCGCTGATCATGAATCGCCCCATCCCAAACCTCGATCCCCAACGCCGCTGGCGCAACTTCGATGCGTTTGATTGGGTCCTCAACCTCGCCGGATGAATGCCATGCACTACGACACACTCCGAATCGGCCACGAACGCAAGAAAACCGCCCGCCTCGACTCGGTCATGAATCCCTACGATGGCAGCGTCGCCGGCACGGTACCGATGGCCAGCGTCGAGGATGTGCGCGCCGCCATTGCCGTTGCCCGCGCCTACAAGCCGACACTCACGCGCTACGAGCGCTCGCAGATCTGCCTGCGCGCAGCCACGCTGCTGCGCGAACGGATCACGCCGATCTCAGACCTCATCACCGCAGAAAGCGGTCTGTCCAAAAAAGACTCGATCTACGAAGTCGGACGGGCCTGCGACGTGTTTACCTTCGCCGCCAACGCCGCACTCGTGGATGACGGTCAGATCTTCTCCTGCGACCTCACCCCGCACGGCAAGAAGCGCCGCGTCTATACGCTGCGCGAGCCCTTGCTGGGCGTCATCACAGCGATCACGCCCTTCAACCACCCGTTGAATCAGGTCGCGCATAAAGTGGCACCGTCCATCGCCACCAACAACCGCATGGTGTTGAAGCCGTCCGAAAAGACACCCTTGACTGCCATCCTGCTGGCCGACCTGCTGCTTGAAGCGGGCTTACCGCCAGAGATGTTCCAAGTCATCACGGGCGACCCACGCGAGATTGCAGACGAACTGCTGACCCATCCCGATGTGGATGTGGTGACCTTCACCGGTGGTGTCCCCATCGGCAAGTACATCGCTGCCAAAGCGGTCTACAAGCGCCAAGTGTTGGAACTGGGCGGCAATGATCCGCTCATTGTGATGGAGGACGCGGACCTCGAGGAAGCCGCCACCCTGGCGGTTGCCGGCTCCTACAAGAACTCCGGTCAACGCTGCACTGCCGTCAAACGAATTCTCGTGCATACGGCGGTCGCGGACCGGTTTGTCGCACTGTTGGTCGAGAAGACCCGCGCCATCCGCTATGGCGATCCGATGGATCCAAAGACCGATGTCGGCACCGTGATCGATGAAGCCGCAGCACTGGAATTCGAAGCCAAGGTCAATGATGCTATCGCCCGCGGCGCGCAACTTCTGTATGGCCATGTCCGCCAAGGCGCGGTCTATGCACCCACAGTGCTCGACCACGTGACCGCGGACATGCCTGTCGTCAAGACCGAGACCTTTGGCCCGGTCTCGCCGGTGATCCGGTTCTCCTCGATCGACGAGGCCATCGCCTTGGTCAACTCGACCGTCTACGGCCTGTCCTCGGCGGTCTGCACCAACCGTCTCGACTACATCACCCGTTTTGTGACCGAACTGCACGTCGGCACCGTCAACGTGCGGGAAGTGCCCGGCTACCGCCTAGAAGTCACGCCCTTTGGGGGCATCAAGGACTCCGGGACCGGCATCAAGGAAGGCGTACAGGAGGCTATGAAAAGCTTCACCAACACCAAGACGTATTCTTTACCATGGTAAAGTGCATCGGCATAGAGCGAGTCGATTACTCCCGCTGACGGCAACGACGCTGGGACGCAGCAAGGACACAGCATGACGACGCGGCGAATGCTTTTACAATCGGCGCTGGCCGGCATCACCCTTGGCGGTGGACTGACCTGCCAGCTGGCGCGCGCCGGCTTGCCGCAAGGCGCTCTGGATGCGGCCGTGCTGGAACGCCTACCGGGCAAGCAGCCGCTGATCAAGCGCTCCTATCGACCGCCGAATTTCGAGACGCCGCTCGCCTACTTCGATGGCCCCATTACCCCCAATGACCGTTTCTTCGTCCGTTGGCACCTCATGGGCATCACCGAGGTCGACGCACGCAGCTGGCGACTGCGCATCGGTGGTGACGCCGCTACCAAGCCCTACGAACTCACACTCGAACAACTGAAATCGGAGTTCGAACCCGTCGAAGTCGTCGCCGTGTGCCAATGCTCGGGTAACCGCCGCGGTCTGTCGGATCCGCATGTGGCGGGCGTGCAATGGGGCTATGGGGCCATGGGTAATGCCCGCTGGAAGGGCGCGCGCCTAAAAGACATATTGGCCCGCGCAGGGTTGTCCAAGGACACCATAGAGATCGCCATTGATGGCGCGGACCGCCCGGCGCTGGATGTCACACCGGATTTCGTCAAGAGCATCCCGGCCTGGAAGGCGCTGGACGAGAACACAATCATCGCCTACGAGATGAACGGCGAAGCGCTACCCCACCTCAACGGGTATCCGGCCCGACTCGTGGTGCCGGGCTGGACGGCGACCTACTGGATGAAACAGGTCGTCTCGATCCAAGCGCTGACCAAGCCGCTCGCGAACTTCTGGATGGCCACCGCGTACCGCATACCGAAAGGCAAATTCGCGCTGGTCGATCGGTTCACCAGCCAAGAAAACGACACCACGACCCCGATCACCGAAATCGTCGTCAACTCGGTCATTACCAGCCACGCAGACGGCGCACGCGTGCGCCGTGGCGCACCGATCGTACTCGAAGGACTGGCTTGGGATGCCGGCGCCGGCATCCGCCGAGTCGAAGTCTCCCGCGACGGCGGCCGTGTCTGGGAAGCGGCGGAACTCGGTGCCGACCTGGGTCGCTTTTCGTTCCGTCCGTGGCAGTACACCACCACACCGAGTGCAACCGGTGTACTGGCGCTGATGGCCCGCGCCACCAATGGCCAAGGCACCACCCAAGTGTCGGAGCTGATCTTCAACAATCCCGGCTATCACAACAATGTGATCCAGTCGGTTGGCCTCACCGTCGTCTAAGGAGGCCCTGCGCATGCGCACCCTACTCTCTCTGGCCATCCTGATGCTTGTTCTGCCGCTGGCCGTTGCAGACGAAAGCAAACTACAACTGGCCAAAGACCCGGATACTACGGTGGTTTTGGCGGGCTGCTCGTCCTGTCACTCCGTCGATTACATTCAGATGAACGCACCCTTCCTCAAGCGCCCGCAGTGGGAAGCGGAAGTAAAGAAGATGACCAAAGTCTTCGGCGCACCGGTCAGTGACGAGGATGCGTTGAAGATCGTCGACTACCTCGTGCGTCATTACAGCGCTGAGTAAAGCACTCTCAGCGACGCCTGCGGGTCGCAAGATCACTACCGATTTTCGAAGATCCAACGGTCAGCCTTGTCGTAGTCTGGTAGGCGTTTTTGAACAACGCCGATCACCTCGGCCGCCGTCCCAAACGGGCGGGTGGAGTATGCAAAGTGCAACCAGAACCAAAATTCGAAAGACGGCCGGCTGCGGAGTAGTTCCACTGACACCACCGTCGGTGGTAATGGCCGTTGTTGTCTCTACCTGCATAGTCGTGCACTGCGCCTGCTGCCATCGGCCTGCATCTGGCATTGCCAGTGCGCCCCGAAGGCGCGATGGCCCGCAGCCCGGGTCTACCCTGTCTGCGCCGCACCGGGGACAGCGCCCAACCCAACCGGCAACGGCCATCATCCGCCACAGCGGGTTTTAAAACGCAGCGGATTCTGTTGAAGTGGCACCAATCAACCGTGCAAACGACGCTTGATTGCCCGCCACAACGACTGACTAAGGAATACCCGTGCACAATCCACTTAGCGCCCTCGTCGACCGGCTCAGCCAGCCGCTGGACCTCGCCGGCCGCGTATTGCTGGGACTTTATTTCCTGCTACCGGGCCTGATGAAGATCGTCGCGTTCGCCGCGACCGTCAGCTACATGACCCAGCACCACGTCCCTTACCCCGCGCCGCTGCTGGTGGTGGCCACCGTACTGGAGGTGGGCGGCGGGCTGGCGCTCGTGCTCGGCTGGCAGACCAAGGTGTGGGCCTTTGTGCTGGCCGGGCTGACCTTGTTGATCTGCTACTACTTGCACGATTTCTGGCACACCTATGCAGGCGGCAGCACACAGCACGAACTGCAGAACTTCGTGAAGGATCTGGGCATCTTTGCAGGCCTGCTCACGCTGGCCGGGCGCGGCGCACCGCGGCTCTCGCTGGACGGCAAATACAAGCGCTAACCACACCAGCATGCCCGTCGCCGCCAGGCCGGCGACGGGAACGCGCACGCTGTCTTAGGGCCGGCTTGAGCGACCCCGCCGGAACGCCAGATAGCCCAACGCCATCACCAGCGCACTGATCACCCCAAACAGCAACGGTTTTTGTTGGTCGGCAATGAAGGCCATCGCACCCAGTATGGAGAACATCATCGCGATGGCGATGAGGGTCAGCCAGGGGAAGCACCACATCCGCACCCGCAGTCGTTCTGGGCACTCACGTTCCATCCGGCGCCGCAGCCCCAATTCTGCAAACGCGATGAGGACATAAACGAACAAGGCGACGGTACCGTACGAGTCCACCAAGAACTTGAACACTTTGTCCGGTGACAAATAGTTCATGAAGACCGCCACGAACGCAAAGGTCATGCTGGCAAAAATCGCCGCGATCGGCACGCCGCGCGAATCGAGCTTTGCAAATAGACGCGGCGCATCACCACGCCGGGCCAGCGCCATCATCATGCGCGACGAGGCGAACACCCCGCTGTTCAGACAAGACAACACGGCGGTCAGAATGACGATGCCCATGGCCGTGCCGGCATAAGGGATATGCAGTGCATCGAGCACGCTGACGTAGGGGGTTGCCATACCCGCGGTATTCCACGGCACGATACAGACCACGAGAAAAATGGAACCGACGTAGAACACCAACACGCGGGACACCACAGACTGCGTGGCGCGCGCAATGGCGCGCTCCGGTTCAGCCGACTCGGCCGCCGCGACCGTGACAATTTCGGAACCAAAATAAAACCCAGTCGCAGCCACCGCGCCGGTCAGCACCGGACCTAAGCCCTTGGGCAGGAAGCCGCCATTGTCCGTGAGCAAATGGAAGCCCCCCGGCACCCCGTGCCAAAGGCCGAGCACCACGGTCACGCCGACCAACAGGAAGATGGCGATGGCGGCGACCTTGATGGAAGCAAACCAGTATTCCGCCTCCCCCCACGCGCGCACCGACAGCAAATTCACGACCGTAAACAAACTGGTCAAACCCAAGGTGTACTGCCATGGCTGCACGGTGGGCCAGACGCTACCGAACCAACCCACCAGCAACTTGGAGCCGGCCACCGCCTCGAAGGCCACCACAATGATCCAGAAGTACCAGTACATCCAACCGGTCATGAAGCCAGCAAACTCACCGAGCGCCAGGCGGTTGTACTCATAAAACCCACCCACTGCCGGGAAGGCAGAGGCCATTTCGCCCAACATGCGCATCACTAACACAACCAATAATCCAGTCAGGGCAAAGGAAAAAACAGCCGCGGGACCCGTCGCCTGCACGACCACGCCGCTGCCGACAAACAAGCCCGCTCCAATGACCCCACCCAAGGCGATCATCCGCATGTGTCGCTCTTTGAGCGAGCGGTGCAAACCGGTCTCACTGTGGGCATCCGATGGCAGTTGTTGTAGGCTCATCTCCGATCCTCCTCTGCGTGATCGCGCAGCATTGCGCGTCCCGTCCGTGTAGTAAAGACAATATGCTGTACTGCGCCCCGCACTCGGGGCATCGTCCCGGCTTGATTGGCCATTTGCCTTGGGTGCCGCATGTATCTACCAAACCAGTTTCGCGTCGACGACCCCGCCTTGCTGACCAAGGTCATTCATGAGCACCCGTTGGCCCTGTTCATCACGACCGCCGACGGCGCGCCCACCGCGGACCACATTCCGGTGGAAATCGAGCAGGACGGCGACCGATTTCGCTTGCTCGGCCATGTCGCTAAAGCCAACCCACTGCTGCGCCACGTGCCAGAGGGCGGCGAAATACTGGCCGTATTCCGCAGCCTCGACCACTACGTCACCCCAATGTGGTACCCATCTACAGCGACGCACGGCAAGATGGTGCCCACTTGGAATTATCAGGCCGTGCACGTCCGCGGCACTATCCACTGGCACCGCGACCGCGACACGCTATTGGGCTTAGTCACGCGTCTGACCGAACGGCACGAATCATCACGACCTGCGGTCTGGTCGGTCAGCGATGCCCCACCCGACTATATTGAAAGTATGCTGGGCGCGATCGTCGGCTTCACCGTCGAGGTCACCGCGATGGTGGGCAAATTCAAAGCCAGTCAAAACCGCGCCGCCGAAGACCGCGCGGGTGTCCGACTCGGCTTGGCAGCCGACGGCCTCAGTGCCGATGCCATCGCTGCGCTCGTGCGCGATCCGACGCCTTGAGAGCCGTGCGCCAAGTCAGGACAGCGCACGCAGCGCAAAGTGATTGAGCAACGCACCACCCACAACCAGCCAGACGAACAGCACGGCGGTCAGTAGCAAGGGCTTGCCACCGGCACGCCGGAGCGTGCCAAAGTGTGTGGACAGTCCCAGCGCGCCCATCGCCATCGACAGCAGAAACACGGCCAGATTGAATAAGCCCGCCACGATCGCGGGCGGCAGCCAACCGAGCGCGGCATTGACCGAGTTCAAGAGCACCGCGCCGACAAAATAAAAGGCAAACGTCGGCACCGAGGCCAACGCCTTCTGCGCCGACATCCCCGCATCGCCCGCGGCGGCAGGATCGCTGCGGCGCATCCACATCGCCAACCCCACCAAAAAAGGCGCCATCATGAACACGCGGGTCATCTTGGCGATCAGTGCCGGATCCGCAGCCTCCGGCCCCACCTGCCGCCCGGCGGCGACCACCTGCGCCACCTCATGCACGGTCGAGCCGATATAAATGCCAAAGCCGCGCGCGCCTGCGGGGATAAAATCACGCACAAAATCGAGCGCGTAGAGCATGGGGTACAGGAACATCGACAGGGTGCCGAAAATCACCACGCCCGCCACCGCCACGCTGACCTGTTCGGCCTTACCGCGCACGACCGGTTCGGTCGCCAGCACCGCCGCCGCGCCGCAAATCGCGCTACCGGCGCCGACCAGCAAAGCGGCGGCGCGATCCATCTTGAACCACCGCGTGCCGACCTGGTAGGCGATGACCACCGTCAGCAGCACCACAATGGCGTCGACCAACACGCCCGCCCAACCCACGCCACTGACTTGCTGCAGCGTCAGCCGAAATCCATACAGCACAACGCCCGTACGCAAAATGGTCTGCCGGGAAAAGGCGATGCCCGCCCCTGCGCGCGCGGCCAGCCGCGGATAGACGCTATTGCCGACCAACAAACCCAAGACGATCGCCAGCGTCAGCGGGCTAAAGCCATGCGTCTGCACCCACGGCAAGGTGGCCGCCATTTTCGCCAACCACGCGATCAACGTTGCCAGCACCAATCCCGGCCATAGAGCCTTCAGCTTCAAGCGCCTTCCCCTGCTGGCGATGCCAAGAAGAGGCCCACGGCCACGCCGCGAGCCCCGGATCCATCCCTAAACGTTCTGCGGCCGCATGTCGTCGCGACTAATACCCGCGATCACAACGGGTTTTTTCATCGCATCGCGGCGGAACGGCTCACCGAGTTCCTGATTCAGCAGGACTTCAATAAAGGTCGTGATGCCCTTCTTTTGATCCTCACAAGCGGTACGGATGGCCGCGGTCACTTCGGCGGTCGTGCGTGCGCACACGCCTTTGTGACCACAACCCTCAGCCACGCGCGCGTAGGAGAAGCCCTTGTCGAGCTCTGTGCCGATAAAGTTGTTGTCGTACCAGAGGATCGAATTGCGTTTCTCCGCACCCCACTGGTAATTGCGGAAGATCACCATGGTGACGGCCGGCCACTGATCCCGACCCACCGAGGTCATCTCATTCATCGAGATCCCGAACGCACCGTCACCGGCGAAGCCCACAACGGGCACATCCGGATTGCCAATCTTCGCGCCGATGATCGACGGGAAGCCATAACCACACGGCCCAAACAGACCCGGAGCGAGGTACTTACGGCCTTGTTCAAAGGACGGGTACGCATTGCCAATCGCGCAGTTGTTACCGATGTCCGAGGAGATGATTGCCTCCTTCGGCAAGCCCTCGATGATGGCGCGCCATGCCTGACGTGGTGCCATGTGGTTCGGTTCACGTGAACGGCATTCGGCATTCCATACCGTACCCGGATCGTCGTCCTCATGATCCAGACCCGCCAACTCCGTCGCCCAGGACGCTTTCTCCGCCGCCACTTGGGCACGCCGCTCGGCACGGCCCGTATCGCCAGCCGTTGCCGACAGTTGGGCGAGCAACTGTCGCGCCACCAACTTCGCGTCGCCACAGATCGCCACCGCCACCGGCTTGGTCAACCCGATGCGATCGGGATTGATATCGACTTGAATCACCTTGGCGTTCTTCGGCCAGTAATCGAGACCATAGCCCGGCAGGGTCGAGAACGGATTGAGGCGGGTGCCGAGGGCGAGCACGACGTCGGCCTGTGCGATCAGACGCATCGCCGCCTTCGAGCCGTTGTAGCCGAGCGGACCTACAGCCAATGGGTGGCTGCCAGGGAAGGAGTCGTTGTGCTGATAGTTGTTGCAGACCGGCGCATCGAGCCGTTCTGCCAAGGCCACCAGATCGCTGATTGCATTGCCCAATACCACGCCGGCACCGGACAGAATCACGGGGTTCTTGGCGTTCGAGAGCAGCATCGCCGCCTCGGCGATCGCCTTCGCGCCACCCTGCGGGCGCTCGAAGTCGATGATGTCCGGCAGTGCCACGTCGATCACCTGCGTGAAGTAGTCGCGCGGCACATTGATCTGCGCCGGCGCCGACAGGCGCTTTGCTTTGCAGATCACGCGATTGAGCACCTCGGGGATCCGCGAGGCATCGCGCACTTCTTCCTGGTAGCAGACCATGTCGCGGAACAGGGCCATCTGCTCGACCTCTTGGAAGCCGCCCTGACCGATGGTCTTGTTGGCCGCCTGCGGGGTCACCAGCAGCATCGGCGTATGGTTCCAGTACGCGGTCTTGATCGCGGTGACGAAGCCGGTGACACCGGGACCATTCTGCGCAATCGCCATCGCGATCTTGCCGGTGGTGCGGGTGTAGCCGTCGCAGATCATGCCGCCGTTGGTCTCATGCGCCACATCCCAGAACGTAATGCCTGCTTTGGTAAACAGGTCGGAGATCGGCATGAAGGCCGAGCCGATGATGCCGAAGGCATGTTCGATGCCATGGCGCTGCAGGACTTTTACAAAGGCTTCTTCGGTGGTCATCTTCATAGCAATTCCCTCTAGTCAGCTCAGTCTGGCAAGGCCTGCGGCCTCGCGCGCACCCACAACTGGGGGTCATGGGCAGGAAAAAATCGTGCTCAATCCAGGCGTTCCATCCGCCGCCTCTCGGCCGCTCGTGGGCACCGTTATTTTAGACACTGCGTGTGCCCTTTGCAGGCATACCAACCGACGCCGTAGGCGCCGCGCTAGCTGCGATCCTAGGCGCGACCCGAGGCGCGTGATAGCGCCAGCCGACACCCACGGATGGGTCCAGTCACTCAGGCGGGTCGTAATCGCTCCAAGGTCGCCGCAAGCCGCCGGATCCCCTCCCGGATGCGACCACGGGGAATCGAGGAGTAGCCGAGCCGGAACCGGTTTAGTGGGGGCCGCTCGCCCATGTAGTACACATCGCCCGGCTCAATCAGGATGCCCTCCGCCCGCGCGGCCTCGGCCAAGACGCGGGCGTCCAACCACGCCGGGCCCTGAAACCAGACCGAGGAGCCGCCATTCACCGGCGCGTGCGCCGCATCCAGATCGAACTCGTCCACGGCCGCCGCCAACAGACGCGCCCGCTCCCGGTGGGCGTCGACCAGGTGCCGGCACAGCAGGTCGTAGTGACCGAGCGCCACGAAGCGCGCGATGCTGCGCTGAATAAAGGCGCTGGGATGCCGAATATTGAGTCGCCGCAATGCGCGCAACTCGTCTATCAGGGGCCGCGGCGCGACGATATAACCCAAGCGGATCCCCGGCGCAAAGGACTTAGAGAGACTACCGACATAAATCACCCGGCCGGCTCGATCCAGACTCTTGAGCGCCGGGTTGGGCAATCCCGAGAAGGTCGTCTCGGTCTCGTAGTCATCCTCGATGATCAGAAAATCGTCCCGCTCGGCCCGCCGCAGCAATTCGATCCGCCGATCCACCGGCATCGTGACGGTCGTGGGGGCCTGATGGCTGGGGGTCACGTACACATACCGACAGGACTTCAAACCCGCGCCAATGCGCAAGCCCTGCGCATCCACGGGCAAGGCTTTGAGGCGCTGCGTACGCAACGAGAAGATGTTGCGGGCGTCTGGATAGCCTGGATTTTCCAAGCCGACCGGCGTATCCACATCGAACAGCAAGTCCGCAAGCAAGTAGAGGGCCTGCTGCGCACCGATCGTGACAATAATCTCATCGGCCGCTGCCCAGACTCCGCGCAACGGCAGCACCTTATTGCGCAATTCTTCGATCAACTCGGGATCATCTCGCGTGAACAAGTCCTGCGCCCAGGTGCGCGCACCGCCCTTGCCGAGCACTTCCTGACAGCAGGCACGCCATTCAGCGGACGGAAACAGGTTCGGATCAAACTGACCATAGATGAACGGATACTCGTAGCGTTCCCAATCCGCGACTTTCGAAATATTGCGCTGCAGACTCGGTCGCACCCGGAAACGACTGCCCCAGTCCAATGCCGGCCCGAGGGGCAACGCCGACGCCACCGCAGGTCGTGCTGCCATGGCCAAGGGATTGATGAAGTAGCCGCGCCGCTGCCGCGCCACCAGATGACCGTCATCGGCCAACTGTGCGTAGGCCGCCACCACGGTGTTGCGCGAAATGGCCAGGTGCTGCGCAAGCTCGCGACTCGAGGGCATCGCTTCCTCGGCCAGCAGATGACCGGCGCCGATGGCCGCAACAATCTGCGCGCGCAACTGGGCTTGGATCGTCAGCGGCCCGGTCGGGTCCAGACGAAACAGCTGCGCCCACAAAGGGGCTCGCGCGGGTCGGCTCATGCAGAATGAATCCAGCCAGTCCGTGGACAATGCCGGATCTTAGCACCCACCGGATCCGCACTAGGGGGGTGCAGTCGGCGCCCCTTCCAGTCAGAATCCCTGCACTGTTTCGCACGGAGTCCCCCAATGACCTACGCTGCCATTACCGGCTGGGGTAAATGTTTGCCCCCCGCCGTGCTCAGCAACGCGGACCTGTCCACCTTTCTGGAGACCGACGACGCGTGGATTCGCTCGCGGACCGGCATGGTCGAACGGCGCGTCTCGCATGTCCCTGGCATTGAATTGGCGATTGTCGCGGCACAGCGGGCCTTGGCTTGCGCCGGCAAGACCGGCGCCGACGTGGATCTGGTGATCTACGGCAGCGTCAGCAATGACGAGGCCGTACCCAACAGTGCCTCCGGCGTGCAGCAACGCATTGGCGCCACCCACGCGGCGTCCATCGACGTCAATACGGCCTGCACCAGCTTTATGTACGCGCTATCGATTGGCACCGCTATGATCAAGACCGGCGTCGTGCGCAACGCGTTGCTGATTGGCGTCGAACTGATTTCCCGGTATATGGACTGGGATAACCGTAACGTCGCCGTGCTCTTCGGTGACGGCGCCGCGGCCATGTTGATCGAAGCCAGCGATACCGAGTCCGGCGTCATCAAAGAAAAACTGCAGTGCTACGCGGATGCGCGCCAGATTCTGCGGGTACGCGGCATCGGCACACAGTACGCATTACACGGGCTGGACTTTGGCCAGACGCGTTGGGACTTCGATGGCCAGGAGATCTTCAAAAAAGCCGTGCGCGGCATGAGTGAAGCCTCCGTCGATGTACTCCAGCGGGCTGGCGTCACCACGGATGACATCGCGCTGGTGGTCCCCCACCAGGCCAACCTGCGCATCATCGAAGCGGTGGCCAAGTACACCGGCACGCCCCTCGAGAAGGTCTTTTTGACGGTCCAAAAGTACGGCAACATGAGTTCGGCCACCGCCCCCGTGGCGCTGGTCGAAGCGGTGGAGGAAGGTCGCGTGCAAGCGCGCGACCTCATTCTGATGCCAGCCTTTGGCGGCGGTCTGACGCTGTCCGCGCATTTGCTGCGCTGGGGCGAGCGCACCACCCCACTGGGCTACAGCGAGGCCGAACTGCCACCCTGCACGCAGACAGCGCTTGAGCTGGTCAACGAAATCCGTGCCATCAAGGCGCGCGGTGCCGCGACCGCCGCCAGCCTCGAACACGCCAGTTTCTCTGAACAGCGCGGCTGACCGCGTCAGCCGCTCTTCTGGTGCTGCCGTTGAAAATAGACCGCGGCACCGGCGACGCAGACCATGCCCATCACACTGACGGTGTAGGCGGCCTGCACAAAGACCTCCAGCCAGTTCAAGGAGACGAGACCGAAGTTGCGCCAAATCAGCAAACCGGAACTCCCAAAGTAACCGGCCGTGTCGGCCACATAAATCAAAAAGCCGGCCGTACCAACCCGGCCGCTGACCGCGACCATCCGATCAAACAACATCGCGTTGAAGGGTGTGTACGCCATGTAGAGGCCTGCACCGGACAAAATCATCCACGTGACCGGTCCCAAGTAGCCGCACCGAAACGCCAAGGTCGAGGCCCCGAGCAAGAACAGGCCACCAAACACCACGCCGTGGATCACCATCAGCGCGCGCGCGTTGTCTTTGACCACAATGATCAGACCCAGCACCAGCAGCGCAAGACCCGCCACCGGCACTTCGCTGGCGGTAAAAATGGCCACCCCATTGCCCCGGCCGAGCGCCGACCACAATTCCGCCGCGAAGTTATCCCGGAAGTCGCGCAGTGCGGTGGCGAACACATAGGTAATCACCAGCAATAGGATGCCGAGCCCGTATTGCCGCAGAAACGCCGCGCGGGCCCGGCCATCCATCGGCATGCGCTTGACGCGCGCCGCCTCATCGGCAGGGCTCGGCGCCGGCAGCGAGGCCAACACCCACACCGCCAGCAACAGCACCGGGATGAACAGCGCCCCAGTGGCCGCCGGCATCCAGTGGACCGGCACGTCCCAGCCCGTCATCAGCCACTTGCCGACCGATTTGACGGCCCCTGAGGAGACAATAAAGCTGGCGCAGACCACGGCGCCGAGCACTTCCGAGGTGCGCCGCCCCTCCATGAACCCGAACACGAGGCCCCAGATCATGCCGAGCGGCAAGCCATTCAGGAACATAAAGCCGACGTTCCACGGCGCCGGCACCAACGCAAAGCCGATCAGGGACAACCAAGCGCCCAGAATAAGGCCGAGGATCGCCATCGGCCGCCACCGCGGCGGCAATTCCGAGATCACTTTGATCCCAATCATCTTGGACAGGGCGTAGCCGAGCACCTGCGCCAACACCAAGGCAATCTTATAGTCCAGGGCGAATGGCCAACCCGCCACATGGGCGTAGGTCGCCACCGAAAACGGTTTGCGAAAGGCATACATTGCAAAATAGGCGGCAAAGCCGGCCAAGGCTGCGGCGGTGGTAAAGACCACCGGGTGGGCGTGTTCGAGTCTCTCGCGCAAGGATCGGGCCAAGTTCCCTCCTCGGTCGTGCGTGATCGGTGGTCGGTGGTCGGTGGTCGGCGACAGTCAGGCCACGGATTCTGACATGCACAAGACCGTAGCGGGCACTGTTGTTGCTCTGGCGCGACGGACAGCGCGTTGTTGCAGCGCGTCAACTGCCGCGCAAGACCTTTTGGCCATCGCAGCCCGACCCGTCGGTCTTGTAGAACGCGCCCCTGTGGTCAAGTGCAGGTGGCGCGGTTGTCAAAATAATGTAACCTTAGCGGGTCATTATGCCAACTTCCCGGGAACAGAGGCCTGTATGCACCTTATTTGGAAGGCGCACTCTGTTACCGGGGGCTGGATGTCCGGGTTCGGCAGGGCCTTTGAATCCGTTTATTTGGTGCTGCGCTGGCGGCGAGCGCCACCGAGCAAGAATTCGGTTTGTTGCGTTTTTTACACTCACCCCTCTAGGGAGACTGCTCTTGAAATCCAATCATAAGATCGCCTACGCCGTACTCGCGGCTTTGAGCGCCAGCGCTGGCGTTGCCGTCGCCGCTGAAACCGGCGGCATCGAAGAAATCGTCGTGACCGCACAGCGGCGCAACGAATCCATCCAAGACGTGCCCATCACGATCCAAGCGATCGGCGGCGACTCGCTGTCGAAGCTCAACATCTCGACCTTCGACGACGTCATCAAGATGCTCCCGAACGTCACCTTCGGTACCAACGGCCCGGGCCAAGGCAACATCTTCATGCGCGGCCTCTCGGCCGGTTTCGCCGGCGGCCAGTCCTCGGCTTCGATCGCGCCGTTCCCGAACGTCGCCACCTACCTCGATGACCAGTCGCTGACCTTCCCTGCGCGTAACCTCGACATCTACATGGTCGACATGGAGCGCGTCGAAGTGCTCGAGGGTCCGCAAGGCACCCTGTTCGGCGGTGGCGCGGAAGCCGGTGCGATCCGTTACATCACCAACAAGCCCCGCCTGAACAAGACCGAGGGTTCGGTCGAGGCCGGTTACGGCGTGACCGCGCACGGCGACCCGAACACCTCCGTGAATGCAGTGCTGAACCTGCCGCTGATTGATGACAAGCTCGCCGTACGCGCCGTGATCTACAACGATCAGCGCGGCGGTTACATCGATAACGTACCGTCGCAGTTCACCCGCAGCGCGGCCGACCTCGGTCCATCAGCCTACTCGAGCGCCTACCCGGCGCATCTGGACACCTACAACAACTACGCGATCGCTAAGAAAGCGCAGAACCCGGTGACCTACAACGGTGCCCGTGTCTCGGCGCTGTATCAGATCAATGATGATTGGGATGTGCTCGTCGGCCAGTCGTATCAGAACATGGACGCTGAAGGCATGAGCGTGCAGTACCCGACGGGCGTGAATTTCCAGAAGCTCAATCCGCTCGAAGAGACCTCGTTCTTCCCGGCTTACAACAAGGACCGAGCCTCACTGACCTCCTGGACGGTCAATGGCAAGATCGGCCAACTCAAGGCGGTCTATACCGGTTCCTACCTGAGCCGCCACATTGAACAGAGCATGGACTACACGAACTACACCCGCACCGCGGGCGGGTTCTACTACTCCTGCTCGGGCGGTCCTGCTGGCGCTTCGAACTTCGGCGCACCGGGCCCATCGACCTGCTACACGCCCGTCATGGGCTGGCACGACACGATCGAAAACACCCACCAGAGCCACGAGTTCCGTCTCTCGACACCGGACGACCTGCGCCTGCGCGGCCTCGTCGGCGCCTACTGGGAAGACTTCCAGATCAAGGACTCGATGGACTTCTACCAGAAGTCGATCCCGGACTGCACCCCGAGCAATCTGGCTGCCGCGCTCGTTGGCGGTCCGATCTGCTTGAGCAACGTGACCCCGGTCAACGCGGCGATCAACCCGAACACCCGCAATTCCGGCGTGAACTTCGGTGAGGATCTCGCGCGTGGTTACAAGCAGACCGCGTTCTTCGCATCGGTCGATTACGACCTGATCCCGAAGACGCTGACCGCGACCATCGGTACCCGGTACTACAAGTACACGGAAAACGAGATCGGTTCGCAGTACGGCACCGGCGGCAGCTGCGTCAATGTTCCGAACGGCGACTGCGTGGCGACCCCAATCGGCGGCGGTCTGGACCCGGATCCGGTCACCGGCGTGCGCAACGCAGAATTCCACAAGGCCACGTATTCGGGCTTCAAGAGCCGCGCGAACCTGACCTGGCACATCACGCCGGATGCGATGGTCTACGCCACGTACTCGCAAGGCTACCGTCCGGGCGCGTTCAACCGCACCACCAAGGGTGTGACCAAGATCTGGGTGGACGCCAATGGCATGGCCCTGCCTTCTGGGCAAGCGCATGGTGCTACGGATTCGCTCAAGACGCAGTATGAGAAGCCGCTCTCGTACGCGCCGGACTCGCTCAACAACATGGAAGTGGGCTTCAAGACCGAGTTCTTGAACCGCCGCCTGCAGATCAACGGTTCGCTGTATCAGATGGACTGGAAGGACGTCCAGACGCTGATTTACAACCCGCCGGTCTATGGCAACACCACGTTCGGCGTGAACGGCGCCACCTACCGCGTCAAGGGCCTCGAGCTGCAGATCACCGCCAAGGTGACTGACGGTCTCACCCTGATGGCCTCGCTGTCGGATAACGATGCCAAGCAGACCAACTCGCCGTGCATCCGCTCGGCCGGTAACACGTTCTACACGAAGGGCAACCCGACGCCCGCCGGCGCCTGCATCACGCAGGTGCGCTCAGGCGGCCAGAACATCGATATCCCAGATCCGCTGGGTACCGTGGGTTCCACGCCAGCCTTCTCGCCCAAGCTGCAGTACAACCTGCATGCGCGGTACGATTGGGCGGCGGGCGACTACAAGGCCTTCCTCTTGGTGGGCTTGAACCACATCGACGATCAAAACAACACGCCGTCGAGCTTCCCCTCGGGCGAGGCGTTAGCGATCCCGACGACCACGTGGTTGCGTTACAAGATGCCGGGCTACAACACCGTCGATGCCTCACTGGGCGTGTCGAAGGACAAGTGGACTGCCACCGTGTACGGGTCGAACCTGTCGGACTCGAATGCCAGCACCTTCACGACCTCGGGCCAGTTCATCAAGGCAGAAGTGCCGTTGCGTCCGCGCGTCCTCGGTGTGAAATTCGGCTACAAGTTCTAAGCGAACCATAGCCGCTGGCGCAGCCGCGGCGTGCGGTTGCGGTAGACTCGAAGGCGGGCAGCGATGCCCGCCTTCGTTTTTTGTGGACCGGCCATGTCGAACAACAACCCCGCCTACTCACCCATTGCACTGGAAGTCGAGCGCATTCGCGTACTGCTGCGCGAGCAACAGTTCGAGGCTGCCGCTACCGCGGCCAGCGCACTGGCGGCCCGCGTCCCTGAAAACCGCGATGCCCTGTATCTGAAGGCGTTGGCTGAGCGGCAAAGTCGCCGTCTCGCCGATGCTCTTGCCACCCTAGAGACCCTGGAGCGTGTGCACCCGAACTCCAGCCTGCTCTATCAGGAGCGCGGCCACTGCCATGTCGCGCGCAAGGACGCCGCCAAGGCCATTCAGGCTTATGAACAGGCCGTACGCATCAACCCTGCCCTACCAGCGACCTGGAGCATGCTCGAGGGCCTCTATAAACTGCTGGGGCAGGATGGCCAGCGCCGGATTGCGGCAGCCCACGGGCGCCGCCTCAGCACCATGCCGCCCGACGTCATCAAAGCAACCGGGCTGTTTTGCGAAGGCGATCTCATCGCCGCCGAGAAACTGGTGCGCGCCCACCTGATTAACCAGGGCGAGCATCCTGAAGCCCTGCGCCTGCTGGCCCGCGTGGCGATCTCGCGCGACGTACTCGACGAAGCCGAGGTACTGCTCGAAGCCGCGGTGCAACTGGATCCGGACTACATCGAACTGCGCCGCGACTATGCCTGCGTGATGCTCGATCGGCACAAGCATGCCGAAGCAATTTTGGAACTGGATCGCTTGCTCGCGGTCGATCCGCGCAGCATAGACTACCGCACGCTGCGCGCAACGGCGGCAGTGGGACTTGGCGAGCACGAGGATGGCATTCGCCGCTTTGCCGACGTGTTGGCCGACACCGACCCGCAATCCAAGGCCGCCGCCGATCTACTGCTGTCGATCGGACACTCCGAGAAAACTTTGGGTCGCCGCCCGGAAGCGGTCGATGCCTACCATCGCGCTATCGCGGTGCGCCCAAATTTTGGTGACGCGTACTGGAGCCTTGCGAACTTGAAGACGCACCGCTTCACCGAGGCGCAGATCGAGAGCCTGATCCGCGCCGAAGCGAGCGAGACGCTGTCGAGCATGGACCGCTACCATATCTGTTTTGCGCTCGGCAAAGCCTTCGAGGATCGCCAAGAGTACGCCACCAGTTGGCAGTATTACGCCCGCGGCAACGCGCTCAAACGCGCGGAAAGCAAATACCGCGCCGAGTTGCTCGAGCAGAACACCCGCCATCAAAAACGCGTCTGTACCCGCGATTTTTTTGCCACGCGCGAAGGCTTCGGCTGTGCGGCGCCGGATCCGATTTTTATACTTGGCTTACCGCGCGCCGGCTCCACCTTGCTCGAACAGATCCTCGCCTCCCACTCCCAAATCGAGGGCACGCAGGAACTGGCTAATATTCCCCGTTATGCCTTGCATCTGCAGGGCATGAATCCGGATCTGGATAATCCGCTGTATCCGGCAAGCCTCGTGGATCTGAGCCGCGAAGAAATCCACGCCTTTGGCCAGAAATATATCGACGACACCCGGATTTATCGCACCCACAAGCCCTACTTCATCGACAAGATGCCGAACAACTTTCGGCACGTGGGCTTGATCAAACTGATTCTGCCCAATGCCAAGATCATCGATGCCCGGCGCGAGCCGATGGCCTGCTGTTTTGGCAATCTCAAGCAGTTGTTCGCGCGCGGCCAAGAGTTCTGCTACAGCATCAACGACATCGCCCGCTACTACACCACCTACCTCGACCTCATGCAGCACTGGGATGCGGCGCTGCCGGGGCAGGTACTACGGGTCCATCACGAAGACGTCGTCGATGATCTCGACCGCAGCGTACGCCGTATTTTAGATTTTTTGGGGCTGCCCTTCGAAGCGGGATGCCTTGAGTTTCATAAAAACGTGCGCAGCGTCAAGACCGCCAGCTCCGAGCAGGTGCGACAGCCGATCTACCGCGAAGGTTTGGATCAGTGGCGCCATTACGAACCGTGGCTGGACGAACTGAAAGATGCACTCGGTGATGCCCGACTGCGATACCGCACGCCGTCCTCGGACATAGCCGACGCGACAGACCGGTCGGCCCTGTAACCGGACGGACCAGTCGTTTCAGCATACTTCAAGCTTCTCCTCTCTTAGGTTGACCCATGCAGCAGATTCTTGAACCCGCCCGTTCGATCGATGTGGTGCATGAAACCGACGTGCTCGTCGTCGGTAGCGGCCCAGGCGGACTGACGGCCGCACTCGCCGCCGCACGCGCCGGCGCCCAGACCACCCTGCTCGAGCGCTACGGATGCTTTGGCGGCAATATCACCCAAGTTGGCGTGGAAGGCTTTGCCTGGTACCGCCGCGAAGGCACGGTCGATTGCGAAGGTATCGGCCCGGAGTTGGAGCGCCGCGCCTTGCAGATGGGTGCAGCAACACCCGAACCGCAGTCCACCAGCTCGGCGCTGGATGCGGAAATGTTCAAGTACGTCGCCGATCAGTTGATCGCCGAAGCCGGCATCCACCCGATGCTACATCGGAGCGCGGTCAGTCCCATCATCGTCGACGGACTTATTCGTGGGGTCTACACCGAGAGCAAGGCGGGCCGCGAGGCTATTCTTGCAAAACGCGTCATCGATGCCACGGGCGATGCCGATATGGCCTACCGGGCCGGTGCGCCCACCGTGAAAACACCACGCGAACGGATGATGTCGGTGTCGGTGATGTTCTCCATGTCGGGCGTCAATAAGCGTGGCTTTATCGAAGCCGTGCATGCGGACCCACAGACCTATGGCGACTGGTCCGGCAATCACGAGTGGGACTACGAGACCTCCGGCAAAGAGGATCATCTGTTCTCACCGTTTCTACGCAAGCCCTTCGCCAAGGCGGTCGAGGCAGGGCTCATCCCACCGGACCTGCGCACGATCGCCGGCACCTGGGGCACGATGTCCGATGCCGGCGAATTGACCTATCTTAATCTCGTGCATATCCAAGGGCTCGACGGCACCAATCCGACGGATCTGACCCGCGGCGAAATCGACGGGCGCGCGCAAGCCATTCATGCGATGACGGCGCTGCGTCATTACATGGGTGGTTGCGAGCAAGCGAAATTACGCAATTTCGGCATGACCCTCGGCATCCGGGATACGCGCAAAATCGACGCGCAGTACAACCTCACCGAGACGGACGTGCGCGAACAGGGGCGCTTCGAGGATGCCATCGGCATCTTCCCGGAATTCATCGACGGCTACGGCGTGCTGATCCTGCCCACCACGGGGCGCTATTGGCAGTTGCCCTACCGCGCACTCGTGCCCAAAGGCGTCGGTCACTTGTTGGTCGCCGGTCGCGCCATCGGCGGTGATCTGCTCTCGCATGCCTCGGCGCGCAACATGATGTGCTGCGCCGTCGGCGGCCAAGGCGCGGGTGTAGCCGCCGCGATCTCGATCCGCCGTGACGAAGCGGTGGATCAGGTTAACATCGGGGCCGTGCAGGCCGAACTCATCCGCCAGGGAGCCCGAATCCGATGACACAGACGGCAACCGCCAGCGATGGGCCTGACCGCCACGACTTTCCCGCCTCCCCGTTCCGATGGCTAGCGCTGGGCCTTGCGGCGCTGGCGATCTTTGCGACCTATTACGAGTCCGATGTCATCGGCGAATTGGCCGATCTGCTGGGTCGGCAACGCGGCTTCACGCAGGCCGACATCGGCAATCTGAACGCCGCCATGTACTGGCCGAGCGTCTTGCTCGCGTTGGTGGGTGGCCTATTGATCGATCGCTACGGTGCGGCGCGCATGGCCTGTTGGACGGCGGCGGTCGGCGTGGTTGGGGCTATCCTGACGGCCATCGGTGAGCCCTACCGCTTGATGTGGATCGGTCGCTTCCTATTCGGGGTCAGCGAAGGCGCGATTTTCATGGCCTTGGTGGCCGGTCTTGCGCTGTGGTTTCCCCGCTCGGGCATCGCGCTGGCGACGGCACTGTTTCTGTCGTTGGCCCGCGTCGGCTCATTCATGTGCAACACGTCCTCGACGTGGGCCAAGCCGCTGTATGACGCCGGCTGGCAGCCGCCGTTGTGGCTGGGTGCGGGAATCACCGCCCTCGGTTTGCTGGCGGCGCTGGTCTTCCTGGCGCTCGACCGCCGACGCACCAGTACCACCGCGGCCGAGGCCGGCCACCGCTTGCCCGCGCTGCGCAGCCTGTTTCAGTTTGATGCCTCGTTCTGGTACATCCTTGGACTGCACGTGCTGTATGCCTCGGTGTTCTTCCCGTTCCGTCAGACCTATGCGGTCGAGTACCTACAACACGCCAAACATCTGTCACTACAAGCCGCCGGTCAGGTGAACTCTGGGGTGTTTTTAGCGGCGATCTTCGCAACCCCCCTGTTTGGGCTACTGGCCGATCGCTTCGGTCACCGCGCGCTCTTACTGTGCTTGGGTACGGTCCTGTTACCGCTGACTCTGGCCGTACTGGGTCTGACCGACTGGAACCCGTGGGTCTCGACAGTGCTGATGGGCATCAGTTGGGCGCTGGTACCCGCGATCATCTGGCCCTCGACCACCCTGATCGTCGAACCGTCGCGCCTCGGCACCGCTTTAGGCGTGATCACCGTCATCCAGGCGCTCGGCATCCTCGCCTCCAACGTGGTGGCCGGCGCCTTGGCCGACCAAGCGCACGCCAGTGCCGCGCATCCGCAAGGCTACTCCGTCATGTTGTTGTTCTTCGGCGCCGTCAGCCTGCTCGCGCTGACCTCGGTCGTGTTGCTGTGGCGGCGCGAACGGGGACCTGGTGGACATGGTTTGGAAACACCGGGCACGGCACGCGCTTGAACGCGCCGCCCGCGCGGCCGCGTGTTCTGATCGCCTGCTAGGCGCACGACAAGAAACGAAGAACCGCTGACGCGGGGCGTTCGGGGCCGTCTTGGTCACCGATTGACGACGAAAAAGACGAAGAGAGCAACAAGTAGACCGGCGGCAGCGCCGCCTAAGCGCACCGGCAAGCGCTCTTAACAACCGAGGCTACTGCCGGGGTTCGTCCCCTACGCGGATCCCGCCGCCGCAAACGTGTCAGGGCTCTGGTGGCACTCGACTAGTGGCGGCGGTTTACACCGCCGCTCTGGGTGATTTTGTCCGCGCCCGCGCACGGTCTAGCCGTTGCCGAGCGCCGCCCCGATGTCAGTGACGGGCCCGCAAAATATCATCAAGTCGGGCGGGGATTTGGGCATCCCGCTGCAGGTGCGGATAGCGCACCCCGTCATGGTAATCGAGCGCAACTACTCGGAATCGCTCGCCCTGACGCACAATCAATTCGATCGCCTGACTGCGTGTTTTCGCAGCCCGGATCGACTCCAAGAAACGATCCTCATCAAACTGCACCCCGTCAATGGCCAAGATTTGCGTGCCTTCGACGAGGCCCGCCTTGAACGCGGCGCCATCCCATGACACTTCCTCGATCGACCCATCGTCACTATCGACCACCAAACCCACCGAGGAGGATAGCGTCAATCGGTGCTTGTGCTTGTCGGCCGCTTTCAAGAACGGGTTTTCTTGTTCGTCATAGACTAAGCGATAGCCACCCCGCGTAAGGCCATCCAGTGGCGCCTGTGGTGCCACCGCATTGACCCGCGCATTGAGGAAGCCGGCCCAGTCATACGGCAGCACGGTATTTAAGGCCTGCACGACATCCTCGAAGGTGTAGGTCAGCGGCGCCACGCGGCCCTCCTCTACCCCAAAGAAGGCGCGGGCGAAGTCATCCAGGGAGCGCTTGCCACCGGTCTGTTCCCGGATCAAGGTATCGGCATCGAACCAGATCAACTGCGACTCTGAGTAATACTCTTCGAAGCGTTGCCAACTCGGCCAGGACTGTGGGTGCCGGCCATTCATCAGTTCATCTTCGGTCGTATCCGCTAACGAGCGCCAACGCCGCCCGGCCTGCTCCACGTAGAACGCTGCCACCGTCGCCAGTTGATCGCGCATCTCGCCATCCGTCCACAATCCCGCACGGGTCGCTAGCACCTGACCCCAATACTGGGTCTGCCCCTCATATACCCACAACAGACTGCCCTGCATAGGGACGTCGTAACTCGGGGTCCACAAGTCCGCAGGGCGCCGGAATTTACCGTTCCACGAGTGCGTGTACTCGTGCGCGAGCAGGTCCCGGGACTCCAACGTGGCGGCTCGATCCGTAAAATAGTCGGGATCCTGGCCGTTCTCGCTCGACTGATGGTGCTCCAGACCGATTTGTTGAATTTGATCCGAGAGCGACA
>CAIVRI010000105.1 GCA_903908265.1 uncultured Pseudomonadota bacterium
GCCGCCCGTTCAGTCCAGGACAGTGCAAACAAACCGCCGCCCACTAGCGCGGCACCCCCGATTAAAAATGCTCGGCGCTTGATACCCATTATGGCGCTCCCTGCGCAGCCGCCTGCCCGGTCGCCGCCAGAATGGCACTGCGTATACGCGGATAGGTGCCGCAACGGCACAGATTGGTCATCGCTTCATCGATCTGCGCCGCGCTGGGCCGGCCGGTGCGGCGAATCAACGCCACCGCCGCCATGATCTGACCCGACTGACAATAACCGCACTGCGGCACTTGCGCCGCCAACCAGGCCTCTTGGACGGCATGCAGCGTGCCATCCGGCGCTGCGAGCCCCTCAATCGTGGTGATGGACTTGCCCGCCACCGCCCGCACCGGCACCGAGCAGGCGCGCGTGATCTGCCCGTCGACATGCACGCTGCAGGCGCCACAGGCGCCAATACCACAACCGAATTTAGTACCGGTGAGACCGGCCTGCTCGCGCAGCACCCACAGCAGCGGCGTCTCCGGGTCGACCGTGACCGAAAAAGGCTTCCCATTCAGTTGCATATCGATCGCCATACGCACTCCTCACCCGCAAACCTGCGAGCTTCGATTGACTAGTCGGCAGATTATCACCGGCACTGCCCGGCAACGCTATGCGTATGCGGTCCGCACTCACCGCTCCGAACGACCAATCTCCTCCAGGAAGGCATCGCCGTACTGCATCAGCTTGGCATTGCCCACGCCGTGCACTTCCAAAAGCGCCGCGCCCGACCGGGGCCGACGCGCGGCCATATCGGCGAGAGTACGGTCACTGAAGATGACATAGGCCGGCACGCCGCGCTGATCGGCCAGCGTCTTGCGCAACTGCCGCAAGCGGTCAAATAGATCTCCATCCGTTGCTGCCGTACAGGCCGCATCAGTCGTCGCCGTATCGACCACCGCACCGGACTCGTGCGCGCGTATTGGGCGCCTTGCCGGCACGCGGACCGCCGCGGCGAGCCGAATGATATCGAGCCCATTACACAGGCCACAGGAGGCCCCACAGTTGGCGATCTCTTCGTCGAAATGTTCCGCCAACCGCCGCCACAAACACTCACCCGCATCAGCCAAGTCGTACATGCGCCGCACCGCGAGCCGCGCCTGGTTGACCACATCCGGATCCTCAGCCTCCGAGCGCTCGGACATCGCCTCCAAGGACAGCACGTCCGCCCACGAGTAAAACAGGATGCAGTCGGATGCCGCACCATCGCGCCCGGCGCGTCCGATCTCTTGGTAGTAGCCTTCGATCGATCGCGGCATATCACGGTGGATGACAAAACGGACATTCGACTTGTCGATGCCCATACCAAACGCAATGGTGGCGCAGACCACCTCGACATCGTCACGAATGAAACGATCCTGCGTCTGCGCACGCGCCTCGGGCCGCATGCCGCCGTGATAGGCCGCCGCGCGGATCCCCTTGCTGACCAAGAACTCGGCGGTCGAGTCCGCACTCTTGCGCGACAGGCAGTACACGATGCCCGGCTCTCCGCGCCGCGCCCGAACGAGAGCAAGTATCATCTCGCGTACGCCCTGCCCTGTGCCGTGACTCTGACCCTTCTTGACGGCATACAGACGCAGGTTCTGCCGGTAGAACGAGCCGCGCACCACGTGCGGCTCGCGCAACGCCAACTGTCCGATGATGTCGTTCTTCACCCGCTCGGTGGCGGTCGCCGTCAGGGCGAGCACGGGCAAGCCACCAAAGCGTTCTTTGAGACCCGACAGGTTCCGATACGCGGGTCGAAAATCGTGGCCCCATTCACTGATGCAGTGGGCCTCATCGACAGCGATCAGCCGCAAGTCCAAGGAACCGAGCAGGCGGCCGACCGCCCCATCGATGCCCTCCGGCGCGGCATACAACAATTCATAGTCGCCACGGCGCAGCCCCGCGATACGCTCAGCGCGGTCCTCCGCCTCCAAAGAGGAGTTCAAAAACGTCGCACGGATGCCCACTTCGCGCATAGCATCGACCTGATCCTTCATCAGCGAAATCAGCGGCGACACGACCAGCGTAATGCCGCCAAGGAGCCGGGCGGGGATCTGATAGGTCACGGATTTGCCGGCGCCGGTCGGCATGACCCCGACACAATCTCGTCCGGCCAGAATTTCCTCGATGATCTCGAGTTGCCCGGCGCGGAAGGACGGGTAGCCAAAGACCTCTGCCAATACCGTCAGGGCGCGCGCACTCTGGGCCTGCGCCTTGGCGGCGCTGACCCGTTCTGCGGCGGCGCGCAACAAGGCCTGCGTGGGGGGGCCGAACAAGGCCGGCTGCTCGCGGTATAGCTGACGCAGCTCGATAAGGCGTCGCGCAATCTGTTCGGGGGGGCAATCGGGCAGTGCCTGCGCTTCAGCCAGCAGAGCGGCCGCCTCCGGGGTGGGCATCAGCATTACAGACAAGGACTCCGGTACGAACGGTGGCGCATCCTACCCTCGATTGGGTCGCGCGCGGACGGTTTCCATCGCCGCAGCCCCGCCGCCCTACCGCCGCAGTCGCGCCTCGAACCAGTCCAGCACAACCTGCAGCGCGCGATCGGCACCAAGATCATTAAGCAACTCGTGATAGCCGCCTTCATCGAGGTATAACGTCTTGTCCACAGCCGATACGCACGCAATGAAGCGACGGCTACCCTCCATCTCGGTGTACCGATCGGCCGTGCCGTGCAGCACCAGCACAGGCGTCGTCCACGCCGGGTATCGCGCCCAGTTGGCTTGGCTGGTGGCCAATACGCTCGCCCCCAAACGCGCGTAGAGCGCGCCGTGATAGCGCAGCGGATCGGCGATCGCCGCTTGTACCCGCGCCGCCACGCGCGAGATGCCATTAGGATCGGGGCGGGTGACCGGCAAGTGCGGCAGCCAGCGCGCCAACAGCGGCGCGAGGGCTGCGAGCAATGGCGGCGCTGGCACTTGTAGCGCAGGGGCGCTGAGCACCACGCCGACCACCCCCTGTGGATCGCGCAACACACTCGTGGCGGTGATCAAGCCGCCAAGCGAGTGACCAAACAGAAACACCGGCAACGCTGCGGTGGCCAAACAAGCCCGCGCGGCCAAATGATGCAAGACCGACGTCTCCACATCCGTATCGACGCGCCGGCCCGGCGAGCGACCATGGCCTTCCAGATCGAAGGCATACACGCTCAGTCCCAATTGATTCAGGTGCGGAATCAAGTGATGGTATTGGTCCACATAGCGCTCAGCGTATTCCGATACGCCGTGCTGCAGCAGCACCGCGGCGCGCGCATTAGAGGCTGCCCAGCAAAACCCCGCGACACCCGTGCCGATATCCCAACCCGTTGGATTCCCTCGATAGCCACTCATGCTTTGCTCCTGCTTGCCGGCAACCGCCTGGGCATCCCCGCTGCACCCCATCCGCGCCATCGATGACACCGCGCGTCGCCCACCGACGGATGCGGTATAGCCATTCTAGTCACGGCGACCGACTACAGTGCACTGGTTCTTTACGCAACCGTCACCAGGCAGCGCCACGACAGCGCTTTGCATACAATGAGTCGGCTAGCGACCCATCCGGGCCGACGGCGTCCTGCGGAGGTATTCATGGTCTTGCGCATCGCCCGCTCCCTATTCGTGCTCGTTTCTATCCTCACGCTCACCACACCGGCTACCGCGATCGCCACGCCAGTACCCCCGCCAACGCCCAGCGCGACCTATGAGGTCGACATCCACGAGGCCTGGATCACCTTGCCGGACGGTGTAAAACTGTCGGCCACCCTCTACGCACCCAAACCCAAGACCCGTGGGGAGCATTTTGCGGCCGTACTCGAGTACCTGCCCTATCGCAAGGACGAGTCCAGCAATCACTCCCCCGTCCACCTGTACTTTGCCCAACATGGCTTTGTCTCCGCCCACGTCGACATCCGTGGTACGGGACGCAGCGAAGGCCAATTGATTGCCCGCGAATACACCGAACGCGAGCAACTCGATGCCGAAGCTGTCATCGCCTGGCTTGCGCATCAGACTTGGTCTAATGGCAGCGTCGGCATGTTTGGGATCTCCTGGGGTGGCTTCAATTCAATCCAGCTGGCGATGCGCAACCCGCCAGGGCTCAAAGCTATCATCGCAATCGATGCCACCGAACAGCTGTTTCGTGAAGACGTGCATTTCCTCGACGGCATGATGCATGCGGACGAATACGAACTGAACGTGGACATGCTGAGTTCGATGACGCGCGCGCCCGACTTTCCCACCGACGAGGCGAGCCTCGCCGCCCGCTTTGACACGCCCCCTTGGTACATCGCCTACAAAGAACATCCGCGCAACGGGCCCTTCTGGGAGGCGCCCGTGCGCCCGTTATCGTCGATCAAGATTCCCGTGTATTTGATTGGCGGTCTGCTCGATGGGTACCGAGACAGCATCCCGCGCATGCTCGAGCAAGTGCACTCACCCATCCGTGCCCTGCTGGGTCCCTGGAATCACAGCGAGCCGCATGAAGCGGTACCGGGACCGGCCATCGAGTGGCGGGATATTGCGGTCGAGTGGTGGGCGCATTGGCTGAAGAATGAAGCGAACCGTGCAATGGACCGGCCCGCGTTGTCGGTCTACATGAATCATGCGTATCCGCCGGATCTACAGCTGCGCACCATTCCGGGTGAGTGGCGTGCCGAAGCGGCCTGGCCGCCGGCCGGATTACGGCACGAAACTTTGTATTTGGGATCAGACCACGCACTGCACGAAGCCCCTACACCCGCCGGCGTGCATACGCTGGCCTACCGCCCGGCCGCCACACAGGAGAGTGGTGGCCCCGACTTCTGGTGGGGCGATATCTGGGGCGATCAGCGTACCGTGGATGCCTACAGCCTCACTTATGACTCACCGCCCCTAAAAGAAAATATCTCGATACTGGGCCGGCCCCGCGTGTGTCTGGCCGCCAGCGCGAGCGCCCCCACCGCGGATTGGTTCGCGCGCTTATCCGACGTCGCACCCGATGGCACCACCACTTTGGTGACCGGCGCCGGTCTTGCCGGCGCCCAGCGCGACTCCGATCGGGAACCGACCCTGCTCGAGCCGGGCCGCGAGTACCCCTTGTGTCTGGACCTGCATCTGATCTCGTGGGTATTCCCACCCGGTCACCACCTGCGCATCGCCGTGTCCAACGCGATGTGGCCGATGGTATGGCCGACACCCTATCCCATGAGCACTACGCTGCGCTTTGGTGGCGCCTTGGGCTCGCGGGTCGACCTGCCGGTGGTGCCAGCACAAAGTGTCTTGCCACCACCGCAATTCGCCGCCGTTGCCGGCGCGCCGAGCGACGACGCGGAAGAGGCAGGCCTGCATGTCAGTTCCAATGTCCCCGGACTGCAATGGACCGCCAGCCATGACCCTGCCGCCCAGACCGCCACCGTCGAGTGGCGTGGGGGCAGTGCCTCGACTTTCGACTGGGGACAGGAGACGGTGCACGAGCGCATGACCTACACCGCCGACGATGCGCATCCTGAACACAGTGGCGTGCACGGGGAAGCGGAGACGGTGGTGACACTGCCGAACCGTACGCTGCGCTGGCGCGGCATCCTCGATACGACTAGCGACCAATCATCTTTCTTCGTGTCCTACCGACGAGAACTGTATGAAAACGGGCAGTTGCTGCGCCAGCGCGAGTGGCATTCGACCGTCCCGCGGGACGGTCAATAGGTGGGCTGCCCGGCTACCCACCCGGACCTTGAATCGGGTCACGATATGGTCACATCGAGACAATGTAGACTATTGACATAAGTTCTCGCCCCCAAGGCACTTTTCATGTCGTTTACTTCGAAGCTGTTCGGCAAAAAACCACCGGTCGCGATCGCTCCCGTGGTGCCCGTGCCCCCACCCAAAGCGCCCAAGCCGGACCGGTCTGCTGAATTCGCCGCGGAGGAAGCGCGGCTGACGGAGGCGCTCAGCGCCGCCAGTGAACCCGCCATTGCCCAATTCGTGGTCGACGGCGGCAGCACCCGTATTCGCCAACGCGCGGCGGAGGCGATTCAGGATTCCGACCGGATCCGCGAGCTGATTCGCTTATCCCGAGGCAAAGACAATGCGGTCTATAAAATCCTGACCGCAAAACGCGATGCGCAGTTGGAACTAGAGCGTCTAGCCACCGCCACGCAACAGGAACTCGACGCGATCGCTGCGGCCATCGCGCGCCACGCGCGACTGCCCTTCGATGCGATCTACGAAGCGACGTTGACGGCGGATACGCACCGTTGGCAAGCGATGCAGGCAAACGCCTCGGTCACACTACAAAGCACAGTCAACGCCGATTTAGACAAAGCCCGTGCAGTGGTGCAAGCCCATCACGATGCCATAGCCACCAAAGCCCGTCTGCGTCAGGAAGCGGCGGATGCCGCCGCGCGTGCCGGCGAAGCCGCACAGCAAGCGCAGGCTCAGGCCACCGAGGCTGCCCTGCTGGAATCGGCCCGCATCGCCGCCGAACGTGCGGAGCAGGACCTCAAGGCCCAAGCCGAGTCCGAGACCATCCGCGAACTGGTCAGTTTGCTGCGCCAGATGCAGGCCGCGCTCGATCGCGGTGGTAGTGCACGTGCGGCACGCTTGCGCGACAGCCTGACCCCGAAACTTGCTGCGGTCGCCGCCCTCAGCCTGCCCTCGTGGTTCCAACGCCAGCTCGAGATGGCCGATGAACAGTTGACCAAGCTCAAGGACTGGCACGCCTTTACGGTCGGCCCCAAGCGCATCGAATTGCTCGAGCGCATGCAATCGTTGATCGGCGCCGAGATCGCGCCAGAGCAGTTGGCCCAGCACATCCGAAAATTACAGGACGAATGGAAGACCTTGCACCGCGGCGCCGGCGAAGACGACTCCGAAGACACGGAACGCTTTAAAGAACTGGCCAACCGGGCCTACGAGCCGTGCAAAGTGCACTTTGCGGCCAAGGCCGCACAGCGTACAGAGAACAAAGAAAAGCGCGAGGCCCTGCTCGTGCAACTGACCGACTACGTCCAAGAGTTGGAGGGTGAGTTTCCCAACTGGCGTCGCGTCATACCCAACCTCGTTGAAGCGCGCCGTGAGTGGCGCCTGTACGCCCCGGTGGACCAAGAGATCGCCGAGGCATTGCAGGCACGCTTCAAAGCCGTGATGACGGACATCGCTGCCAAACTCGATGCCGAACAGGCGCGCAATGTGGCTGCGAAGGAGGCCCTCATTGCGCAGGCCAGCGCACTGATCACGCTGGAGGACGTGCGCCAGGCCATCGACGGCGCTAAGGCGCTACAACGCAACTGGAAGCACATCGGCATCGTCCCGCGCGAGCAGGACAACCCACTCTGGGAGACCTTCCGCGGTCACTGCAACGCAGTGTTCGAACGCAGCGCCCAAGAAGCGGCACAATTTGAAACTGCCTTGAGTGCTGCCGCCGAGCGCGCGACCGAACTCATTGCCACGATTGAACAAATCGCCACCAGCACCGGCGACGTATTGCGCACGGCCGTCAAAGGCATCGACGCCCTGCAACAGGAATTTGAGACCCTGGAACTGCCACGACAGGTGGCACGTGATCTGTATCACCGCTTCCACCGTGCCATTGAACGCTGCCAAGAAGCGGTTCACCACGATCGCAACCGCGCAGTGACGCAAGCCTGGTCGGATCTATACACCACGGCGAGCGCGATCCGTGCTTATGGTTGGGTCCAGCACGAGAACGCCGCGGATACCCAGTTGGAGACCTTGAAGGCCAACGTGGATGCGGCCATTGCGGGCTTGGCCGCAGCGCCCAAATTCGCGCGCACCGCGATCGAACGCCACTGGAGCAAGTTGCTGACCGGCGCCGTGTCTGGCGATGTCAGTGCCAATGCGGCGGCGCTGCGACTGCTGTGCATACGGGCAGAACTTGCTACCGACAGCGCGACCCCCGATGCGGATCAGGACCTGCGCCGTGACTATCAAATGAAGCGACTGCTCGCTTCGCGCAATCTCGGCGCCGATCACGACCCAGTCAGCATGGATGACCTCGCACTGGAATGGTTCACCGTGGGTCCGTTGGACCCTGCGCTCGAAGCGGACCTACAAGCGCGCTTTGAACGCTGCCGAGCCACCGCCAGTCGCCAACGCCGGTCACACGACTGAGCACACCGTTAGCGGCCAATCGCCGCTCAGGTGCCGCAGTAGGTTTGACGGACGACTTCAGTGGCCGAGGGTGCCGCGCTATAACGGGCCCATTCGGGTCGCTCAACGAACGGCGACCGCAAGACTGCGAGCAGTTGATCGAAAGGGCCCCAGTCGTCGTCCACTTCGGCCGCCAGCAATGCGGCCTCGACCAGATGATTGCGCGCAATATACGCCGGATTCGACGCGCGCATCACCCGCGCAGCGCCTTCGGTCGCATCCGGCTCTACGCGCAGGCGCGCTTGCCAACGCACGACCCACGCTGCGAAACCCGCGGTATCGGCAAATAGCGCCGACACCGCCACCGCGCGCGGCCCCTGTACCGGCACCTCACACAACGCCCGAAAGAAGACCGTATAGTCCACGCCATTAGCCGACAGCAGCGCCAACAGATCCGAAATCAGCTCTAAGTCCACCAGAGTCGCCTGCAAGAGCCCGAGCTTGCGCCCAAACAAACGCGCGTACTCGGCCTGATAGAGCGGTCCAAACTGCGCTAGGACCGTGTGCGCCCTCTCGATCGCCGCAGGCTCTTCCGGCGCTAGCAAGGGCAGTAGCGTTTCGGCCAGACGGGCCAAATTCCATATCGCGATATTCGGCTGATTGCCGTAGGCATAGCGGCCGTGTTCATCAATCGAGCTGAATACTTTCTTCGCGTCGTACTGATCCAAAAACGCACACGGACCGTAATCGATCGTCTCCCCCGCGATAGCCATATTGTCGGTATTCATCACCCCATGGATGAATCCCACCGACATCCACTGGGCCATCAGGCGCGCTTGGCGCTCCATCACCCGCTGCAAGAAGGCGCCATAGCGATCGTCGGTGCCAACCAAATCCGGGTCATGCCGCGCAATCGCATAATCGGCCAATCGTTGCACGCCGTCCTCATCGCCACGGCACGCATAAAATTGAAAGGTGCCGACTCGCACATAACTGGCTGCCACGCGCGCCAAGACCGCACCGGGTTTGGAGACGCCACGCGGCACCCTCTCTCCCGTCAGCAGCACCGCAATCCCACGGGTGGTAGGAATACCGAGCGCATGGAAGCACTCCCCCAGCAAATATTCGCGCAGCACCGCGCCCAGGGTTGCCCGCCCATCCCCGCCACGCGAGTAGAAGGTGCGACCCGAGCCCTTGAACTGCACATCCGAGCGCCGGCCTTGCGCATCGACCAACTCGCCGAGCAAATGCGCGCGACCGTCCCCGAGTGACGGCACGAACTGACCAAATTGGTGACCCGCGTAGGCCTGCGCCAGCGTCGGCGGGCGTGGCGGATCAGCCACCGGCTCGAGATAGCGCCGCAGGGACTCCCCGAACGCGACCGCCTCGATCCCCAACTCGGCGCAGAACGCCGCGTTGACCCGCGCCACCACCGGTCGCGCCGTAGCAGCGACCGAATCGAGTGCGTAAAAATGCGGTGGCAAATCCGCGTAAGACGAACGGGCAATGCAATGCACAGCAGACCTATATCCAAGGTAACCTGCGGCTGATCCTACCCGTCCGCAGCAGCAGTGCAAGGCGCATCGCCTTGCACGCGATCAGAAGGCGTCGCTCGGGACGTGGACCCAGCCGTCCATGAGCACACGGGCACTACGACTCATCACAGCCTTGACGATCGACCAGTTGCCCCCGTCTGCGCGCGCCTGCGCGCCAACCCGCAGGGTCCCGGAGGGATGCCCGAAGCGCACCTCAGCACGGGCGCCGCCGGCGGCGCGGCTGACGATCGTGCCGGGAATGGCCGCGGCCGCACCGATGGCCACCGCCGCGGTGCCCATCATCGCGTGGTGCAACTTCCCCATCGAGAGCGCGCGGACCAACAGGTCCACCTCCGCCACGGCCACCGCCTTCCCGCTCGAGGTCCGATGCGCTTGCGGTGGGGCAACGAATGCAATCTTTGGGGTGTGCTGGCGTTTGGCCGCCTCGCCCAATTCTGGAATCAGGCCCATACGCAGTGCCCCGTACGCGCGAATGGTCTCCAAGCGCGCAAGGGCCACCCCATCGCCGTTGATCGCTTCCTGCAATTCGGTACCTGTGTAACCGAGCGCGGACGCATCGAGAAAGATCGTCGGGATTCCCGCGTTGATCAAGGTTGCCTCAAAGCAGCCTACACCCGGCACCTCTAGCGTCTCGAGCACCTGTCCGGTGGGGAACATCGCGCCACTTGCACCCGGCTCGTCGGCCGCCGGATCCATGAACTCCAAAATGACTTCCGCGGCCGGAAAGGTCACGCCATCCAATGCAAAATCACCGGTCTCGAGCACTTGGCCTGCGGCCATTGGTACGCGCGCCAGAATCGTTTTGCCAATATTGGCCTGCCAGATCCGAATGAGCGCAACGCCATCGGCGGGCACGCGGCTCGGATCAACCAGCCCTTGCGTGATCGCAAACGGACCTACCGCGGCGGAGAGATTGCCGCAGTTGCCGCTCCAATCCACAAGGGCCTGATCAATCGATACCTGACCGAACAGATAGTCGACATCGTGATCGGCGCGCGTACTGCGCGACACGATCACCGTCTTGCTGGTACTGGAGGTAGCGCCACCCATACCGTCGATCTGTTTGCCGTAAGGGTCCGGGCTGCCCACCACCCGTAACAGCAACGCATCCCGCGCCGGACCGGCGACACGGGCACGTGCCGGCAACGCATCGAGCGAGAAAAAAGTACCCTTACTCGTACCCCCACGCAGGTAGGTGGCGCGGATACGGACTTGCGGGGTGTGCGTCATCGGTCGTGTCCTCTCAGGCCGCGGTCTTGCCGTACGCGGCCAGAAAATCTTGCGCGAAGCGCTGCAACACGCCGCCAGCCTCATAAATCGAGACTTCCTCGGCCGTATCCAGTCGGCCGATGACCGGCACGGTCAGTCGCTCCCCCGAACGTCGCTCGATCACGAGCGCCAGAGTCGCGCGCGGCGTCAAGGCACCCTGCACGGCATAGATCTCCGTACCATCCAAGCCCAGCGTGAGTCGGTTGGTGCCTGGCAAGAACTCCAGCGGCAGAACACCCATACCCACGAGATTGGTACGGTGAATGCGCTCAAAGCCTTCGGCCACAATCACTTCGACGCCCGCAAGACGCACGCCCTTAGCGGCCCAATCGCGCGAGGAACCCTGACCGTAGTCGATGCCCGCGATGATGATCAGCGGTTGTCCACGCTGCATATAAGTCTCGATTGCCTCCCACATGCGCAGTACGGTGCCTTCCGGTTCCACCCGCGCGTAGGAGCCTTCCTGGATCGCACCATCGGCGCGGCGCACCATCTCGTTCTTCAGACGCGGATTAGCAAAGGTCGCGCGCTGCGCGGTCAGATGGTCGCCGCGGTGGGTGGCGTAGGAATTAAAGTCTTCGGTCGGCAAGCCCATCGTGGCCAAATACTCCCCTGCCGCGCTCTCAGGCAGGATCGCGTTCGAGGGCGAGAGGTGATCGGTGGTGATGTTGTCACCCAAGACCGCCAAGGCCCGCAGGCCCTGCAGCGTGCGCGCACCCGCCAGTGCACCTTCCCAATACGGGGGACGGCGAATATAGGTGCTCTGCGCGCGCCAGTCGTACAGCGGGCTCACCTCGATCCCCGCCTTGGAAGCGAAATCGAACATGGGTTCATACACCGAGCGGTACTGCGCGGGCTTGAGAGCCGTGGCGATGATCGCATCGATCTCGGCATCCGACGGCCATAGGTCCTTGAGGTACACCGGTTGACCCTCGGGATCCTGACCGAGTGGATCTTTTTCAATATCTACCCGAATCGTGCCGGCAATGGCATACGCCACAACCAGCGGCGGTGACGCCAAATACGCTTCCTTCGCGCGCGGATGAATACGGCCTTCGAAGTTACGATTGCCCGACAGGACGGCCGTGGTGTACAGGTCGCGCGCGAGAATCTCTGCCTCAATCGCCGACTCCAGCGCGCCGCTCATGCCGTTGCAGGAAGTACAGGCAAACGCGACCACATCAAAGCCTAGCTGCTGCAAGGCGGGCATCAAGCCGGCCGCCTCCAAATACAACTGCACCGTCTTGGATCCCGGTGCGAGCGAGGTCTTCACCCACGGTTGGCGTGTGAGGCCTCGCGCCTGCGCATTACGCGCCAGCAAGCCGGCCGCCACCATATTGCGAGGGTTCGAGGTATTGGTGCAGCTGGTGATGGCGGCGATGATTACCGCACCATCGGGCATGCAACCCGCGGCCGTCTCAATCGGATGTGCCAAACCCCGTGCAGTCAGTGATGACACCGGGATCCGTTGGTGCGGACTCGCGGGCCCGGCGATCGTGCGCACGACGCTATCTAGATCAAATTCCAGCACGCGATCGTAGCGCGCCTGCGTGAGCGTATCGGCCCAAAGGCCCGTCACTTTGGTATAGGTCTCGACCAAGGCAATCTGCGCGTCTTCCCGACCCGTGAGCTTTAAATAGTCGAGCGTGCGCTGGTCTACGGCGAACAGCGCAGCCGTGGCGCCAAATTCAGGCGCCATATTGGCAATCGTTGCGCGATCCCCGAGCGTGAGATGACGCGCA
>CAIVRI010000106.1 GCA_903908265.1 uncultured Pseudomonadota bacterium
CAGAACCCACCACGCCCCATTCCTGTTAACAACCACAACGGATCGGACGGGCGATACTGTTAGCATGCCTCTGCGTCCAGCAACCATCCCACGCGATCAGAACGTCTCGATGGCCACCGTAGCGAGCTCTATTTCATGAAGTTTACCGATCTGTCCGTTCCAACAGAATTCATCGCTGCGCTGGCGAAGCAACAGATATTTGACCCCAGCCCCATTCAAATCGCAGCGATACCCGCGCTCGCGGCCGGACAGGACGTGTATTTGCAGGCGCAGACCGGCACCGGTAAAACACTGGCATATCTCCTGCCCCTGTTTTTACGCATCGATCCTACGCGCGCGCAGACCCAGGTGGTGATCGTGGCACCAACCCACGAACTGGCTATTCAAATCCATCGACAAGCCTGTGAACTTGCGCTCAACGCCGCCTACGCGGTCCGCTCTGTTTTGCTCATTGGCGGTACGGCAACGGAGCGACAAATCGACAAGCTCAAGGCCAAGCCGCACGTGGTGGTGGGATCACCGGGACGCATCGTGGAACTCATTGGACGAGGCAAACTGAAGACGGCAAACCTGTGCGCCATCGTCATGGATGAGGCGGACCGGCTACTTAACGACGAAAGCTTGAACTGGGTCCAAAAAATCGTCAGCGCGGCACCGCCTGCCCGGCAATTAGTTTTTGCATCTGCCACGATCGAACCGCAAACCAAGCAAGTCTTGGAAACTCTCGCCCCTAATGTCGTGATACTTCGCGCAGGCGCAGCGGCCGTCAACGAAAACATCGCACATCTTTATCTGGTTTGTGAAGCCCGCGACAAGCCCGATATGCTGCGCAAGTTGCTGCATGCCCTCGAGGTACCACGCTCTATCGTGTTCGTGCATCGCAACGACGTTGCCGAACAGGTCGCCTCCAAGTTGAGCCATCATAAGCTCGCGGCAGCAGACTTGAATTCCGAGCTATCCAAGGTCGACAGAAAACGCGCAATGGATGGCATTCGTAACGGTACTATCCGCATCATGATTGCTTCCGATCTCGCAGCCCGCGGACTCAACCTTCCCGGCGTGACCCACGTCTTTAATCTAGACGTCCCGACGATGAGCAAAGCCTATCTGCATCGGGTCGGTCGGACAGCACGCGGTGGTGAGAAAGGCACGGCCGTGTCACTGGTCACTGAAGTAGAGGCGCGGCTCATCCGTCGATACGAACAGGAACTGGGTATCTCTCTGCAATGCATACAAGTGCAAAACGGCGAAATCACAGCAGCCGATCCGAATTAAACCACCTTTGGGCTTGCAAAAAGCCCTACACCTGCTGGGGGCGCTAGATTGCGAAGATCCCAGAACCGGACGCGACTCCGATGCGCACGTTCACCCCGTCGCCCTCGGTCTTGCGCAAACGCGGTGATCGCAGCGCGGCAAGACCCCGACACCAAAGAACGTAATCAGCAACCGGGTTCTTGCAGCCACACCGCGCTAAGCACGGCGCCCATCCAGACTGCGCATCGGTATGGCAATCAAGGCGGTCAAGAACGCGGCGACCACAAAATACCAGGCCGGCGCTATATGACTGCCCGTCAAGGAGGTCAACCAAACCGCCGTCAGTGGCAGGGTGCCACCAAACAAAACAGCGGTGAGGTTCAAAGTGATCGCAAGCCCTGACGTACGCAAGTGCGGTGGGAACGCCTCGACCAGGTAGACCGTCTGTCCGCCGCTCATACAGGACATCAGAATGACCAGCGTCACCTGCGCCATCAGCACCCCTATTGCGGTCGCGCCCTGCATGTAGAGAAACAAGGGGACCGTACATAGGGCGATCAGCAAGTTGCCAATGATTAGCAGCGACTTGCGACCCACTCGGTCCGACAGCGCGCAGAAGAAGGCATTAGTGACTAGCGAGATACCGATGGCGGTAGCATTGATCGCCAATATTTTGGGGCCGCCTAACGTAGTGTTCTCAATCAACCACGTCACCAAGTACACGTTGACCAAGTAGTAACCGACAAACCCGCTGACCAAGAGTCCGATCAGTCTCAGTATGGTCTTCCAGTGATCTTGGAATAACTCCACAATAGGCAACGTCGTCGACTTAGTTACGGACACCACGGTATCGCTGTGTGGCAGGTGACGTCGAATCGCGAAGACAATCAGACCGAGAACCAGGCCGAATAAGAAAGCGACACGCCAGCCCCACGCCGGTGGCAGAAATCCCATGATAAGAGCGCCTGCGCCCGAACCTAGCATGATGCCAAAGCCCGCGCCCATGTCAGATAGACTGCTGATAAACCCACGCCGACCAGGCAAGGCCGCCTCGACTAGCAACACCGAGGAGCTGGCGTATTCCCCCCCCACGGCGATGCCCTGCATAAAGCGCATCAGCAGCAAGAGCAGTGGCGCGAGCATGCCGACCTGCGCATAGGTGGGCAGCAGCCCCATGACGAGGCTTGGAATGACCATCAAGAGCACCGACACGATCACAGCCTTGCGACGATCGATGCGATCCGCGATGTGCCCGATAATCACTGCGCCAACCGGTCGCCCAACAAAGCCGACCGCGAATACACCAAAAGTTGCCATGAGCGTAACCGCAGGGTTACCGGAGGGGAAAAAGAGAGGCCCCACCACGGTGGCGAAATACCCATAAATACAGAAGTCGTACCACTCTACGACGTTCCCCGCGATGCCGCCCAAAATCGCGCCGCGCTCGCCCTTCTTTAGTTCTGCAGTAAATTCCCGCGCCGCCGTGGCGATGCTGCCGCCAATCATGTCCAGCCGCGCCACTTGCGCAATGCGATCCTGCGTTTGCTTAAGCATGTTTGAGGTCAGGGTGCGCTCGAACACGAGGCAAGACGACGCCAGCGAGACCAAAGCACAATCTCTGGGCGTCGGAATCTCTTCACTGAAGATCAGTTGCATTAAGCGACGCTTCGCCTCCACCAACTCCGCGCCTTTCTCGACCGGATAGCGGCGACCCTTCATCACCCACAAGAATCCCGTTTCGCCCTGGCGCAGAATCCCGCTGTCGCAGAGCTTGCTGATCGCGGCTTGACGATACTGCAGCGCGGTCAGAGACAACTTGCGCAGCCAGGCGCCGGTACCCAAGCGGTGCGGCTGCGCCGCAATTTGCGCCAATACCGCATCAAGCACGGTGTCGCCCGTCGGTGTGGGATCCTCTACCCAAATGCCCGCGAGGTCAGAGTCGATGCGATTCTGCAACGCCAAGTCCATCAAGATGGCCCCAGCCACACCGCAGGTCAGGTAAATCTCCGGCACCGTATCGAACTGGCCGCCATCATCCTCAAGCGTCAACAGCAGGAACTCTTCTAATACGCTAATGGCCATTATCTACCCCCCCGGGTAAGGCAAACTGCAAGCGAGGTGCACTAATCTAGCAGTCGGTAACACAAACGACGAGGATGGCAGATCTAGTGCCCGCCGGGGGCTCAATTCTCGCTGCCAGTCGCAGGGGTTGCCTGCGCGAAGCGCCACGGCGGCTACGCGTCTGCCTTGCAAGAGGACCTAATGGTCATTAATTACAATGCAAGGACACTGAAAAAAACGACGACTTCTCACAATCAACACCGAATCCATACGTTCGAAAGACGCAGCGGCAGATCACCAGCCGCTTGGATAGCGGCACCGTGGACTACTGCAAGAGCCTCTCAGCACAGAATGGGATTCCCTACCATAATCTTATTAATCTCTATTTGCGAGCGTGCGCGTCGTTTAAAAAGACGCTAAAGAGGGGCTGGGCTGCATAAGAGCGATGCCGCACGCGCTCGGCTCGCCCGAAACACGTAGCATACGGTTACGAGCTGGATCCCGCCGGATAGATGCGAGCGAGGTCTGGGGCATTGGTGGGCGTGTAGGGATC